>CADBOU010000085.1 GCA_902796355.1 uncultured Lachnospiraceae bacterium
GGTCTTATCCCGGCAATCGGATCAGTCGTAGCATTCATCCTGACAGAGGATATGTCAGCGAAGATGCAGATGGTCGATAAGTGGACGATCGTGATGGTCATCATCCTGGCAATCGAAGCGCTCCTGGCGATCTTCTCCAAGAAGACGACTGATACGGACGAAGAGCAGGGTGAGGCAGCGAGAGCCTGATCACAGCAGTTCAGACAGTAACAAGTAAACATGAAAGACAAGCGGGACGCCCGATCGGGCGTCCCGTTCGCAATATCTTGTGAGGGGAGATGTCTGGAGTACGGCATCAGATTTCTAACAAGATTGACATACTGTCCTTAATTCTGTACAATATTATTGACAGAAAGGAGGCGCTAGTCATGTTGGCAGCAAATTATACAACAGTGCGCAACAAGTTGAAAGAGTATTGTGATTTGGTTTCTGACAATGACGAGGCGATCGTGGTGACCAGGAAGCAGGATCGTAATGTCGTTATTTTAAGTCTTGACCGTTATAATGAGATGGAAAAGATGATTCGTAATGCGCAATATTCTAACAAACTGGATCGTGCCTTCGCTCAGCTGGATGCTGGTTATGGACAGGTTCACGAGTTGATTGAGGACTAAGCAATGGAGAAAGTTTGGTCTGATGAGGCTTGGGACGACTACCTATACTGGCAGTCTCAGGACAAAAAGACATTAAGAAAGATTAACCAGTTGATTAAAGATATTGAGCGCAGCGGGGTGCAGGGCATAGGGAAAGCGGAGCATCTGAAATATCGCTCTGGCTGGAGCAGACGGATCGATCAGAAGAACCGTCTGGTCTTTGATATTAAGGATGGGAAACTGCTGATCGCCTCCTGCCGCGGACACTACGAACAATAGGATTATTTCACATGGACATAGAAACCAGAATCAAAAGAACACGTATCGCGATTGTCGCGATCCTGGGCGCCGTACTGATCGCGGCGCTGGGGGCCTTTTTGTTCTTTAATTCCCTGCTCGGCGGTGTCGGCCGCATCGAAAAGCCCGGCACGGCGCAAGATGATAAGACACAGAAAGAGAAGTCTGATGAGGACTCATGGAAGAGCGCCGACAAGGATGTCATGAAGGATAAAGACGTGCAGAATATCCTTCTCATCGGACAGGATAAGCGCGAGGGAGAGGAGCGGCAGCGCTCGGATTCCATGATCATCTGCAGTGTCAACAAAAAGACCGGTAAGATCACGCTGGTCTCACTCATGCGCGATATGTATGTGCCGATCCCGGGGTATGAGTCTAACCGGATCAATTCGTCTTACTCTCTGGGCGGAATGGATCTTCTCGATCAGACGATTGAGGAGGATTTCGGTGTGCACATCGACGGCAACGTCGAGGTGGACTTCGCGGGATTTATCAAGGCGATGACCAATGTCGGTGATCTGGATATTTACCTCAGGCAGGAGGAGGCGGATTACCTCAATTATGAGTTGGATCGCACTGATCTTAAAGCCGGCATGAACAGCATGGACCCGAAAGCGGTCCTCATGTATGCGCGCACACGCTATGTCGGTGACGGAGATTATGAGCGCACAGAGCGGCAGAGAAAGGTCTTGATGACAGCCTTTGCGAAGCTGCGTAAGAGTGACCTCGGCACGATTGTGCGCGTGGCCAAGTCGATCCTCCCCTATTTCACCACCGATCTGACAAGACGCCAGATGCTCGGCTATGTCTACACTGTGATTACCGATGACATGACCATCAACCGCGAGACTTACCGTCTGCCGGTCGACGGTGCCTACACCAATCAGCGCATCAATGAGATGGATGTCCTTGTCCCCGATATGGAGATGAATAAAGAGGCCCTGATCGAGTATCTCTATGGTCCGCAGGACGACAGCGCACAGGATGGTGGCACGCAGGATGCTCATGCGCAGAGTGGCGATGTGTCGTAGACTATAATCTCGGCAGAACTTCGCACCGGATAATGGCATCGATCATCTCCATATCTATATCGCCATGTCGTTCGAAGCTGAGAATCAGGTTATCCCCCGGCACAATTCCTGCGTGATAATAGCGCCTCAGCTTATCATAATTGTCCCTTGCATATTTGTAATTGTCCAGCATCCCGACATGCTCCCAGAAAAACGGCCTGCCGTCACGCCCCTCAAACGTAAAGTCCGGAACAATCTTAATATCATTGATATAGCGGACATGCTCATAGTGAACTTTTATCTTTTCGCTGTAGAGCCGCTCCAGAATCAGCGCCTCTGACTTTGACCGCACCATTTCACCGCGCGATGTCTTGATTGTCTTATACTCGTCGTGATAATTGCTCTGATGAAATTCTTCATCCTCCCAGCCCTGATGTCTTCTGATACGCGCATCCTTTTCTCCTTCCAGATGCAGATCAATACTCAGCAGATCCCGGTCAAAGAAATACTCTTCCGGGAGCCGCGCATATCCTTTTGTCATAGATTCCAAAATCTCATTCGGATCAAACGGCACGATCCCATCAATCGCCCGTCTTAAAGACTCGACATTCGGCTCTAGTATCTTCAGGGCCTTACGCGCGAATTCCTTCTGTGCCAGCGCCCGCTGGAGAGGAATGTCGCCGTTGATACCATGGCGGATGCGCTGCCCGTTCACACTGTAAAGATGAAGAAACTGATCTTTCCCTCGATTACTCTGCCAGACTAAGCTGCCTTGAGGCGCTTTATTGATGGTCTGCTTGTACAATTGGACAATATCTGAATAGTATTTCAATATTCTCTGTAATTCGGATTCATATAGAGCCATATAAAACTCCTTTGCTTGTACAGATACATATGATATCTTATGGCGTTCAAGTATTTTTTGAAAATACTTGAACGAAGGACTTGATCACTACTGAATGTACAATCGCAAGCATAGAATCAAGAATAAAAAAGAGTTTTTTAAGTGCACTGCTTGAAGTGTATAATTGTTGCAAGAAAAGTGTACAAGTAGCATTGTGCCATCTATCATATATCAATCCATTCCAGAAGAACAGTCGATAAAAATCGACACTTTTCGACACTTTTCGACGGTTTCGGCCTGGCCAGGCAAACAGGAGCAGCTAAAAAGAAATAATATTATTTCTTTTGCTGTCCGGTGGAAAAACTGTTATAATCATGGTCATGAAAAAACAGGAAAAGACAAATGTCATGCGGCTGCTCGATGCGGCGAAGATCGACTATAATGCGCATTTTTATAAGGCGGACCCAACGATGAGCGGGGAGGAAATCGCAGGGATTCTCGGGGAAGATGTGGCGCGGGTTTTTAAGACGCTTGTAACACGCGGAAAGTCCGGCGCATACTATGTCTTTGTCATTCCAGTTGTCGAGGAGCTTAATCTCAAGAAAGCAGCCAGGGCAGCAGGAGAAAAAGCAATCAGTATGATCAAGCAGAAGGAGTTGTTGCCGCTTACCGGATATGTGCACGGCGGGTGCTCGCCGATCGGGATGAAGAAGCATTTCCAGACGTTTATTCATGAGACGGCGATCCCGGACGGTTCTGAAGATGCAGCATCACATATCTTTGTCAGCGCTGGGAAGGTCGGCGCACAGATTGAGCTTGAACCCGGGGACCTGATTGAGAAGGCTGAATGTACGGTCGCGGATCTGGTTTGACCAAAAAGGCTGAATGTACGGTCGCGGATCTGGTTTGACCAAAAAGGCCGAATGCATTGCCGCAGATCTGATCTGAACAAAATACAGTATGCCAATGGAGTCATGAGTGCTTTTAAATTCAAAAGCGTACATGGCTCTTTTTTCTTGCACTACAATGATTATGCATGTAAAATATAATAGTTAAAGTGGGTTTAGTATGTTCTATTGATTTTTCTGATAAATAAAAAGGCAGATCAGAGAACCAACAGATCTCTTTTATCTGGCAGAAAGGAGTTTGTTCCATTATGGCTGACAGACCAACCGGAAGAGAAAAGAAAGTTAGCGGAAAAGGCAAGGGCGTCAGACGCCGCGGTGACGGACTCGGGACGGGCCCGGTCGGAAGCGGAAAGATGGGTGATGGCCAGGGCGCACCTGGTCAGGACGGACGCGAAGATGTGCACGGCAAAGGCCGTGATGAGGGCGAGACGCTTGAAGGCCATGGACCGAAAGGCGATGGTCAGGATGGAGACCGCGATCTGGGCGATATTATCCAGGGGATCAATACTCTTCAGCAGCTGACTGGCGGCAGTTCAGGCGGGAGCAGCAATGACCCGCTGGGCGGTCTGGGCAGTCTTTTAGGAGGCTCGGGCGGTTCAAGCAACAGCGGGGGATCCGGCAACAACCCATTAGGCGGTCTGGGAAGCCTTCTTGGCGGCTCGGGATCAGGCTCCAGCAACAGCTCAAACAACAGTGCAGGTTCCGGTCTCGGGATGCTGGGGAGTCTGCTCGGTGCGGGCGGCTCAGGCGGCAACGGCGGCAATGGCGGAAACAATACCTACGACCTGAACGGTGATGGCAGTCCCAGCGGCGGTTCGGGCGGCAGCTCCGGCGGTTCCGGCGGCGGCAGATCCAAGCTCATGATCCTGCTCGTGATCCTGGCGGCGTTCCTGATCTTTGGCGGCGGCAAAGGATTCTTAAGCAACCTTCTAGGCGGCGGTTCCGGCGGCTCCAGCAACAGTTCCGGCGGCTCCAGCAACACAAGCAGCCAGGCGGGATCGACCGGTATTGATCTGCTTCAGAGCGTCCTTGGCGGCGGCATGGGCAGCTCGTTTTCCGGCGGCAACACCAGTTCATCCGCAAACTATAACGGATGGCTCGGCAAGTCCAACGTCGGTGTATTAGATGAAAGCGTTGATGAGGCGGCAGCCGACAAGCGCACCAAGATCAAGGGCAACGGCAAGGATGATGTCACGATCATGGTATATATGTGCGGCACGGACCTTGAGTCCCGCGCATCGATGGCGACATCTGATTTAAATGAGATGCTGCAGGCTCAGACGGGTGATCATGTCAATATTATCGTACTCACCGGCGGCTGCAAGCAGTGGCGTAACAACGTCATCAGCAGCCAGGTGAACCAGATTTATCAGCTCAAGGACGGCAAGATGGTCCGCCTGGAGAGCAATTACGGAACAGATGCGATGACCTCGCCGGATTATCTGACGAAGTTCATCAAGTACTGTGCCAAGAATTTCCCGGCAAACCGCAATGAACTGATTCTCTGGGATCACGGCGGCGGCTCGATCAGCGGCTATGGCTATGATGAGAAAAATATGCGCGCCGGCTCGATGGATCTGGCAGAGATCCAGACAGCGCTCAAAAACGGCGGCGTGACATTTGACTTTATCGGATTCGATGCGTGCCTGATGGCGACGGTTGAGACGGGTCTGGTACTCAGCGATTACGCGGATTATATGATCGCCTCTGAGGAGTCCGAGCCGGGCGTCGGCTGGTATTACACAAACTGGCTTAAAAAGCTCGAGGCAGATCCCTCGATGTCTACGCTTCAGGTCGGAAAGAACATCTGTGATGATTTCGTAGCGGCCTGCAAGAAATCGGCACCGAGACAGTCGACGACTCTTTCGCTTGTTGACCTTGCAGAGCTGTCGGCGACAGTGCCGGATAAACTCTCGGCATTTGCGAGCGACACGAGCAAGATGATCACGGCGACAACAAAGGCCAAGAGCGATGAGACGGCCAACTACAAGACTGTGACAGCAGCCCGCACCAAGACACGCGAGTTTGCACGAGGACAGGGGATTGACCAGGTTGACTGCATCCATCTGGCCAAGAACATGGATACCAAGGCGGGCACAGCACTTTCCAAAGCGCTGCTCTCTGCGGTCAAATACAATCAGGCATCGTCCGATATGACAAACTCATTCGGCCTGTCGATCTACTTCCCGTATGCGCGCATGCGCAACGTTGATACGATCGCGAAGGTCTATGATCAGATCGGCATGTCCGATGATTACACGAAGTGCATCAAGCAGTTTGCGAAGGTTGAGACCGGCGGACAGGCGGCATTTGGCGGATCGTCTTCAGCTTCCCCGATGGGATCGCTCTTTGAACTGCTTGGCCAGGCGGGAAGCTCCTCCGGGGCATCGAGCTCTGCGAGCGCAGGCGATGTGGCCAGCCTTCTCGGATCCTTAATGGGCGGGCGCAGCAACATCGACGGTCTGGATGAGACAAACACCGAGTACCTCAAGGACGAGGAACTGACCGATGAAGCTGTCGGTGAAATCGTCGAGAACAACTTCTTTGATGAGTCCGGGCTTGTCTGGAAAGAGGATGGCGACAGCTACACCATGAAGCTCTCCGATGAACAGTGGTCGCTTGTCACCGATCTCGAGTTAAATATGTTCATCGATGACGGTGAAGGATTTGTTGAGATGGGATTTGACAATGTCTTTGAGATCAACGATGACGGTGAGCTGGTCGCAACCACTGACAACACATGGATCGCTGTCGACGGACAGGAAGTGCCCTACTACTATGAGAGCACGGTCGGCGATAAAGATGACTACACGATCCGCGGTCATATTCCGGTTCTGTTAAATGGAGAGAAGGCAAACCTGATCGTCGTCTTCACAAAGGATGATCCGGACGGCAGGATCGAGGGCGCACAGTACCTCTACAATGAAGACGAGGTGCAGGTTGCCGCGAAGAATGTCACTGAGCTTGCTGAGGGCGATACAATTGATTTTGTCGCGGATTACTATACCTACGACGGAACGTACGAGGACAGCTACATGATCGGTGATCAGCTGGTGATCGGCAAAGAGATGCCCGAGATCAGCAACGTTGAGCTGGTCGATGACGCGTGGGCAATGTACCGGTTTACGGACATCTATCATCAGGCTCATTTCAGTCAGGTGATTCCGCACTGATAAGGGGATATGCAGGCGGGAGGCATTCCACATGAAAATGAGGGGGACATGAAACATCCGAAACTCGTAAAAATTTTATTATTTATCTTGATGATCGCGCTGGTCGTGGGGGTCATTTATCTGGGCATGCGCCTGGCGTTCCCCGATTGTCTGAAAGCGCTCAAAAACGGTGATCCACAGGCGCTGAAGGTGTTTCTCGCCAAGGGAGGCAGCTGGCAGACGCTGCTGCTTCTGGCGCTGCTTCAGTTCGTGCAGATCCTCTCGATTGTGCTGCCGTCCCCGCCAATTCACATCGCGGGCGGCATGGTGGCCGGGACGCTCAAGGCCTTTGCAACTTGCCATATCGCGTACTGCCTGGCAAACCTCACGGTATTTGTCCTGGCGCGGCGCTTTCAGAAGAGACTCACCAGGATCGGACTGGTGGATGAAAAGGGATCCAAGCTCGTTGAGATGTTCAAGCAGGGCGACCCCTGGATCGTGGTGGTGCTCGCGTGCATGGTTCCGATCGTGCCAAACGGCCTGATCCCGTACGCGGCGGCGCAGACCAACATGAAAAAGTCGGTTTTCACCTGGAGCGTCTTTGTCGGCGGATTTGTCCCGACGCTGCTTCTGTGCGCGATCGGATCAAATATCATGCAGGCGGATTACCCGCTGATCCTGCTCCTTGCATCGATCGACCTGATCTGCATGTGGGAGGTATACGAGAATCGGGATAAAATGGAACTTGTGATGAAGAAGATCGCAGATCTGCACGATGCGCGCAGGTCTGTCAAGAAGGATGAGAAAGCGGCCAAAAAAGAGGCGAAGGCCGCTGCCAGGGAGGCCAAAACGGCCGGAGCCCCGGCCAATCAGGCTGCCGATGTGACGCCGGCAGCCGACAGTAAGTAAGAAAACAGTATAAGGAGATGATTTAAAATGGTAAAAGCAGTTGTAGGAGCCAATTGGGGCGATGAAGGCAAGGGTAAAATCAC
>CADBOU010000086.1 GCA_902796355.1 uncultured Lachnospiraceae bacterium
AATACATCGTCCATCAGATGAGCCGGATCGGGTTCGGGGCTGTTCATCGCGAACTCAGCGGCCTTCTCCATCTCGTCATAAGCGGCAGCCTTGATCTCTTCAAGGGCCTTCTTGCTCGCCCATCTCTTCTTTACAATTTCCTTCTCGAAGCGGTCGATCGCATCTTTCTTTTTCCATGCATCAACTTCTTCACGTGAGCGATAGGGCTCCGGATCGCCGGTCCAGTGTCCGCGGTAACGGTATGTCTTAACCTCAATCAGAGACGGACCCTTGCCTTCCAGCGCGTCCTTCTTAGCCTTCATGAACGCCTCGTCGATATCAAAGACATCATAACCGTCTACGATATATCCCGGGATGCCATAGCCGGCTGCGCGGTCTGCGATATCCTCAGTTGCTGTGGACTGCTCTGTCGGTACGGAGATACCGAAGCCGTTGTTCTCGCAGACAAAAATGCAGGGAAGCTTGTGGATTGCCGAGAAGTTAATCGCTTCGTGGAATGTTCCCTCGTTGGAAGCGCCGTCACCGAAGAAGGTAACTGCTACGTTCTGTCTCTTCTGCATCTTGATCGCAAGGGCTGCACCGGTTGCAATCGGGATACCGCCGCCGACGATCGCGTTTGCGCCGAGGTTGCCTTTGGCAAGGTCAGCGATGTGCATGGAGCCGCCGCGTCCCTTGCAGTAACCGGTTGCTCTGCCCATCAGCTCGGCAATCGCATAGTCAAGTCTCGCACCCTTGGCGATACAGTGGCCATGGCCTCTGTGTGTACTTGTGATATAGTCATCATCTGTCAGCGTGGAGCAGACTGTTGCTGCACACGCCTCTTCTCCTGTGTACAGGTGCACAGAACCGCGCAGCTTGTTTTCCTCGAATAATTTGTAAGCCTTCTCTTCGAATGCGCGGATCTTGCACATTGTTTCATAGATCCATAATGCACGGGCTTTATCCATCGTGATATTCTCCTTCCTGCTCTTAGATCTCTTTGAACTTGCCAATTCCCAGATTCTTGTTTGTTGCAGCTGTACCCTCTTCTCTGGTCTTCTGCATGCCCATAGCGGCGCGGATGGCGTCGATCGTCTCCGGAATCGTTACAGACTCCTGCGGGATGTTGATGGCGTACATGATGTCGTTGCCGGACTCAACAACGGAGTCTTCCCACAGACCGATCTCATACATATCGCCGCGGCGGTTGCCGAGATCACGTGCATACTTGAAGAGTGAAGCGTTGCCCTTGAAGCCCTCATCGATGGATACGACGCGGATACGCGGATGCTTCTGGAAGACTTTGAGCGCCTCTTCCTTTGTGATCTTCTTGCCGTCTTTTGCTGTAGCAAGAACTGTGATGATGTGGCCGTGTGTCACCGGTGTGTGAACCAGGATAC
Source organism: uncultured Lachnospiraceae bacterium (assembly GCA_902796355.1). GTDB lineage: Bacteria > Bacillota > Clostridia > Lachnospirales > Lachnospiraceae > RUG842. The sequence continues at coordinate 1,380 of CADBOU010000086.1, forward strand.
CTGTTGCCTCAACGTGCGGCATGATTGTCATCAGGTCAACTGCCTGGTGAGACGGAGCCTTGTCCATCTGCAGTGCGTTTGTCAGTCCGCGGTGATAATCGCCCGGATCTGCCACGCGGCGGATGATGGTGATGGCTACCTTCTCGATGCCGAATTCACGGTCGAGTGCGTCAACGGAACGGATCAGGCCTGTTGTGTTGCAGCTTGTCAGCTTCAGGTAATCCTGATCAACGCCCTTCTCATAGTTGGCATAGCCGTGGAAGAAGACATCTGCAACAGAGTTCTTCTCGCCGCCCTGGAAAATCGCCTTGACGCCATACTTCTCATAGTAGTTAGCCTTGTTAGCTGCGCCTACACCGCCCGGAGCTGAGTCGAGCATGATGTCAACCTTCTGGCACAGATCTGCAAAAGAGCCGGCTACCGGGATCTTCTTCTCTGCGAAAGCTGCCTCGTCAGCGCCGTCTACCAGATAGAGATCATACTTCACGCCGTTTGCGCCGATCATATCTCTCTCGCGCAGAGCCTGCAGGGAAAGTGTCGGGGCAAGATCGGCGATGCCGACGAGCTCCATGTCATCCTGCATGGCGACACCGTCTGCCAGACGCTGTCCGATTGTACCGTAACCCGCTACTCCAACTTTGATTTTAGCCATTATGTTTCTCCTTTCATCTTATGTGTGTAAGGTGTCCGTAGTACGGATTTGAATTTGCATAGGTGTGTGATATTTTGTCATTCACATCTGTCTCCATTGTAGTGCGATAATCGATTATTGTCAACGAATTATAGCAAAAATACAGGGTTATTTAGCGAAAAACACCCGAAAAAGGCCTTCTATAATCGATTATTATAAAAATTTTATGAAATTTAATCGATTATAAAGAAAGGCAGGTAAATTGATGTTTGCTCTGCGCGCCCGCCGGTTCATTTTGAGCGGTTTTATGTTTACATCTATGAACGGATTGTGTTGTGGGAACAGACGGTTTTTGAGTGGCAAATAGGAGATGGCCGGCGCGAAAGCAGCTCCGTGTTTTTAGGCTGGATGGAGGGTATAGTCCTCTTTATTTAAGCTGTGCTCCATCGCTGCCGGCTGCGATTCTGCTGCAGTTTTCCATGTTGATTGATCTCCCAGAGCAGGATTAAGAAGATTAAGATCAATCCAGAAAACTCCACATTATTAGAAAGCACTTCTCGAAGATGATCAGCTGTGATTTTCCCATAAACAAAAGAAAACCGCTGCATGGAGTCATACAGCGGTTTGTATAATTTCAAATCTCAAATATTAAATGCTTTCAATCTCTCTTTTCGCTCCTGCAGATAGCCTTCGAAGCGCTCCATGGTCAGGTTGACAATGAGCTCAGGCGGAAAATCAATGCGCTCCAGCATCGCCAGCATACGGCTGGCATCGCCGATCATCGTATGAAAATGCGCATCGGTTCCCACGCACACGCGCTGATTGTGCTTTTTACACAGAAGCGCATATTGTTCTGCGCGGGTTCCGGTTGTATCGCCGGACGGAACGCGCTTGTTGTTCAGCTCAATGAGTTTGCCGAGGCGGCCGGCTTCGAGCACAACAGCCTCCAGATCGCACGGGACGCGCGGCTCATCAGCGTGACCGATCGTGTCAATCCATGGATTTTGCAGTGTCTTGATATAGGCTTCTGTATTTTGGGCCTCGGTCCCGGCCACAATACCGGTACTGCCGCCAGCATGAAAACTGGCGATACCAAACTCAAGATATTGAAGCTGCTTTTCGGGGATATCAAGATTCCCTTCAATATCCATGATATTGACTTCCATCCCCTTATATATACGGATACCGCCAACCGTTTCCGGGATCATCAGCTGACTGTGCGGCGCAAACACCGGCGCCCCGCCCGGGACTCCCGGGCCGTGCTCTGTCAGACAGATGCCTTTCATCCCCTTGGCCGCCGCCTCTGCCGCGTTTTCAGTCACCGTGCTCCATGCGTGGCCGGAGATGACTGTATGGGTATGTGTATCTACTTCCGGGATGCTTTGTGATAATTTCAATGACAAAAGGCCACCTGCATTAAACGACGTGTCTTGTCAGTTTGCTTTTTTCTTCTTCGACATCTTCGTTGTCAATCGTATCCATCACGCCGACACGGAATCCGTCGATGTGCAGGAACATCTCTGCCTCAGCTGCAGGCGGATTGCCTGATTTGAGCACATCATACAGGCGTTTATGTTTATCGTACAGGCCGATTAGAGTCCACTTGTTGGCCAACACAATAGTCTGGTAGGTCAGCTCATAAGCTGAAACATATGTCCACAGACGTTTAAGGACCTTGTTGCCGGATGCGTCGATAATGGTCTCATGAAAATCATGATCCAGATCGACAAAATCTTCGAACTCCTTGCATTGTCTCATTTCCCCCAGTATCTGTTCAAGATGTTCGAGATCTTCCTGCGTTCTGTGCTGCGCAGCCAATAAAGCTGCATAGGATTCGATCAAACCGCGTGCCTTGTAGTGATTGTCCACCTCTTCGCGGTCCGGCTTCCTGACAAACGAACCGGCATAGGGGCGCTCTTCGAGCACCCCCATGATAGACAGTTCCAGCACAGCCTCCCGAACGGGCGCCTGGGACATATCCAGCTCTTTGGCCAATTTCGTCTCAACGATGCGCTCACCGAGCTTATATTTGCCCTCACCGATTCCTTTAATGATATATTTGATTACTTCTGATCTGAGTGTTTCTTTGTTTGATCTTTTAGCCATGATTTATCTCCTGTGCCTCTCATCCAGAATACACATTTGTTCTCCATGGTAAAACAATAAATCAAAGGATTACTAATATGTTTTCTACTTGTCTACTATCGTTACCTGCTTACGCTGACGCTTCCTGGGCGTCCATTTTTTCAACAGCGAGCAAAATCGCATCTGCGATCCGCGCATAGCCTGTACACCGGCAGATATTGCCTTCCATCTCCTTGCGGATCTGGTCTCTTGTCGGATGCGGGTATGTATTTAGCAGAGCCACAGCGCTCATCAACATACCAGGTGTACAGTAGCCGCACTGCACGGCGCCGGCTTCCAGAAATGCTTCCTGCAGCGGATGCAGCCGGCCGTCTGTCGCCAGCCCTTCAGCTGTCAGCACGCTCTTGCCGTTCATCTCAGCTGCCAGAACCAGGCACGAATTGACGGGCTCGCCGTCTACGATCACAGTGCACGCACCGCACTCACCTTCGTTACAGCCTTCTTTGAGGCTGTTTAAAAAGAGGTCTTCGCGCAGAAAACGCAGCAATGTCTTGTTGACGGGAACTTCCTTTTTGTATAATTCTCCGTTCACGGTCACTTCGATATTCACTGTCCGCA
>CADBOU010000087.1 GCA_902796355.1 uncultured Lachnospiraceae bacterium
TACTCTTTCCTGCACCATTGGCCCCTAATACGGCAATCATCTCACCTTGATCAAGCGTGAATGAGATATCGTTCAGCACCTGGTGTTTTCCATATGAAAATGACAGATTTCTTACTTCAAGCATAGCGCCCCTTTCCAGTGACCAACAGATAAAAGAAAATCGGAGCACCAACAAATGAAGTCAGAATACCAAGCGGCAGTTCTCCTGTCGTCACGACTCTGGCTATGTCGTCTACTACCAATAGAAAAGCGGCACCAAAGAGTGCTGTTACCGGAATCAGCCGGCGATAATCAAAGCCGAACAACATCCGCGCAAAATGCGGGATGACCAACCCAACCCAGCCGATCATACCGGAAACCGACACACTCGCTGCAGTCAGAAGTGTCGCGCAAAAGACGACGATCAGCCGTAGGATTTTAGTATTAACACCCATTGTCTTGGCCGTCTCATCTTCAACAGTCAGAAGATTGAGTCTCCAACGGAGAATGAAAAGAGGAATCACGCCGATCGCTATCGGTATAACAATAAACTGAACGTCCTTAGACCTGATTGAAGACAGACTTCCCATCAGCCAGTATGTGATGGCCGGGAGCTGTTCCTGTGTATCAGCAACCAATTTGACAAACGATGTTCCTGCCGAAAAGAGCGATGACACGATCATTCCGGCAAGTATCATGGCCAATATTTCATTAAACTTCCCGAAGCGGCTTGCCAGATACGCCAGAGCCACGGCAAGCAAACCAAAGCAAAATGATGACACAGTAATCATCACATAGTTTGCGCCAAGCAGAATAGCTACAGCTGCGCCAAATCCTGCACCTGTTGATGCTCCAAGGATATCCGGAGATACCATCGGATTACGAAACATTCCCTGATAGACACCGCCCGCCATGCTCAGTGCGCATCCGACAAGCAGTGCACCGATGATACGGGGCAAGCGGATTTGCAGAAAAACATTGTCCGCACCCTGTGTCCACGTCGCCTTCGGCTCTGCAATTCCGAAATTGATCGCTGTGTGAAGATGCGTGTTGAGCCAGTCCTGCAAGTCACGCAGTCTGTACAAGAAATCAGCCCTCAAGATAGCTGCCGCATCCTTTAAAGATACAGAATATCTTCCCATGCAGATTGAGATCAGAATGACGCCGATAAAGACAACCAGCAAAATAATAAATCTGACGCGGTAAAGCCTGTTTTCGGGGCTCATCCCTTTATTGCTCTTCATCAAACAAAACCTTCTAAACCTATTGCTTAAGCACCGAGTTGGCAAGCATTTCCTCTGCTTCCTCTGTAGACAGATCATAATGCCAGAACAATTGATAAAACTCCTGTGCTTTTTCCACCATGTCAAAATCGTAATACTCGGGATACAGAAGTTTGCCCAGCCAGTACACGCCAAGCACCCGATTCACTGACGGAGGGGACGACATCCAGCTGTACGGCAGATCCGGAATCTCATAATACTGATTATTCTTGACAGCATCCAATCCCGACCACTCATTCGTCTTTAACTGTTCGTAGGGGCCTCCCTTAGCCAGAATGATCACATCCGGCTGTTCTTTATATACTTCTTCCAGACTGACTACCGTACCGCCGCCGCGGTCTGTAATCTCAGCAGGATGAATGGCATTTTCAGCGCCCACGATATCAATCACATCAGCCTGTGAAGAGCCGAACGCATTGCAGGCAAGTCCTGTCGGTCCTGTCCCGTAGAGCACTCTGTACACCTTTTCAGGCGGAATCTTTTTTTTGTTCTCCACTGCCATCGCGTTTGTGTCTTCAATAAATTTAGCCAGCTTTTCAGCCTCTTCTTCTCTGCCCAGAATCTGTCCGAGCTGTCTGTATGTTTCAGGGAGTGCCTCAAGACTGCCTTCAAAAAACAGCGTCGGCACGCCCGTGCGCTTCTGAATGTCATTCATATCAGATTTACCGGAATTCTTTCGATCGCCGAGGTCAAAAATCAGCTGCGGCTGTGCATCAATTAACGCCTCCACGTTTAGACTGGATTTACTGCCATAAAACTGTCCAAAAGTTGGAAGATACCACATATCTTCAGGAAAATACGGCATCTGCAGCGTGCTGGGGCTGGATGTCAGTCCTACCAGCAAATCTGAAGCAAGGGGCATCAGGATCATCTGAGCAGCTGCACCACTGGCTGCAATCCTGGTGACCTCCTGAGGAATTTCTACCGACCTCTTATAGTCATCAGTTACAGTTGTTGTCTCTACGTTTTGAACCGCACTGGTTTGAGGTACTCCGCACGCATTTAGAAACAATGTTGAGAAAACCACTATTACAACTGCGATTGATACGAATTTATTATTCCATTTATTCAGGCTAAACTGTTGTTTCATAACACCCTCATCAATTTCACGCCAAAACGGATACAGCGTCTGCTATTATTATGCGATTTGCATAATAATACAGTTTGATATGTATTTTATCTTGTTCACATGACTTTTTCGGTTGTTTTACTAACAACCAATGTTGATATTCCTTACTTTTTCCATTTTTAATCCTCGATATTCCAAACAATATGTTTTCAGGCACAAAAAAATCGGCCTTACGACCGATTTTATATACTAAACAAATGAAATTGACTGGCAGGTGGGCTACTCTGTCGCGTATTTCTTGACACGCGCCAATCCGTTTTTCACTGCCGGAATATTGATGATAATCAACGTTATAACAGCCTCTGCTCCGATGTAAGCACCATTGTAGAGCAGTGAATACACAACCGCACTCTTGTATCCATAGTCCGCTGCATACACGCCAAAGAAGATCCATCCGGACAGGAAGGAAAAGAAATACCGCCCGAGGATAGCAAGGATATACCCTTTTGTCAAACCGTTCTTTTTCGCATTGGAGAAGACGCCGGAAAGACCAAGAGCTGTAAAAGCAAAGATATAGTCAACCATCATCTGCGGAAAAGAGATGATATACGGGTCAATGACCATTTGTAAAACGCCATAGGCAAAGGCTGCTGTCAGTCCTGCGCCAAGTCCGAACCAATATCCGACCAGTGAAATGATCAGCATCGACAGAAGAGTCACCGCTCCGCCCATCGGCATATTAATAATCTTGATCGCTGAAGTTATGGTAGCCAGCGCAATGGCCAGAGCTGAGAAAGCTAGCTGCTTCGCTGAAAACTTCCTCTTTCCTCCGAACAGAGCGACGCCCAAGAGGAATACAGCCAGCATGATGATGACAAGTGCTGTGAACCCGGCGACGGTCGGCGTATAGACGACTCCGCCCCATTCATCGACTGATTTGTTGACAAAAAACGACATAAAAATACCTCCTTACACTGCAAGGAGGGGAGTTAGACGTCAGCTTATATCAAAGCTGCTCATCTTGATTTGCTGCTTCCCTGCGCCAGCATTGTCCGGATCAGGTTTAAGGGTCTGTGCCGCAAAGCACACTCTCAGCAAAAGCTCCCCTAGCTCATGTTCAGTTACCAAAAGAGTGTACTCTGAAAGAGGTCTCTTTGTCAAGATGTACCTTCAAATATCACTGTATTAAAACGTGTAATGCTGCGCCTCCCTTTGGTTTTGTGATCTTTTTACGATCCAGATATTCGAGCAGCGCCCTCGCGCTTGTACGGTTTGAGCCAAGCAAATCACGCAACAGGCCGGTCGAAAGCTCCCCGTGCTCTCTGCAGTATCTGATGACCAGTTTCTCTGCCTTTTCAGCATTCGCATTCGTCGTATAATGATAGGTGTCGAGTCTGACAATCTCACCTCTTCTCTCCAGCAGCTTGAGTGTCTGATCAACATTAACCCCTGAAAAGGCTGATAAATCAAGAGCATTGACAGAAACAAATTGAAACCCGGCCTGATCAAAACATTTAAGCAAAAAAGCTGCTGCTTTCCTGTGCTGAACAGGAATTTCCGGAATCTGGATTGTTTGATTGTCATGTCTGCGCTCAGGATAATCCTCTTTACTCTCAAGACCATTCATGACCTTTTCCAGATGTCTAATATGATCTAAGATGCGCACATCGCTCATCCTGGCACGCCGTGCATTTGCTTCAATAATGACGCCTCCGCCAATCGTTTCAAGGGGTGAATAAAACCGAAGGATAAAATGATCGCCCGCCAGCACGCACACCGGCTCTTCCAGACGCAGCTGCGCATATCCTGATGTATCGTTTCGAAACAAATATATACGGCAAAGCACACGTGCCGTTCCAACGAAAAGATGTGCACGCATCCCGCTTTCTAACTGTCTGGTAAAATGATTTGACAGCCGGATGCGGACATTTAAAAACTGAGAAAGTTCTATCACCCCAGCCGGCGCGATCACACTGCCCCGCGCACATTTTTCCACACTAAGTTTGGGAAGATTGAGTGCGCACCGCTGTCCTGCAGAGGCTTCTTGTACCTCCTGCCCATAACTTTGCAGTGCACGCACCCGGCA
>CADBOU010000088.1 GCA_902796355.1 uncultured Lachnospiraceae bacterium
CCGGATGATCCTCATCGCGGGTCCACTTGCGCACGGCACGGCACAAAACATCTGTGAACAGATCAATCCCAATATAATTGATATCCGGATTGTTCTTGGCCATCGAGACGATAAACTGCCCCTTTCCTGTCCCAATTTCAAGCCGGATCGGATGATCATTGCCAAATATTGTCTCCCAGTCCTTACCGCCGGCGGTATCCTCTGCCACGGTCACAGGACAGGCCGCTACTTCTTCATCACTTCCCGGTATATGCCTGATGCGCAATCGCCTTAACCTCCTGTTATTTTGCCAAATACTCCTGAATCAGGGGCCAGATATCCGCTGTCTCCTGTCCCAGTCTCCATCCTCCGACACCGGCCAGCTCAAAGTCGCTCATTAAAGCGAGTTTGTCTTTGACTGATGCTGCGTTTTCAAGCCAGACCTTATATGTCGTACTGCCGTCAGTCCACTCTGCATAATCCTGATGCGTCGCGGAATCCCACACAGCTTCTGCGCCGGCTTTCTCCACTGCTGCCGCTGCTCCGGCCATATCGTAGGCCTTAAAGGTGAGCCCTTCACTGCTCTCCTCCCAAATGCGGGTGTAGAACGGAAGTGCATTGATCACGCGCTCAGGCTCGACAGCTGCGATTGTCTTCTCAATGCCCTCCTCGACAAAGTCATAGGATGCAACAGACCCGGCCTCTTCATCTCCGTATGTGTGCTCATCATATCCCATGATGACGATATAGTCGGCGAAAATCCCCTGTTCTTTACGGCCGTAATGGCCATTGTAGGCTTTCGGGACATAATTATCGACAGAAAGAATCAGCTTTTCTGCCCTGCACTTGATAGACAGCTCCCTGATGAACTGGATATAGGACGTCCCGCATGTGGCTGAGACCTTTTCAAAGTCCACGTTAATCCCGTCAATCCCGGCAGCTTTGGCCTGCTCGATCAGCCCGGCAATCAGCTTCTCGCGCACCGATGTCCTGGAGAGGAGCTGATACGTCTCATCATTTGAATTGATCCCGTTCTCCGAATCAAAATCCCGGACAGTGGCCCAAACGCGCATGCCCTTATCATGCGCCTTCTGCACATAATCAGCTGAAGCAATCGATTCAATAGTTCCGGCTGTGTCTTTGACCACAAACCAGGTCGGTGCCAGCACATTGATGCCTTTTGTATTGGCCAGCCTCTCCTCCAGCATGTCATTAGCTGTAGAGTTTGTCACATTGTCAAAAGCCAGACAAATCTTATCCTGCTCAAGGAGATGCGTCACCTGCGGCTCGACGAACTCGCAGCTTATCTTCTCGCTTTTAAGCTCAGAGAGGTGCTTCTGCGGCACATAACCGATAAATCCATCATCGGTCCGCACATGATACCAGTCGTCCACGGTGTCTATCCATGTCAGATGCTCTCCTTTTTTAAGCTCCTTTAAAATCGGGCTCTTGACGCCGGCGAGCTTGCGGATCTGTGTATCCTTCTTGACACTGGTCGACTGGACTTCGCCAAAATCCGTCACCATCAGAATATGGTTCGGATTCTCAGCAAAGTGGGTCTTAACCGCACTGTACTGCTCCAGAAAATCAAGAGCAATATACGGCTTTTCAGCATTGATCATCCATATCGGATAATCGACAGAGACATCCTCCGTCCCGTTGTTATACTCTTTGGCTCCCTCTTCTATCCGGATTACACTGTCCGGCAGTGCATAGAGAAGAACTTTCTCGTTTGTATCGATGTAAAAACGGCTGCTGATATAGTCAGACACTGTTTCGTACTCGACATAAGGTACTCCGTCCTTGACGATCCCTTTGGCGCCCATCACAGCATTGTCAATGACAACGCCCGCCTGATCATCGTAGCTCAGGCTGAAATAATCGTTCAGATTTGCCTTTTCTTTGGAAAATCCTAATCGGCTGTAAATAATAACGCCAGCGATAAAGATAAGCAGCAACACAATGATCAGGATGTAAATTCCTGATCCGCGGCGTTTCCGTCTCTTATGTGACTTGTTTTTTGCCATATCTCTTACCTCCAGTCTTTTTATTATACCAAGAATGACTGCCTGCGTCACCATAAAGATGGTTCCTGTTTTTATTCTTTTTCCCTTTACACCCCGAAGCGGATTGATTATACTATTACAAAAGAGGGAAGTGATATTATGAAGATTGAAAAAATCAATGACAATCAGATCCGCTGCACAGTCACTTTGGCTGATCTGCAGGATCGTCATTTAAAGATAAGTGAACTGATTACCAACTCTGCCAAGGCCAAGCTTCTGCTTCAGGATATGGTCCAGCAGGCTGCCGCGGAGTTCGGCTTTGATGTCGACGGGATGTCTCTGATGATTGAGACAGCACCGGCTGCTAAAGATGCGGTAGTCTTTACGATTACACGTCTGGCAGGAGAGGAAGGCCAGTCCGATGAGCCGACAGGTTTAGATGCACCGCTCAGCAAGCTGATCGGTGCGGATTCGATTGCGCATTTTATCCAGAAGCTGCGCTCATCTGTCTACGGCGAAGGACAGGATCCGCTGCCGGCAGAAGCGCCGGGCTGCATCTTTTCTTTTGACAATCTTGAGCAGGTCATCCAGACGGCCGTTGTCTTTGACGGACTCTTTGACATCAGCTCCAGCCTGTACAAAGATGAGCAGTCTCCCTGTTATCTGCTGATTGTCTTCCAGAAGGGAAGCAATGAGCTCAGCTTCAACCGCGCCTGCAATATGCTCTCCGAGTATGCAGCCCTGGAGGAAAATGACAAAGCAGTTGTCTCCTACATCAAAGAGCACAACCGTCTGATCATCGCCGGCAATGCCCTTGAGACACTGGCATCACTGGCGCCATCCAAAAAGAAATCATAACCATTTTCACCCATAAGAAAAGCCGCTCCAATCACGGAGCGGCTTTTTGTTTTTTTCATTTTATATCTGATTATTTGTTGATAAATGCATTGATCTTCTCAACAAGCAGATCTGCATCCAGGCCGTGAACAGCTGCAGCTTCCTCAAGTGTCTCCATCTGAGATGCCGGGCAGCCAAGGCAGTGCATGCCAACTTCCATCAGGATCGGCGCAATGTGCGGGCTAACCTGAAGGAGTTCACCAATCTGCATATCTTTTGTGATGTTAAGTTCAGCCATGATATCCTCCTTTATATGAATCAATCAATTCCTCTTTTTCCTGTCTGGTAAGGTGCTTGATCTGCCACTCTCTGCTGAGCGCTTCTCCTTTGGAATCACATTCCTCCAGATACACCATCTCAACCGGCAGCCGCGGCCTCGTATACTTCGCGCCTTTACCGCTGTTGTGAACTTCCAGACGGTGAGCGGGATCGGTTGTCCACCCGGTATAATAGGTGCCGTCCGCACAGCGTAAAATATAGACATAGTTTTTATGCTTCCTATCCATTATATAACACACTGTCAAGAGGTCAAGCCCCTTCCTCTCCATATCTTATGACGGCACTGAAGCAGCCTTACAGCAAACGATTCTATTAGGCAATACATATATAAAAAACTGCCGCATCCAATGCGACAGTCTTTTTAAATATGCCCAGAACCGGAATCGAACCAGTGACACGAGGATTTTCAGTCCTCTGCTCTACCAACTGAGCTATCTGGGCTTGCGGGGAAAGGATTTGAACCAATGACCTTCGGGTTATGAGCCCGACGAGCTACCAGACTGCTCCACCCCGCTATATGAGCACTTAGCGTGCTAATGGATGGGGAAGGATTCGAACCTTCGAAGGCTGAGCCAACAGATTTACAGTCTGCCCCCTTTGGCCACTCGGGAACCCATCCA
>CADBOU010000089.1 GCA_902796355.1 uncultured Lachnospiraceae bacterium
TACTATATGATACAGGAGGTGTACACATGAAAAGAGGCACATTACTAATTGAAAATGCTGATTTTGCTGTCACCTGTGATGCGCAGGATTATGTCTATGAAGAGGCGGATATCCTGATTGATGGCGAAAAGATCGTCGGGGTGCGCGGCAAAAGACGCTGGCAGGCAAACGGGATCACATCGAAAGGGACGGCCGAAAAGGTCGTGACGGCCTGTGATGACTCTGAGGAGTGGACCGCACCGGAAGTGATCAGCGGAAAAGGCATGATCGTCTATCCGGGACTTGTCAACACACATCACCATTTCTATCAGATTTTTACACGCAACATCCCGGATGTGCAGAATCTTGAGCTCTTCCCGTGGCTCAAATATCTCTATGAGATCTGGAAGAACCTGAATGAGGACACCATCCACTACAGTACGCTGACATCGCTGGGAGAGCTGCTGCTCACCGGCTGCACGACGAGTGTCGATCATCACTATGTCTTTCCGGAGGGAGCCGGCAAACTGATCGACAGGCAGTTTGAGGCGGCTGCCGAGATCGGGGCCCGTATGGTGGCAACCCGCGGCAGCATGGATCTGTCCGTCAAGGACGGAGGTCTTCCGCCGGATTCTGTGGTGCAGACGATCGATGAGATCATGGAGGATTCCGAGAGACTGGTCAAGACCTATCACACAGGAGAGCCTTATGCAATGCGCCAGGTTGTGCTGGCACCGTGTTCGCCGTTCTCCGTATCTGCTGATCTTCTGAAAGAGTCAGCGGTGCTGGCCCGTCAGCTGGGCGTATGTCTGCACACACATCTTTGTGAGACGAAGGACGAGGAAAACTACATGCTTGAAAACCACGGCATCCGCCCGCTTGAGTATATGGAGCGCCTGGGCTGGACCGGTCCGGATGTCTGGTATGCGCACGGCATTCATTTTACGGATGAGGAGCTGGATTTCCTGGCAAAGACCGGAACCGGTGTGGCACACTGTCCGATCTCCAACATGAAACTGTCCTCCGGCGTCGCCAAGATCACGGAGATGCTCAACAAGGGCGTCAAAGTCGGTCTGGCCGTCGACGGCTCCGCCAGCAATGACGGAAGCAACCTCCTCGAGGAAATGCGCGTTTCCTTCCTGCTCCACAGACTCGAAAAGAGCAACGAAGCGCCGACAGGCTATGATATTTTGAAAATGGCGACAGTCGGAAGTGCATCGCTGATCGGCCGCGATGAGCTCGGCTCACTGGCAGAGGGCAAGGCATCGGATCTGTTTATGATCGACCGCCATCAGGAGACGCTGATCGCCGCGGACCGCGATCCTTCCGCGATGCTCTGTACAGTCGGATATAAGGGCAAGACAGCTTACACGATTGTCAACGGACAGATCGTTGTCAAGGATGGCCGCCTGGTCAATATCGATGAGGATGAGCTCGTCGAAAAAGCCAATGCAGAGGCCGCCAGGCTGTACGCATAACGTTCGCAGATTGATAGAAGTATAAAGACACAGGCTTTACTCAGTAACGCTTTTGCTCCGGAAAAAACGCAGCAGTGCATAAGGCCGCAGAACACGCGGCCTAAACACCGGCGTTTTTTACGGCTCTGAGTAAAGCCTGTGTCTTTTTCTACAATAAAAGAGCGAAGTCATGAGGGGGCTTCTCTGTTGTTTTTTGATAGTGATTTGGATTTGGCTTGCTTTGGCAGCAGTTTTGGCGCAGACTAGCGTTCCCAGCGGCTGCTGGCGCCGCAGGGGAGGATAAGGCCGCTGTCTGTGACCGGCAGACCGATCTCATGTGAGGAGACCCGGCCGTCTTTGCTGACATTGCGCAGCGCAGTGCTGAGCATATAGCCCATGGTCGCCGGCTGGAGGCCGGTTGTATATGAATTAAGAAGGAAGAAAACCGAGTCTTCATCCATCAGCTGTGCACAAAGCTGAAGCAATTCAAAGATTGTGTCTTCGATCTTCCAGATTTCGCCGCCCGGTCCGCGCCCGTAGGATGGCGGATCCATGATAATGCCGTCATAGCGGTGTCCCCGGCGGATTTCGCGCTTGACGAATTTGACACAGTCATCGACGAGCCAGCGGACAGGGGCGTCCGCAAGATGGGAGAGCGCCGCATTTTCCTTGGCCCAGCCAACCATGCCTTTGGAGGCGTCAACGTGTACAACCTTTGCGCCGGCCGCAGCGCAGGCCAACGTGGCACCGCCTGTGTAGGCAAAAAGATTGAGGATGTTCAGCTGCCGCCCGGCTGCGAGGATTTTTCCGGTCATCCAGTCCCAGTTGACCGCCTGTTCGGGAAAGAGCCCGGTATGCTTAAAGGCAAACGGTTTTAAGCGGAAAGTCAGATCAGAGGCACCGGCGTTGTAACCGATCGTCCAGTCCTCCGGGAGTTTGTGAAACTCCCAGGAGCCGCCGCCCTTTTTGCTGCGGTGATAATGGCCGTTCGGGTGGTGCCATCGCGCATCCTGTTTTTCCGTGTTCCAGATCACCTGCGGATCCGGGCGCACAAGGATATAGCCGCCCCAGCGCTCCAGCTTCTCGCCGCCGCTCGCATCAAGTACTTCATAATCATTCCATTGATCTGCAATCCACATGTGTCTCGCTCCATTTGCCAATATGTTTCTCCGGTATGCACCATCTCTCTTAAAAAGAGAAAGCAGGCACAATTATATATGTCAACTATACTAAACCTTCCTGTAAAAAGCAAAGAGAAGGAGTTGTGGGAGATGTTAGATTAGTCAGCGGCATCTGATGCATGGTGTTTTCGGTAAATACGATCAATAAAAACCTCAACCGTAAATTTTTGCTTGTTTTGTCAATTCTTTTTCGGTAATCGAGGGCAGTATCCGCCTGAACCGAAAATATCCTGCTATTATTCCTTCGTTTTTTTCGGCTGTGCATAACAAGCGGCTCTATAGCCGAAAAAACAGTGCGTCAGAGGCTGATATTTTACGATTACGGCCACGATACACATGATTTATCAAAGCACTTTTCCCGATTCAGCCCTTTTTAAACATGAGATCAATGGTGCGACTCTTGCCTATGCGGTATTGATCTTATATGACCGAAACATTGAAAAATAGATCAATATAGCGACTTTTGCTCATGCGATATTGATCTTAAACAGCCAAAGCTCTGAAAAAGAGATCAATTAGAGCCAGTACAGCGCTGTAAAATTGATCTCGCAGAGCAATCGCGGGACTAAAAAGACCAACCCCTCATCGTAAAAGAACCAGAACTAACGTCCGGACAGAAAATCCAATCTCCACACGCAGGACTACACAGGAAATCCATACTCTGCAAGAAGACGGTCAACCGCTGTTTTCGCCTGTATTTGCATGATAATATGTTGAAAATAACCCCTTCCTGTGGTACATTTAAGCCGTATCGGAAACCCAGCTAAAGGAGTATAAAGATGGAATTTAATAAGAAATTGTACAAGTCGAGTACGAACAAGACATTGGCTGGTGTCTGCGGAGGCATCGCGGAGTATTTTGATGTGGATCCGACATGGATTCGTCTGGCATGGGTGGTCGTATCTCTGATGGGCGGCTCGGGTATTCTGGCCTACATCATCGCGGCGCTGATTATCCCGGATGCACCGGCACAGATGTGATCAGCGGCCGGTTGCAGTCAGGTTCGCTGTATGAGGTTTTTTGCAGGCATCATCGGCCGAAGCGATGGAGGATGAAGCTGCAAGGTTGGTTTTCAACTGATAAAGGATATTAGATATGTCAAAAGATGCATTGAAAAAGGCTGCCGGCGATAAGGCGGCGGAGTATGTCAAAGATGGTATGGTAGTCGGCCTGGGCACGGGCTCGACGGCCTTTCATGTAGTGAATGCGATCGGAAAGCGCATCAAGGAGGAGGGCCTTCAGATTCAGGCAATCCCGACTTCGATTGCCACGCGCGATCAGGCGGAGGGATTAGGCATTCCGCTGCTGACGATCGACGAGGTTACGCATGTGGATCTGGCCATTGACGGCGTGGATGAGATTGATCCGAATTTCTTCGCCATCAAGGGCGGCGGCGGCGCACTGTACCGCGAGAAGGTCATTGCCTCGATGGCCAAAGAAGTCATCTGGATTATGGATGACTCTAAACCTGTGGAAAAGATCGGGGCTTTTCCGCTTCCGGTAGAAGTGGCTCAGTACGGCTATGTACAGCTTCAAAGAAAGCTCGAGGCGATGGGATGCAAGCCGGTACTGCGTGTGAAAGACGACGGCAGCACATTTGTCACAGATAACGGAAACTATATCTTAGATCTTCACCTTGGCGCAGGATTTGACGCCATAGGATTGCAAGATAAACTGGCCGGCATGGTAGGGGTTTTGGAGCACGGACTGTTCCTCAACATGTGCGACAGGATCATTGTCGGCCGCGATGAGTCAACGGCAGAGGTTATTGAGAATGCCACGAAAGGAGTATCAAAATGACGTATGTATGTGGACTTTGCGGTTATGTGTATGACCCGGAAGCTGGCGATCCGGAAAACGGCATCGAGCCCGGCACAGCTTGGGAAGATGTTCCTGAAGATTGGGTTTGTCCGCTTTGCGCAGCAGGAAAAGATGAGTTTGAAGAGCAGGATTAATCAGTAACAGACGCCCGGGATCAAAACGCAGGTCCCGGGCGATTCCTTGCGCCGCTGATCTACTATATATAGTGGGGTGATTTTAAAGGGAGAAACAATCTCAAAAAACGTTGTAAAATCAGCGTATTTCCCTTGACATCAGGGGTCCTTTTATGATACATTTGACTTCGCGAAAAGACTTAGGTCTTTTTTTTGTGCTGTAAAAAAATGTGTTGGCAGTGCCGGAGCGCGTCGGCGTGCGGCAGTCTGAAAACATATTCATAACATTTAAGAGAGGTAAAAACATGCGCACAAGAATCACACTGGAATGCACAGAGTGCAAGCACAGAAACTACAACACGACAAAGGATAAGAAAGAGCATCCGGATCGCATGGAGACAAAGAAGTACTGCCGTTTCTGCCAGAAGCACACAATTCATAAGGAAACAAAGTAATGAGCGAGAACGCGAAGACTGAGAAAAAGACCGGCTTCTTTGCAGGCGTCAAGTCTGAGTTCAAGAAGATCGTGTGGCCAAAGCGCGACCAGCTCGTCAAAGAGACGGTCGCTGTGTCGGTTGTCACGCTCCTTCTGGCGGCGATTATCAAGCTGGTTGACATGGTGATGCAGACAGGCATCGCTGTTTTGATCAAGTAACCGGAGGGGAGGACATATGGCTGAAGCAAGATGGTATGTCGTGCATACCTATTCCGGTTATGAAAATAAAGTCAAAGCTAATCTTGAAAAGACCATCGCCAACCGCCATCTCGAGGAGGAGATCCTTGAGGTGCGCATTCCCATGCAGGATGTAGCCGAGTATAAAAACGGCTCCCGCAAGATGGTCCAGAAAAAGATGTTCCCGGGCTATGTCATGGTGCACATGGTGTTAAATGATGACACCTGGTTCATCGTCCGCAACACACGCGGCGTGACAGGATTTGTCGGCCCGGACGGCAAGGCTGTGCCGCTGACGGAAGATGAGATGCGCCCGTACGGTGTGCGTCCGCAGAACATCGAGATGGATTACAAGGTCGGCGATACGGTTATGGTCGTGGAGGGCGCCTGGGAAGGCACCACCGGTATGGTGCAGGCTGTCAACCCGTCCAAGGAATCAGTGACGATCAACGTGGAATTGTTCGGTCGGGAGACTCCGGTCGAAATCACATTCCTGGAGATAAAGAAACTTTAAAACTGTGGGAGGGATTTTCCCGCCAGTACCACAAGGAGGTTAAAAAATGGCATCAAAGAAAAAAATCGAAGGTTATATCAAATTGCAGATTGAAGCCGGCAAAGCAACGCCGGCACCGCCTGTTGGACCTGCGCTTGGTCAGTACGGTGTGAACATCGTCGACTTTACCAAGCAGTTCAACGCCATCACGGCCGATAAGGGAGATCTGATCATTCCGGTTGTCATCACAGTGTATGCAGACCGCAGCTTCTCCTTTATCACCAAGACACCCCCGGCAGCTGTCCTGATCAAGAAGGCCTGCAATATCAAATCCGGTTCCGGCGAACCCAACAGAACCAAGGTTGCCACGATTACCCGCGCGCAGCTCGAGGAGATCGCCAAGATGAAAGAGCCTGATCTGAATGCAGCAGATCTGGATGCAGCGGTCAGCATGATCGCAGGTACAGCGAGAAGTATGGGAGTTGTTGTCGAAGGTTAACGACCAGTGGGAGGTATGAACCGTTAGGACCACAAGGAGGTAAATACTGTTATGAAACACGGAAAGAGATATACAGAAGGCGCAAAAGAGATCGATCGCAATAGAGTTTATGACCTCGAAGAGGCTATTGCCATCGTAAAGAAGAACGCTACAGCAAAGTTTGATGAGACGATTGAAGCGCATGTGCGCACAGGCTGCGACGGCCGTCATGCTGATCAGCAGATCCGCGGATCCGTTGTTCTGCCGCACGGCACAGGCAAGAGCGTACGCATCCTCGTCTTTGCCAAGGACGCCAAGGCTGATGAGGCTAAGGCAGCAGGCGCTGACTATGTCGGAGCAGAAGACATGGTTCAGAAGATCCAGAAAGAAAACTGGTTTGATTTTGACGCTGTTGTCGCAACACCGGATATGATGAGCGTCGTCGGACGCCTCGGACGTATCCTCGGACCGCGCGGCATGATGCCGAACCCGAAGACAGGTACGGTTACCATGGATGTTGCCAATGCCGTCAACGAGATCAAAGCCGGTAAGATCGAGTACCGTCTCGACAAGACCAACATCGTGCATGTTCCGGTCGGCAAGGCATCCTTTACAGAGGAGCAGCTCGGGGACAACCTCAACACACTTTTTGATGTGCTGATCAAGGCGAGACCGGCCGCTGTCAAGGGCCAGTTCCTCAAGACTGTCACCCTGACATCTACGATGGGCCCTGGCGTCAAGGTTAACCCGCTCAAGCTGACACAGGCTTAATCCGACCTTGCGTTTAAGCGGCTTGACAGCCGCAACCAACCATGTTAATATTTGCTTTGCAATTAACTGCCGAAGACAGCCGGTGTTCCTTTAAGGAACGTAAGTTTTCACTTGTGAAACGCCTGCCGAGGAAGTGATTCGAACGAATACGAATTGACTGACACCTCACTATGTCTTTGGGCGTAGTGAGGTTTTTTCTGCATTTGATTGCGGCAATCAAATAAAGAAAAGGAGGAATCGAAAGTGGCAAAAGTTGAACTGAAAGCA
>CADBOU010000090.1 GCA_902796355.1 uncultured Lachnospiraceae bacterium
AAGGAGGGATTTGAACCCTCGCGCCGCTACTAACGACCTACTCCCTTTCCAGGGGAGCCCCTTCAGCCAGCTTGGGTACTTCTCCACAAGTACGGTTGCGGCTGCGCAACAAAAAGAATATAGCACAAAAAAGGTGTAAAGTCCACAGGAATTTCGATTAGTTTTACAAACTGCATCTGATTAAAAAAAATAAATCATTTTGAGCCCGGCCAAAGTTTTTATAGTATACTTATATTGAATAAATATAGATCCCTGTAATACACATGCACAGGAGGCAGATATTTTAAAGCCTTCGGAAAGGAAGTTTGCTATGAAAGAATGCCCGCAATGTCACAGTGTAGTATTGGAATCAGATAAGTTTTGTAAGAACTGCGGATGTCCGCTCGCGCAGGCAGTTGTACAGGATGAGACTACGCAGGAGACGGTTTCAGCGCAGTCAGATGAGGCAAATACGCTGCCTGAGCAGGCTGCCAAGGCAAATGCGACCAAAAGCAGGCTGCCGCTTCTGATCGCACTGATCGCAGCGGTGGTCGTGATCGGAGCGGCGATCGGCGTCATCCGCTCCAAGCAGTCGGAACGTAAACCTGAAGTAGTCGAGATGCCGACGGAAGATGCGATCGAGCAGATCAGCAAGAACTATGGCGGTCGTATATTTGATGAAAAACTGAATCTGAAAGAACACCCGGGACTGCTCTCAGCCGAGGAGGTGACCGGACCGTTCTTTGAGATTCGAAAGGAAGACGGATCTTTTTATGTTCCGGATACGGTGAAGGATCAAAACGCCGGAAAAGGAAAGCTTCCTGATGATGTCGAGATTGTCGAGGCGTCAAAGGACTCTTTTCCTAAGGAGTATCTGGAGCTGCTTCAGTCCGGAAAGAAAGCGAAGCAGGCCGCAAAAGGCAAAGAATCCCAGGTGTATGGTCTGATGGAGTATACAGGCTACGAAACGGCAGGCAACTATAATAACGGCGGTTTCATCCTGTATTATCACACCTCCCGCGTAAGCTTCTATGATCTGGAGAGCGGGGATATGGTCGGATGGATGCCGACGAGCGAGACCAGAACAGGTCCATTTATTCTCTATACCAATCAGTATGAGAGTGACGGACAGCATCCGATCTATAAGTTTTCTGATGAGACAATCTGGTCTGATCAGGCATGGACAAAGGCGCTTGACGAGCTGTTTTACGATGAGAACGGATATCAGGTTGTCGGGGACCGGCTGATTTCCGTGCCGGATGATGTGGATACGATCGAGGTTCCGGAGGGTGTCAGAGAAATCGCAAGCAGTGTGGGCGTCAGCCATCAGGCCAGGGAGCTGATTCTGCCAAAAGGAGTTGAGAAGATCGGTTCGTCAGCATTTGCCAGCAGTTCACTCAAAGAGATCACCATCCCGGATTCAGTGGTCTACTGCGGCTCATACGCCTTTGATAAGACACCGTGGATCGATCAGCAGGATGACTGGGTCATTGTCGGAGACGGTGTATTAATCAGATGCAAGAGTGCTGACAAAGAGCTCACGGTGCCGGAGGAAGTACATTATATTGCCCCGAGCGCCTTTGACGGTTTGACATGCACGAAGATTACAATCCCCGATTCGGTGATCGAGTGTTTCGGCGGTGAAGGGACAAGCTGCAACGCTGCGATTTCCAGCCTTGAAAATCTTGAAGAGCTGGTCCTTGAGGGCGGACTGCAGGATAAAGTTGAAGGGCAGAAGCTGGCTGTTGTCAGGTACTGTAATCAACTGAAGAAAGTGACAGTTGACTGTAAGGTGGAGGAGCTGCCGGACGACTGGATGCTGCTCAATAATGATGTGTACAAAAACATGACGGTCATCTGCCCGGATGATTCGCCTGTCGCAGAGTGGGCAGAAAAGATGGAAGTCAAACATCAGGAGAAATAGGAAATAGCGTTATGAAAATCATTGACACAATCAAATCGGACCAGGTAACACTCTCTTTTGAAGTGTTTCCGCCGAAGACATCTGACAAATTTGAAAACACATACCGGGCGGCTGAGCGCATTGCGGCGCTCAATCCATCCTATATTTCAGTGACCTACGGGGCAGGCGGCGGCACAAGTATGTTTACGGCGGAGCTTGCGCAGAAGATTCATCAGCAGACAGGTGTGCCGGTGCTGGCACATTTGACCTGTGTGAGCTCGACGCATGAGACTGTTGAGAGGACCCTGCAGGAATACAAAAAGCGCGGGCTGGAAAACATATTGGCGCTGCGCGGTGATATTCCGGAGGACGGGCAGATTGAGCATGATTACAAATATGCCTCACAGCTGGTGGCAGAAGTGAAGAGAGCCGGCGATTTCTGTGTGGGCGGAGCCTGCTACCCGGAAGGGCATATTGAATGCGCGCATAAGGCGGATGATATAGCACATCTGAAGGAGAAAGTCGAGGCGGGATGTGATTTCCTGACGACACAGATGTTCTTTGACAATAACATCTTCTACAATTTTCTCTACAGAGTAAAAGATGTCGGAATCAATGTCCCGATTATACCGGGCATCATGCCGATCACGACAGAAAAACAGTTGGCAAGATCCGTTGCGATGTCTGGGACGAATGTTCCGGAGCGGTTCAGGGCGATCGTTGATCATTTTGGCCCCGATCCGGAGGCGATGCGCCAGGCAGGTATTGTTTATGCAAGCGAGCAGATTATCGATCTGGTCGCCAACGGTGTGCGCCATATCCATGTTTACTCGATGAACAAACCAAGCGTCGCGGAAGCGATCATGCAGAACCTGTCACATATCATCACACTTTGAAGAAACGGAACTACAATCAGTGCAGCAGAAGATCGACAAAAAAGAAGTCTGGCGGTACCTGGGGTACCGCGGCGGAGCGCAGCCGGATGATGAGACGGCTCAGGTGATCGATGAATGTATCGGTCAAGTGGCCGCAGCCGCTGTGCCCAAGTATGCTCTCGCATGGGTTCCAGTGGTTTTTGATCAGAATGAACCGGATACACTTCTGTTGGGTGATATGAGGGTGGCAAGCAAAAATCTGTGCAGGCATCTGCAGGGGTGTCATGAAGCGGCGGTGTTTGCCGCGACAGTTGGCATTGGCGTGGACCGGCTGATTAAGAAGGCGGCTGTGACAGGCATGGCGCGCACGGCGATGCTGCAGGCAGCAGGTGCCGCGGCAGTGGAAGCCGTTTGCGATGATATCAATGGACAGATACGCCTTGAGGCAGGGCGGAGAGGCTGCCTGTGCAAAACACGCTATTCACCGGGGTTTGGAGATTTCAAGCTGAGTCATCAGCCGGAAGTGTTGGGCATGTTAAATGCGGCGAAGAAAGCAGGAATCACACTCACAGACGGATATCTGATGATTCCTTCAAAGTCTGTGACAGCCGTGATCGGTATATATAAAGAAGCTGTAAAAGATGAATGATTGAAAGGCAAAAGCGGATGGGTGCAGAACTACTCAATTTATTAGGAAACAAAAGAGTTTACTGGGATGGTGCCAGCGGGACTTTGCTGCAGGCTCATGGCCTTAGGTCAGGTGAGCTGCCGGAGACGTGGAATCTGTCCCATCCGGAGGAGATTATAGAAGTTGGCGCCAGTTATTATCGGGCTGGAGCGAATATCGTCAATACCAACACCTTTGGGGCCAATGCGCTCAAGTTTCCTGAAAATCTGGAGGATATTGTCACAGCTGCTGTGCATCACACCTGCGCTGCGCGGGAGAAAGTCATGAGAGAACTGTCGGAGCGTGGAGAAAAACCGCAGGACATGTTTGTAGCGCTTGACATTGGGCCGACCGGAAAACTCCTTGAGCCGATGGGAGATTTGCCTTTTGAAGAGGCAGTCGGACTTTTCGCTCAGGTTGTGCGCTGCGGCGCTGCAGCCGGGGCAGACCTGGTTCTCATCGAGACAATGAATGACACCTATGAGGCTAAAGCGGCGGTTCTGGCAGCCAAAGAGAACTGCGACCTTCCGGTCTGTGTCACGACAACGTATGATGGAAACGGAACACTGCTGACCGGAGGAACGCCGGATGTTGTGGTGGCGCTTCTGGAGGGACTCGGCGTGGATGCGCTCGGGATTAACTGCGGACTGGGACCGCAGCAGATGATGCCGATTGTTAAACGATTGCTTGAAACCGCCTCTGTTCCTGTCATCGTCAATCCCAATGCCGGCCTGCCCCATACGGAAAACGGACAGACCATCTATGATATCGGGCCAGATCAATTTGCAGAGTACATGAGAGAGATTGCCCAGATGGGAGCCCATGTGCTTGGAGGATGCTGCGGGACAACGCCTGAGCACATCAGAAAAATGATTCGGGTGACAGGCGACATTCCGGTAACCATGCCTCAAAAGAAGCACAGGACGGTCGTCACATCATTTTCAAAGGCAATTCAAATCGGCGGCAAGCCGGTTGTCATTGGGGAGCGCATCAATCCGACGGGAAAGAAAAAGTTTCAGGCGGCGCTGCGCGAACACAATATCGAATATATTATCTCTCAGGGCCTTGAACAGGAAGAGTCCGGTGCCGCGATTCTGGATGTCAATGTCGGTCTTCCCGATATTGATGAGCCGGCGATGATGAAAGAGGTTGTCACCAGCCTGCAGGCTGTCTCGGCACTGCCTTTGCAGATAGATACATCCGATCCGAAGGCACTGGAGGCAGCACTGCGCTGCTACAATGGAAAGCCGATGATCAACTCGGTTAACGGCAAGACGGAGTCGATTGAGAGCGTGATGCCGCTGGTCAAAAAATACGGCGGCGTGCTGGTAGGATTGGCGCTCGATGAAACCGGCATCCCGCCAGATGCAGGCGGGCGAGTTGCGGTTGCGCAAAAGATCTATGAGGCGGCGGATCGGTACGGGATCGATCGCTGTGATATTGTGATTGACGGACTGGCGATGGCGGTCTCCTCGGACAGCAAAGGAGCGCTGACAACACTCGAGACAATCCGGCGCGTGCGCAAAGAGATGAACGGATACACGATTCTGGGCGTATCAAATATATCATTCGGACTGCCACGGCGGGAGATTATCAACTCCACATTTCTGACGATGGCGCTGCAGGAGGGATTGTCCTGCGCGATTATCAATCCGAACAATGAACCGATGATGCGGGCTGTGAAAGCATTCTGTGCTCTGTCTGATATGGACCCTCAGTTTGAGACATATATCGGGACCTATGCGGGAACCAAAGCGGATGTGACCGCTTCATACGCGACGGCGGGACCGGCTGCTTCTGGCGGAAATGCCGAGGTGACGGGCATGTCCCTGGGAGAGTGTGTGGAAAAAGGGCTGTCGGAGCGGGCGCGCAGAGCCGCTCAAGAAGGGCTTGCCGGCCACGAATCGATGGAACTGATCGACGGGGAACTCATCCCTGCCCTTGACAGAGTGGGAAAAGGCTTTGAAAAGGGAACGCTCTATCTGCCGCAGCTTCTCATGGCGGCTGAGGCGGCGCAGGCGGCTTTTGAGGTCATCCGGGAGAGTATGCAGGGCTCTGAAACACAGACTAAAGGCCGTATCATTATGGCGACAGTCAAAAATGACATTCACGATATCGGTAAAAACATTGTCAAAGTTATGCTTGAGAACTATGGTTTTGAGGTGATTGATCTCGGCAAAGATGTGCCGCCCGAGACGATTGTTGACTGTGCAGTAAGAGAGGATATCCAGCTGGTCGGTTTATCTGCGCTGATGACAACGACCGTGGTCAGCATGGAGGAGACGATCAAAATGCTGCGCGCGGTGAAACCGGAGACAAAGATCATGGTTGGCGGAGCCGTAATGACACAGGAGTATGCCGACAAAATAGGAGCTGACTGTTACTCCAAAGATGCTATGGGGGCCGTCAGATATGCGGAAAGTCTGTTTCACGGGGCATAACAGAGGAGATGGACTGACTTGATGAGTAAGCGCAATCAAAATTTACAACTGATAACCAGGCTGATGTACCGGTTGCTTCCAATTCAGGTTTTACTGGCGGCGGTCGGAGCTGTCAACGGCATTGTCTCCGGACTGTTTGCCAGCAATTATGTCGGCGCGGACGCGATGAGCGCGGTCCAGCTTTACATGCCTGTGACGCAGTTTCTGAATGCTGTCAATCTGATGATGGTGGGCGGTTCGCAGATTCTGTGCGGACAATATATGGGACGCAACGAACCGGAACGGACACAGAATGTGTTCTCTTTGGATTTGCTCATTTCACTGGCTGTTTCACTGGCAGTGATCGTGCTGCTGGGAGCGGTATCGATTTTTGATCTGGGCAGACTTTTTGTTGCGGACGCCAACGTCAGGCTGTTGTTTGCCCATTATATCGCCGGACAGGCCATCGGTATTATTCCGCTCATGCTGGGGCAGCAACTGGCGGCTTTTCTTTCCCTTGAGAATAGAATGCGCCGGACAACAATCGCATCGGTTGTATTCATCGCGGTCAACATCCTGTTTAATTATGTCTTTGTTGTGGTGCTGGGATATGGATCTTTCGGACTGGCACTTGCCTCATCGCTGGGATTGTGGGTGTTCTTCCTGATTCAGGCACAGTTTTTCATATCCGGAAAAAGCATGCTGCGTTTTAAAATGAGAGGGTGTCGGGCAAAAGATGCCGGGGATATCATCAAAGTAGGGCTTCCCGGATCCCTCTCGCAGGGATATCAAACGGTCAGAAGGCTGATTGTCAATGCTCTGGTGTTGTCTTTTATCGGCAGCATCGGGCTGTCTGCATTTGGCGTATCCGATTCTTTTTTGGGTGTGATCTGGGCTCTGCCAAGCGGTATGCTGGCCGTGTCACGGATGATTATGAGTGTCAGCATCGGCGAAGAGGACAGACAGACGCTGACTAATGTTATGCGGACCATGTTCAGAAGGTATGTGCCGTTGATGGCACTCGTTTCACTGATCCTGATCATCTGTGCCAAGCCGCTCACGCGCCTGTATTATCCGGAGAGTGCCGGGCCGGTCTTTGAAATGGCTGCCTGGGGATTCAGACTGCTTCCTCTGTGCATGCCTTTCAGCGTGATCGTGATGCATTTTGTCTGTTACGGACAGGAGTCCGGAAAGCACATGTTTGTTCATGTGCAGTCCATACTGGACGGTGTTGTCTGCGTAGCCGCTTTCTCGGCACTCCTGGTGCCGCTTATAGGCCTGAATGGTGTCTATACAGCAAATGTTTTAAACGGTGTAGTCACGACTCTGGTCATCATCATTTACAGCTGGTTCAGCAAAAAGCGATTTCCTAGAACCATGGATGATCTGATGGTCATACCGGATGATTTCGGTGTGCCGGAAAACCAGCGGATGGATTTGTCATTAGGCAGTATAGAGGAAGTGGTTAAGGTATCGCAGGCGGTACAGTCTTTCTGCACCGGGCAGGGAATCGATGAGCGCAGATCCATGCTCTCTGCACTCTTTATGGAGGAGATGGCGGGCAATGTCATTTTGCACGGGTTTGTCACAGATCAGCGGAAACACAGTGTCGATATCCGCGTGACACACAAAAACGACGAGGTGATTCTGCGCATCAAGGATGACTGCATTCCGTTTAACCCGGAGGAGAGAAAGCAGATGTCTGACCCGGATGATCCCGTGAGGTATGCAGGCATCCGCATGGTGTATAGCATGGCGCGTCAGATCGATTATCAAAGCATTTTGGGACTCAATGTGTTAACAATTCATATCTGATCAGGATGTCCGGTCTCCGGGCATCTTTTTCTTTGCCTGAAAAAGCAGTTGTGGTATAATAAATTGGTTTATTTTTTTTAGAAGAAGGTACAAATACTTATGATAAGGCAGGAAAACAGGACATGAAAAACAGCAGACGAAGAGGAGACAGACGGGACGGAAAGCTGATCCGCGATCTGGATCCGCTGCATTATGTGACCGGGATTATTTACCCCAACCGTTGTGACAATGAGGCCTATATCTCTGAGCGCATAGATCTGACAGCAGTCAATCAGTATCTGGAGAGGAAAAATGCGGCGGGGCCGGCTTACAAATACAATCTTTTCCAATTGATTGTGACAGCACTGGCCAAGACGATCACCCTGCGTCCGAAGCTCAACCGCTTCATTGTCAACGGAAAGTTTTATCAGAGGAACGAAGTGTCGGCATCCTTTGTCGTGAAACGCGAGTTTTCCGACAAGGGAGAAGAAGCCCTTGCCTTCTATCATGCAAAGGACGGGGATACGCTGGAGGATGTGCACGATGATATCTACAGACAGGTGTCAGTGTTCCGCGGTTCTGATTATGTCGATCCGTCATCTAATGCCATGGACATTTTTAACAAAATGCCGATGTGGCTTTCCAGAACACTCCTCAAGACAGTGATGGTGTTAGACAGACATGGCAAAGTTCCGAACTTTTTAATTGAGACAGATCCGTATTATTCATCGTGTGTGCTTTCCAACGTCGGCTCGATCAAGCTGAAGAGCGGCTATCATCATCTGGTCAACTGGGGAACCTGCTCCCTGTTTTGTCTGATCGGGGAGATCAAAGACAGACCCAAGTATGCAGAGGATGGATCCTATACAATGGTTCCGACCGTAGATCTGGGGTTGACGATTGATGAGCGTCTGGCTGACGGATACTATTATTCCAAGAGTGTCAAACTGCTTCAATTCCTGTTGACACATCCGGATCTGTTGGAAAAACCACTCAATGCAAAAGTAGATTTTGACCGTGAGAATCTGGAGCCGGCGCCGGCGGCGCCGTCCATTCCGGTTCGTACGGAAGAGCTTTAAAGGATAAAGGAGATTATAACAATGGAAATACCGACAACTGTTCAGGCACCCTGGCTCGATCATCTGGATGGTATTCCGGCAACGCTGGATTACTATCGCGGCTCCATGTACGGTGCCGTTGAGATGGCGGCCGAGAAGTACCCGCGCAAGACAGCCTTTGATTTCATGGGGCGCTCTACAAGCTACCGCGATATGATTGTCAACATGCATAAATGTGCCCGCGCGCTTTCGTATCTGGGCGTGAAGCCCGGGGATAAAGTGACGATCGCGCTTCCAAACTGCCCGCAGGCGATCTATTCATTTTATGCAGTCAACATGATCGGTGCGATTGCAAACATGGTGCACCCGCTGGCGGCAGAAAAGGAAATGGAGTTCTTCCTCAACGAGTCAGAAAGTGTGGTGGCGATCACACTTGATCAGTTTTATTCCAAGTTCGAGGCAATTCGCGCCAACACAAAAGTGCAGCATATCATCATCGCCAGTGTCAAAGATGAACTGGCGCCGCATATCAAAGCGGGATACATGCTGACAGAAGGGCGCAAGGTGGAACCGATTCCGTTTGACGCTCCGGTCATACTCTGGAAGAATTTCATGAAGCTTGAAAAAGCCTGCAAAGGAGAGTACCGCTTTGAGGCGGATGCCGATGATATTGCGGTGATCCTCTACTCCGGCGGCACAACCGGCAAGACCAAGGGAATCATGTTGTCAAACCTGAATTTCACCTCGTCTGCACAGCAGATCATTGCAACCAACCCCATGTTTGTGCCAGGTGATAAAATGCTGGCAGCGCTGCCGCTGTTCCACGGATTCGGGCTGGGCGTGTGCATCAATGCGATGCTTGCAAACGGCGGATGTTGCGTGCTGGTGCCGCGGTTTACAGCCAAGAGCTACGCGAAGCTGATCGTCAAATACAAATGCAATTTCATTGCCGGCGTGCCGACACTCTACGAGGCGCTGCTGCGCCTGCCGACGATGCGCAGGGCCAACCTCTCCTCCCTGAAAGGAGCTTTTTCGGGCGGAGATACACTCTCCAATGACCTTAAGAGACGTATTGATGAGTTCTTCAAAGAGCATCACGCCAAAATTCAGGTTCGTGAGGGGTACGGAATGACAGAGACGGTCACGGCGTGCTGCCTGACACCGGTCAATAAATACAGAGAAGGCAGCATCGGATTCCCCTTCCCGGATACCTATGCCAAGATTGTCAAACACGGAACAGAGGAAGTGCTCCCATACGGAGAGGAAGGAGAGATCCTGCTTTCCGGGCCGAGCATCATGCAGGGATACCTCAATGATCCCGAAGAATCAGCCAAGGTGATTAAACATCATGCAGACGGGCTGCGCTGGATCTGTACCGGAGATATCGGCAGCATGGATGAGGAAGGATATCTGTATTTCAAGGGGAGGATCAAGCGGATGATTATCTCCTCAGGATACAATGTATATCCGGCCCAGATTGAGAACATCCTCGAATCCCATCCGTTTGTCGACCAGTGCTGTGTCATCGGTGTGCCGGACTCATACCGTATGCAGCGCGTGAAAGCCTATGTGGTACTGGAGCCGGAGATTCCGACTAGCGCGCAGACCAAGTCTGATCTGATAGACTACTGCCGCAAAAACATAGCCAAATATGCGATGCCTAAGGACATTGTCTTTAAGCACAGTCTTCCCAAGACACTGATTGGCAAGATTGCTTACCGGGATCTGGAGGATGAGAGCAAACAAGAACAGGATAATCAGACGACAGGCCAGCCTGAAAGGGGTTAATCGATTATGAAACACGGATTTGTCACAGTTGCGGCAGTTACACCGAAGGTTAAGGTGGGAGACGTTTCAGCCAATGTGCAGGAGATATGCGGACAGATCAAAGAGTGCACCGGAGAGGGGGCGAAAGTCATTGTTTTTCCGGCGCTTTGCGTGACGGGCGCCAGCTGCGGTGATTTGTTCTTTCAGGATACGCTTATCACAGCAGCACAGGAAAGCCTGTCACAGATTGCACTGGCTACGCGGGACTCGGATGCTCTGGTCTTTGTGGGCCTTCCCCTGCGGGTGCAGGGCAAGCTGTACAATGCGGCAGCAGGTGTGCAGCGCGGGCTTGTGCGCGGAATCACAGTCAAGTCGTTTCCGGGAAAACTCGGCGGTTATGATGAGAGCCGGTGGTTTGCATCGGGGCTCAAAGGAACAGTCAATATCGAGCTGGCCGGTACACAGGTTCCGGTCGGATCCAAACTGATGTACAGTTGTCAGGAGATGGGAGATCTGACAGTGGCTGCTGTGATCGGTGATGATGTCAGGGCGGCTATTGCGCCGGATATCGGAGCCGGCGCGCACGGCGCTACGCTGATTTGTCATCTGGCTTCAGATGAAGCGCTGGCAGGACATTTTACGCAGCGCAGACAGGATCTGTGCGCACGCACCGGCAGTGTTCACACAGGCTACATCTATGCTAATGCCGGCGCTGATGAATCAACCACAGACCAGGTTTATGCCGGCCACAATATGATCCTTGAAAATGGCAATGTGCTGGCAGCATCTGATTCGTTTGAGAGCGAAATCACTTACAGCGAGATTGATGTCTCGCTTCTGGCGCATGAACAGCGGATGCAGAACATGGGGCACTGCCATCATCACAGGCATGCACCGGCCGAACCTGTGCGCTTCTCGCTGAATATGGAAGAGACGGTTTTGACAAGGCAGTATCCGCATATGCCGTTCGTGCCTGAGGATGCAGCTGAGTGTGATCAGCGCGTGCAGGAAGTGTTGTCCATCCAGACTTACGGGCTGGCTAAAAGGTTAAAGCATACCGGGATCAAAAAGGTTATCCTAGGTCTTTCGGGAGGACTTGACTCAACTTTGGCCATCCTTGTGTGCGCGCGCACATTTGATCTGCTGGGCCTGCCCAGAGAACAGATCACAGCGGTGACCATGCCGTGTTTTGGCACGACAGGCCGGACGTACCGCAATGCCTGTGATCTGGCCGGAGCACTTGGAGCAAATCTGATGGAGATTTCGATTGCCGATGCGGTCAGACAGCATTTTTCAGATATCGGTCATGATGAGGACGTGCACGATGCGGCCTATGAGAACTCTCAGGCGCGTGAGCGCACCCAGATTCTGATGGATCTGGCCAACCAGATCGGCGCGCTGCATGTCGGAACAGGAGATCTGTCCGAGCTGGCGCTCGGATGGGCGACGTACAATGGAGATCATATGTCGATGTATGATGTCAACGGATCTGTACCCAAGACCCTGATGCGCCATATCGTGCGCTATATTGCAGACGAGGCAGGCGCAGTTCAGACTGAGAGCGGAGATCCTGAAAATGAGCCGCTTGCTGAAGTGCTGAATGATATTCTGGATACGCCGATTTCGCCGGAGCTTCTGCCGCCCAGCGGAGGAGAGATCTCTCAGAGCACAGAGGACCTGGTAGGTCCCTATGAACTGCATGACTTTTTCCTGTATTATCTGTTCCGCTATGGATTTGCACCGGCAAAGATTTACAGGATTGCAGCAGAGACGTTTGACGGGGTATATGCGCCTGAGACGATCCTGAAATGGCTGAAGAATTTCTGTTCGCGGTTTTTCTCGCAACAGTTTAAACGCTCCTGTATGTCTGACGGACCACAGGTTGGGACGGTCGATCTGTCACCGCGCGGTTCATGGCATATGCCGAGTGATGCATCCAGCAGTCTTTGGCTGGAAGAGTTGAAAGCATTATAAACGGAGGATAACAGAGCATGGCAACAAAAATCATGGTGGTTGATGACGAGAGCCGCATCCGTAAGCTGGTAAAGGATTTCCTGCAGAAAGAAAAATTCTCTGTGCTGGAAGCAGAGGACGGCGAGGAGGCGATGGACTTGTTTTACGATAATCCGGATATCGCGGTTATTCTGCTCGATGTCATGATGCCGAAGATGGACGGATGGCAGGTTCTGCGGGAAATTCGGGAGACATCGAAAGTTCCGATTATCATGCTGACAGCCCGCGCTGATGAGCGCGACGAACTCAAAGGATTCGAACTGGGAGTTGATGAGTATGTCGCCAAGCCGTTCTCACCGAAAATTCTCATGGCGCGTGTGGAGGCTATTTTACGGCGCACCAAAGGTGATGCAGAAGAGGCTCTGACGGAGGGTACTATTACACTGGATAAGACGGCGCATGAGGTGCGCGTCGATGGTGAGCGTGTTGATCTGAGCTATAAAGAGTTTGAGCTGCTTGCCTACTTCATGGAAAACAAGGGCGTTGCGCTCTCCCGGGAAAAGATTCTCAACAGTGTCTGGAATTATGATTATTACGGAGATGCGCGCACAATCGATACCCATGTTAAAAAGCTGCGTGCCAAGCTTGGGGAGCGCGGAGAATATATCCAGACGATTTGGGGTATGGGATACAAGTTTGATGTCAAATAAGATCGGACATGCCGCCGGTACAAGAGAAAGCAATGGGTAAGAAAAAAGGTAGGACAATTTCGATCACGACACAGATGATCGCGGCTGTGGTAACAGCGGTGGTGTTGTTTTTCTCTGTTTTTTTTCTGGTCAATAATCTGTTTTTGCCCAAATACTATGAAAAACAAAAGGCACGTTCAATGGTTGAGCTCTACGATGAACTGAAAGCAATGGAGGATGACGGAACCATTGCATCTGCCGAAAAGACAGGAACCATTGAAGATGAAGGGGCGCTCGATCTGCTGCGCGAGCTGGCAGAGAAAGAGAATCTGGAATTTGCCGTGCTCAACAGTTCCAATGAACCGGTCATCTATGCTTCGCGCGAAAATGACCGGATTCAGGGAGAACTCCTGGCGTTTATGTTCAGGCGCGAGTCAGGCGGTAAGGTGATTGAAGAAACAGATAAGTACGAGATTGTCAAGAGTGATAAAGGAGGCCCGGAACAGGGACAGCACCTGCAGATGTGGGGAGATCTGTCGGAGGATTATTCCTTTATCATCCGCACGCCTGTTGAAAGTTTTGAGGCAGCGGCCACACTGTCAAACCAGTTCATGTTCCGCATCGGCCTGATCATCCTGGCACTTTCAGTTTTGTGTGCCTGGCTGTTTGCAAACCGGTTCACCAGACCGATCCGGCAGCTTGCAGATCTGTCAACCCGCATGTCTAAACTTGATTTCAAAGCCCGCTATACGGGCAAAGAGAAAAATGAGATCGGCGTGCTCGGAGAGAGCTTTAATCAGATGTCAGATGAACTGGAGAAAAAGGTGTCCGAATTAAAAAACGCCAATTATCAGCTCCAGAAAGATCTGGACCGGCGCAACAAACAGGAGGCAATGCATCAGGAATTCATCGGCAATATCGCACATGAGCTCAAAACACCGATTGCTGTGATTTCAGGTTATGCGGAAGGATTGAAAGAGGGGATTGCCTCCGATGAAGAGAGCCGCAGCTACTATTGCGATGTTATTGTCGACGAGACAGAGCGCATGAATCAGATCATTCACAATATGATGCTCCTTGATCAACTGGAATACGGCGCCGAGCGCAATGATTTTGAACGCTTTAATATTATTGAAGTCATTCATGGACTGCTCTCGTCAATGGATATTCTGATCCGGCAGAAGGAAGCCAATATTTCTCTGCTGGCTCCGGATGAGGTCTATGTATGGGCGGATGAGTTTATGACGGAGCAGGTGCTCAGCAATTATATCAACAATGCACTCAATCATTTGTCCGGGGAGAAGAAGATCGAGATTAAGGTGGGGGTGCAGGATGAGAAGGCGCATATCAGCGTTTTCAACAGCGGAGAACCGATTCCGGAGGATCAGCTGGAACGCATATGGGATAAATTCTACAAGGTGGATAAGGCACGGTCCCGTGCATATGGAGGACATGGCATCGGTCTGTCGATCGTGAAGGCGATCATGGAGAGTTTTAAACAGAAATATGGAGTGGAGAATTACCGGAACGGGGTCATGTTCTGGTTTGAGTTGTCGATGAGATAATATCGATACACATGGATGTACACGCTTCGACGGGAACGTTTTCGCTGCAGGAAAAACGCAGCGGTGCATATGGGCGCAAAATACGCGCCCTGAACACCGGCGTTTTTCATGCCCCGTCTAAAGCATGTTCAATCCATGTGTAAGACAGTATAATATCATCAGGAAACAATTAAAGACAGGGATATAGGAAATGGCTGGGATTACAGGAAAATGGGGCGAAGTGTTAAAGCCGGAGTTTTCAAAGCCTTATTATAAACAATTGTATGAGTTTGTGCGCAGTGAGTATGCGCATGATCAGATTTTTCCGCCGGCAAAGGATCTGTTTACGGCCTTTCATCTGACGCCACTTGAGAAGGTGAAGGTAGTGATTCTGGGGCAGGATCCCTACCACAATATCGGACAGGCGCACGGCCTGAGTTTTTCGGTAAGAGAAGGGGTGGAGATTCCGCCGTCGCTGGAAAACATATACAAGGAGCTCCATGAAGAGCTGGGCTGCTATATTCCGGATAACGGCTATCTGGTCAAATGGGCTTCGCAGGGTGTTTTGATGCTCAATGCTGTTCTTACAGTCCGGGCGCACCGGGCTCACTCCCATGCCGGCCGCGGCTGGGAGCAGTTTACGGATGCAGCAATCCGGGCAGTGAATGCACAGGAGCGGCCCGTTGTTTTCCTGCTTTGGGGACGCGATGCCCGCAACAAAAAGGCCATGCTGAACAATCCGCAGCATTTGATTCTGGAGGCACCGCACCCGAGCCCCTTATCTGCTTATCGCGGGTTCTTCGGATGCGGGCATTTCAAGGCAGCCAATGACTTCCTTACGGCACACGGTGAAAGCCCGATAGACTGGCAGATAGAGAATGTGAAGGACTGACACGATGCTCAAGTCAACCATTTTAAAATCAACATATGAAGAGATTTACCGCCGCTGGGATGAGGCGACACCGGTTCCCTTTGACTGCGGCAGAATCTGCGGCGCCGCTTGCTGCATGACAGACGGCGGCCAGACGATGGGCATTTATCTGCTCCCGGGAGAAGAAAAGGTACATGACAAGAAAGATCCATGGCTGACCTGGAGTATGGACGAAGCGCAGGACTATGATTTTCCGGAGGCGTGGAGAGGAAAGGTTCCTTTTGTCTCCTGCCGGGGACCGGCACACTGCAAGAGAGATAAGCGCCCGATTCAGTGCCGGACATTTCCGCTGCGGCCGTATCTGGCTCAGGACGGGACACTTTTAATGATCTATGATCAGGATGATCTTCCCTACGCATGCCCGCTGATTGAAAATGAGACACAACTGTCAGAAGATTTCATCCGGGCCTCCTATGATAATTGGGAGATTCTGATCACAGATCCTCTGATCCGGGATATAGTCAGGATGGATTCGCAACAGATGATTGAAGTGACATGGGTTCCCAGACCGCAGACAGATTGAAACAGGAAGAGCAGGTGTGATATAATCACCTTTTAAAATAGGACATTTGAGAGGAGGAGATATGCAGTTCGGTTTTGATAATGACAAGTATTTACAGATTCAGTCAAAGCATATCAAGGAGAGGATCGCGGAATTCGGCGGCAAGCTGTATCTGGAATTCGGCGGCAAGCTCTTTGATGATTATCACGCTTCGCGCGTGTTGCCGGGATTTCACCCGGACTCAAAGATCACTATGCTGCAGGAACTGCGCGATGACGTGGAGATCGTAATCGCCATCCATGCCGGCGATATCGAGAAGAATAAAGTACGCGGAGATCTGGGCATTACCTATGATATGGATGTGCTTAGGTTAATAGATGCGTTTACCAGTAAAGGATTATATGTCGGAAGCGTGGTTATGACTCGTTTTTCAGAGCAACCGGCGGCGATTGCTTACGAGAAAAAGCTCAAAGCTCTCGGACTGAAAGTATACCGTCATTATCCGATTCCCGGCTACCCCTCAAATATACCCCTCATCGTCAGCGATGACGGCTATGGTAAAAACGACTATATCGAAACCAAACGCCCGCTTGTTGTAGTGACAGCCCCAGGACCGGGCAGCGGGAAAATGGCGACCTGCCTGTCGCAGATTTATCATGAACACAAGCGGGGAGTTGACGCAGGTTACGCCAAGTTTGAGACGTTTCCAGTGTGGAACCTGCCGCTTTCCCATCCGGTTAATCTGGCCTATGAGGCGGCGACAGCTGATCTCGATGACATCAACATGATCGATCCTTTCCACCTGGATGCATATGGCAAGACGGTAGTTAACTACAACCGTGATGTTGAAGTTTTCCCGGTGCTCTCCTCGATGTTTGAGCGCATTGCGGGAGAGTGTCCGTACAAGTCTCCGACAGATATGGGTGTCAACATGGTAGGATTTTGCATCTCGGACGATGAGTGTGTGAGAAATGCGGCAAAGCAGGAGATCCTGCGCCGGTATTATCAGGCTATGTGTGACAAGCGAAAAGGCAATGCAGGAGATGACCCCATCTATCGTCTGGAACTGTTGATGAAGAAGGCTAATCTGACCGTGGCAGACAGACCGGTTGTGATGGCTGCCAATATCCGTGATGAAGAGACCGGTGCGCCGGCTGCTGCCATTCAGATGGAGGATGGCAAGATCATCACGGGCAAGACATCGCCTCTTCTCGGCGCATCATCTGCCATGCTGCTCAATGCATTGAAGCATCTGGCTGGCATTGATGATCAAGTTGAGCTGCTCACACGGGAGATCATCGAGCCGCTGCAGGATTTAAAGATACGCCATCTGGGCAACAAGAGCTCGCTTCTGCACCTCAATGAGCTGCTGATTGCGCTGGCTATGCGCGCAGTCTCCAACGAAGATGCGCGCGCTGCTGTCGAAGAGCTGGATCATCTTGCCGGATTGGAAGTGCATTCATCGGTCATTCTCTCAGAGATTGATGTCGATGTCTTTAAGAAGCTGGGCATCAATCTGACCTGCGAGCCGGTGTATGAGAACAATAATCTGTATCACACCTGATGCAGACATGTCATGTTTTCAGTGAGCGATAAGATGAATACAAACGGTCAACAGATCATCGTGATCTGCGGAACAAAAAATGTCGGAAAGACAACGCTGATCTCAAGTCTGATTGAGAGGATGTCAGGGCAGGGGCTGAAAGTGGCTGTCATCAAACATGATGCACATGATTTTGACTGTGACAGGCCCGGGACAGACTCTTATGTCTATACGCAGGCCGGTGCGTTTGGGTCAGCAGTCTTTTCTGATCACCGGATGTTTGTCCAGCGCGTCGGGACAAAAGAGAGGGAAAACGAGCTGATCACATTCTTTCCTGATGCTGACATCATCCTTCTGGAGGGGTTTAAAAGCAATTCTGTGTATCCCAAAATTGAAGTGATCCGCCGGGAGATCTCAGATGCGCTGGTATCTGATCCTCAGGGACGTTTTTTGATCGTCAGCGATATGAAACCTGAAGAAATAAAAGGCAGAGCCGGAGAACCGGTCCTGCCCTATGAGGCGGTGGATGAAATCATCAAAAAAATGTTAAAGGTTACATCAGCCCCCCGTCCATCCGAATAATCTGACCTGTCAGGTAATCAGGAGCCGTCAGAATGGCAGAAGCCATTTTGGCGGCTTCTGTTTCACTGGCCAGGCGCCCCGACGGAATACGGCGTGAGATGGAATCTTTCTCCTCATCGGTCAGATCACTGTTCATACCGGCCCCTACGATGCCCAGTGAGAGGGCGTTGACCTGGATGTTTGAGGGCGCGAGTTCTTTGGCGAGTGCCCTGGTCAATGCATCGACACCTCCCTTGGTCGCTGAGTATGCACTCTCCAATGCACATCCGGTCTGTCCCCACACAGAGGAGATGTTCAAAATCTTTCCATGGCCGTTTCTTTTCATATCGGGAACGGCTGTCCGGCAGCAGTAAAACACGGAGGACAGGTTTGATTCAATCATGTGATGCCAGTCTTCGTCAGTTGTATCTTCAAGTGTTTTCCCCAGAGATATACCGGCGTTGTTGATCAGATAGTCGAGGCCCTGATCGTATGAGTATTGGTTGACGATATCAAACATTTCCTTCACGTCAGCCGGATCTGTCACATTACAGATGACAGGAATAACGCGGCATAGATGAGTGATGGCACTGATATCATCCGCTGTGCGCATGAGCTCATCCTCCGATTGATCGGAGCAGATAAAGATGCCGTCGAGTTCCTTGGCCAGCTCCCGCGCGATGGCGGCACCGATGCCGCGGGAAGCGCCGGTAACCAGAGCGTATTTTCTGAGCATATCGCATTCCTCCTATTAT
This sequence comes from uncultured Lachnospiraceae bacterium, assembly GCA_902796355.1. Taxonomy (GTDB): domain Bacteria; phylum Bacillota; class Clostridia; order Lachnospirales; family Lachnospiraceae; genus RUG842. The sequence continues at coordinate 18,942 of CADBOU010000090.1, forward strand.
CGTCTGTTTCAGATTTTTATCCTACCACAAGACATAAGGTTTTTACAGTCTGAGTTGCGGACCGGGGCCGCCCGGATTCCCTCTGTATATCCTGCGCACGCAGGTTGTTATTTATAAGGTTACGTGCTATTATTATAAATTGTCTAAGTATGGAATGGTGATGTGTCGGGATCTGTCCTGACGCACTGCAAAAGAATAATACACAGCACAGGAGGCATGAGAAAATTGGAGCTGAAGGGCACATACGAGCCGAATAGAATTGAAGACAAGTGGTATGAAAAATGGGAAAAGGCCGGGGCCTTTCACGCGGATGTCACATCTGAAAAAGAGCCGTTTACAATTGTGATTCCGCCGCCCAACATCACAGGGAAACTTCATATGGGACATGCTCTGGATGAGACGCTGCAGGATATCTTGATCCGGTGGCGCCGGATGCAGGGCTATGAAGCGCTGTGGGTACCCGGAACTGATCACGCAGCCATTTCGACTGAGGTGCGTGTTACCAACACACTAAAAGACCAGGGGATTGATAAGCGTGAGATCGGACGCGAGAAATTCCTTGAGAAAGTATGGGAGTGGAAGGAAGAGTACGGCGGCACGATTACCAGGCAGCTGCGCAAACTCGGTACATCCTGCGACTGGGATCGCGAGCGCTTCACGATGGATGAGGGTTGTTCAAAAGCGGTCGAGACCGTCTTCTTAAAGCTCTACGAAAAGGGATATATTTACCGCGGAAAGCGGATTATCAATTGGTGTCCGAAATGCAAGACGTCTCTGTCTGATGCGGAAGTAGAGCATGAGGAGCAGGCAGGTCACTTCTGGCATATTCGTTATCCGATCGTCGGTTCGGATGATGCCCTGGAGATTGCGACCACCCGTCCTGAGACAATGCTCGGAGATACAGCTATTGCAGTTCACCCCGATGATGAACGCTACAAAGACCTGGTCGGCAAGACGGTCATTCTGCCTCTTGTGGACAAAGAGATCCCGGTCGTCGCTGATGAGTATGTCGATATGGAGTTTGGTACCGGCGCAGTGAAGATTACGCCGGCGCACGACCCGAATGACTTCGAGGTCGGGCAGCGCCATCATCTTGAGATGATCAACATTTTAAATGACGATGCCACCATTAATGAAAACGGCGGCAAGTACGCGGGGATGGACCGCTATGAGGCCCGCAGGCAGATTGTGAAGGATCTGGAAGACGGCGGTTATCTTGTCAAAGTCAAAGAGCATACCCATGCTGTCGGCACACATGACCGCTGTCATACGACTGTCGAGCCGATGGTTAAAGAACAGTGGTTTGTCCGCATGGATGAACTGGCTAAGCCTGCCATCGAGGCGATCGAGAAAGGTGAGCTTCGGTTTGTGCCGGAGCGCTTTAACAAGACCTATCTGCACTGGCTGGAGACAATTCATGACTGGTGCATATCCCGTCAGATCTGGTGGGGACATCGGATCCCTGCGTATTACTGCGACAAGTGCGGCGAGGTGGTTGTCTCCCCCGAGAAGCCGTCTGTCTGCCCGAAATGCGGACACACACATCTGACGCAGGATGAGGATACACTGGATACATGGTTTTCTTCAGCTCTCTGGCCGTTTTCTACGCTGGGCTGGCCCGAGGAGACAGAGGATCTGAAAAAGTTCTATCCGACAAGTGTATTAGTGACCGGCTATGACATCATATTCTTCTGGGTTGTCAGGATGGTTTTCTCCGGCTATGAGCACACCGGCAAATCTCCGTTCCATACCGTTTTAATCCACGGGCTGGTACGCGATTCGCAGGGCCGTAAGATGAGTAAGTCACTTGGCAATGGCATTGATCCGCTTGAAGTGATTGATGAGTACGGAGCGGATGCACTGCGCCTGACACTGGTGACCGGTAATGCGCCGGGCAATGACATGCGCTATTATAATGAGCGCGTCGAGGCAAGCCGGAATTTTGCCAATAAAATGTGGAATGCATCACGCTTTATTCTGATGAATCTGGATGATGTCACACTGACGGAGCCTGATCAGGCTGACCTGACGACTTCTGACCGCTGGATTATATCCCGCGCCAATACAGTGGCCAGGGACATGACGGAGAATATGGAAAAGTATGAACTTGGGATTGCTGTCCAGAAGGTGCATGATTTTATCTGGGATGAATTCTGCGATTGGTATATCGAGATCGCCAAGTATCGTATCTATAATAAAGAGCAGGATCCGAAGGCCGCCAACTGTGCCTTGTGGGTGCTGCGGGAGACACTTAAGAATGCACTCAAGATGATGCATCCGTTCATGCCGTTTGTCACGGAAGAAATCTTCAGCGCTCTGGCGCCTGAGGAGGGCTTTTTGATGAAGGCTGACTGGCCTGTCTATGCGGATGAGAAAAATGATCCTGAGGCAGAGAGAGTCATGGCGCAGGTGATGGAGATGGTGCGCGGGATCCGTGCGGTGAGAAATGAGATGGATGTCCCGCCGGCACGCAGGACACGCGTATGCGTTGACACAGCGGATGAAGCTTTCTGGTCTTCACTGGCACCGATGAGTGAGTCCTTGCTGCCGCTGATGCGCGGAACCGAAGTGGAGAGAGTTGCCGGAGGTCAGGAGACGGCAGACGGTATGGTTTCCATCGTCTTCGCGGGAGGCACGGCATTTTTGCCGCTCGATGAGCTTGTCGACAAGAAAGCAGAGATCGAGCGCCTGAATGCAGAGCGTGAACGTCTCTCAAAAGAACTGAAGCGCTCAGCCGGTATGCTGGGCAATGAAAAGTTCCTGAGCAAAGCGCCGCCCGCTAAGGTACAGGAAGAAAAGGAAAAACAGGCCCGTTATCAGGAGATGATGGAACAGGTGGAAAAGCAGCTGGCAGATCTGAGCTGATCATTCAGTCTGCTGCCAAGAAAGACAGATTGTACCGAAAAGATAGTTACTGTATGTTTAAGAAGAAAGAAAAAGAAAAGAAAGAACGTCTTCCGTTTAAAGAGCGTGTTCAGGCACGACGGGTACGACGCCAGCAGATACTCGAGGCGCGGGCAAACAGCAGGCTGGCTCAGATGATGAAGCCGGTATATGCCTGGATGAACAGGTTTTCGCCGCTGCTTCTGGCGCTTTTGGCGGCATTGATCAATCTGGTGATTGAGACGCTTTCACGCCATTCTCTGGTGCAGGCATTTAATTACCTGACCGGATCACCGCTCGTATTCCTATATAATACATACCTGATTTTTGCGACGCTGTGTCTGAGCTATATTTTTAAGCGCCGCACCTTTACCAGAGCACTGGTTTCGATTATCTGGCTGCTTTTGGGAATCATTAACGGCGCATTGCTGCTCAAACGGGTGACACCGTTTAACGCACAGGATTTGAAGGCAGTTTCGGAGGCAGTTGCCGTTGCGACAAAGTATTTTTCTGTGATGGAGCTGGCCATGGTGTTGATCGGTCTGGCAGCCGTGAGTGTCTGGCTGCTGGCATTCTGGCGCCGCGGTATGCAGTATCAGGGGAAGCTCCACCGCGTGGCAGCCGTGATTGTCTGCGCCGTGCTGTTTATCTCAATCCCGTTTATTACCAGGATTGCGACCAATAAGAGAGTGCTTTCATCGTATTTTGGCAATATCGCTTTTGCCTATCAGGATTACGGCCTGCCCTACTGCTTTATGACAAGCGTGTTTAACACCGGCATCAACCAGCCGGATGGCTACAGCCGGGAGGCAATGGAAAAAATCGATCCGGATCAGTCCCTGAACACTTCCAGGATTGATGGAAAAGAAGATGAGCTGCCGAATATTATTGTCATTCAGTGGGAATCATTTTTTGATACGGATGAGGTTTCATGGCTGCATCCTTCCACGGATCCGATGCCTCATTTTCATCAATGGGAGAAGGAGTTTACGGCCGGGTATTTTAAGGCGCCGTCAATCGGAGCCGGGACTGCGAACACAGAGTTTGAAGTGCTGACCGGCCTGAATATGCGCTCCTTCGGACCTGGGGAATATCCGTTCAAAACGATCCTGAAGGAAATGACCTGTGAAAGCGCTGCGACGGCACTGGATGCTGTCGGATATACTTCATTTGCCTTCCATAACAACGGCGGCAATTTTTACAGCCGGGCTGATGTCTATAATGATATCGGATTTGATTACTATATCAGCAAAGAATTTATGAATATCCTGCAGTACACGGAAAACGGATGGGCTAAAGACCTGGTGCTGCCGCAGTATATGTTCCAGGCCATGGACTCCACAGAAGGAACTGACTTCCTGTTTACCGTCACCGTGCAGGGACATGGCGACTATTCGGAAGAAAAGGTTCTTGACAACCCGGTTGTGACATTGCCTGATCTGGAGGACGAGGCACTGCGCAACAAGTGGGAATACTACATGAACCAGATGTACGAGACAGATATGGTCCTCGGTGAGATGTTGGCTGAATTAGAACAGAGAGATGAGCCGACAATTGTATTTATGTACGGCGATCACCTGCCGACCATGGGGCTGACAGAGGAGGATATGGCCAGCCGTTATCTGTACAATACCAATTATGTCATGTGGGACAACATGGGTCTTTCCAAGAAGGATATGAATCTGGCTGCTTATCAGGTGATGTCTGAGATTATGGAGCGGGCCGGAATTCATTCGGGAACGGTATTCAATTATCATCAGACACGCCGTAAGACGAAAAACTATCTGAAAGATCTGGAGCTGCTCCAGTACGATATTCTGTATGGAGAGCAGTACGTCTATGGAGGAAAGACGGTGCCGTTCAAAGAGGGACATCTACAGATGGGCCTCGAAGATGTCAGGGTGGACAGCCTGCGCAGACAGTCAGGTGATACATTCAGCATTTATGGGGAAGGATTTAATCAAAACAGCAGTGTTTATATCAATGGGGAGAGGCAGAAGACGTTATTCCTGAACAATACACGTCTTGATTTCTCCGAATGGCAGCCGAAAAACGGGGATGAAGTCAAGGTATGCCAGGTGGGTTCAAAGAACCGGGTTTTCAGAGAGTCAAAGACATATGTCTATCAGGACGGAGAGATTGTCGAAAAACCGGAGGATTCATCCGAAGATAACGAGACTGAATCATAAGAGGAGAGAACGATGCTGAATTTTGAAGAAGAACTGATGAAGTTTAAACCAAGTCTGGAAATCGATGATATTGAAGATGCATTGTATCAAGAGAGTCTGGCCGGGAATGCGCAGACTCCTCCTGAGGCGGATGCGCAGGCAAATAACCGGGAAGACAGAGATTGATCTGAAAGGCGGACAGTAAGATGGCTTATTCAGAAAAACTGGCACGTCAGTCAAACGGCTGGTACAATGACGGTCTGGCTAAGGCACAGATACGTGATCTTTCCGGGGCTATGGCATCTCTCGAAAGATCGATTGAGTATGACCGGACCAATATCACAGCGCGCAATCTGCTCGGGCTCATATACTACGGCCGAGGGCAGACCGGAGATGCGATTGCACAGTGGATTCTCTGTCAAAACATGGATCCGGCGGACCCTGTGTCCGGGTATTTCCTCGGGCGCCTGAAAGAGGAACCTGATGAGCTGAACGCGATCAATATATCTTTGCGTAAATACAATCAGGGGCTGCGCTACTGCCGTGATCACCATGTAGATATGGCTCTTTTGCAGCTCTCCGAAGCAGTCGAAATCAATCCGGGACTGCTTTGCGCATGGCAGCTGCTTGCTTTGATTTATATTTCCAGAAGACAGTTTTCAAAGGCGCGCCGCGCTCTCAGACAGGCGCATATGATCGATGAAGGCGATCAG
>CADBOU010000091.1 GCA_902796355.1 uncultured Lachnospiraceae bacterium
TATTATCCGGGCGAAAAGCTGACTTATGACCACGTGCTGGAGATGATCGGCACTGTTGATACCGAAGTCTTTGAGGCGATGCTGGGCGCTGTAATCGACATGGATGCGACATCCATCCTGAAAATTCTGGAGGATGCGCTGATGGAAGGACGCGAGGTGCCACAGCTGACAGTTGATTTTATCTGGTATCTGCGCAATGCCCTCTTGTGCCGCAATCTCGATGATACGGCGGATATGGTTGATCTGCCTCAGGGACAGATTGAAGTGCTGCGCGATATGACCCGGGAGATCCCGGAGGAGAGGATTACGTCTGCGATCGCAGTGATGTCCGACGCGCAGGCCAAAATGCGCTTTACCGCGCAGAAGAGAGTGCTTCTTGAGATGACACTGATCAAGCTGTGTACACCTGCGATGAGCCTGGGAGAAGGAGAAATGCTTGACCGCATCCAGACACTGGAGGCATCTGTCGAGCAACAGGATAAAAATCTCAAGAAGACTGCGGCGAAAATCGCAGCAGGAATGCAGACCGGAACTGCCGTTTCAGACGGGAGATATGCAGCCGGCACGGACACGGGGGAGGCACAGACAGAGCCGGCGCCCCGTAAAAAAGCACTGCCCAAAGCATTGCCGGAGCAGGTGAAAAAGGCTCTCGAGATGCTGCCGGAGATCAGACGCAGCGCGGGAGCGCTCCTGCGCACGTATCTCAAGGAAGATCGTTTCGCGGCGCGCGTCAATGAACACGGTACGCTCGTCTTTGTCACTCAAAAGGAAATGTTTTATGAGTGGCTCAATGATGACACACACAGAAAGGAGCTTTCAGAGCTGATCAACAAAAAAGTCGGCGCTGATGTTCCCGTGAGTATAGAGTATCTGGATCCGCAGTATGATATAGAGGATGAGTATGCGGACGAGGAAGACCTGAAACAGATTAAAATAGAGATTACCAGGGAGGAAAAATGATGGCTAAACGAGGCGGATATCCGGGCGGCATGCCAAACATGAATATGAATAATCTGATGAAGCAGGCACAAAAGATGCAGCGCCAGATGGAAGAGGCGGCCAAGGAGCTTGAGACAAAAGAGTATACGGCGACAGCCGGCGGCGGTGCTATCGAAGTGACTGTGTCGGGCAAGAAGAGGCTGACGAAGGTCGAGCTGGCCGAGGAGATTGTAGATCCTGATGATATTGAAATGCTGCAGGATCTGATTATGGCGGCAACCAATGAAGCGCTCACACAGGCTGAGGAAGACTCGGCCCAGAGATTCTCGGGACTGACCGGGGGTCTTGGCGGAGGACTTGGCGGCGGCATGCCGTTTTAAAGAGGATTGATATGGACCGTTACAGTTCACAAATGGAAAATCTGATTGCGGAGCTTTCTAAGCTTCCGGGGATCGGGGCCAAGAGCGCACAGCGCCTGGCCTTTCATTTGATATCCCGGGATCCGGAGGAAGTGCGCCATCTGGCGGAAACGATGGTATCCGCGCGTGAAAATATCCGCTATTGCAAGCAGTGCTTTTCTCTGACAGATCATGAACTGTGCGGCGTCTGCTCTGATCCTTCCCGCGATCAGAAGACAATCATGGTGGTGGAGACCACGCGCGACATGATTGCCTACGAAAAGACCGGCAAATACACAGGTGTTTATCATGTGCTGCACGGCGCTATTTCTCCCATGATGGGGATCGGCCCTGACGATATTCGTCTGAAAGAACTGATCGAGCGCTTGAGGGGCGATGTCGACGAGGTGATCATCGCGACAAATTCCAGCCTTGAGGGAGAGACAACGGCAATGTATATCAGCAAGCTGATCAAACCGACGGGGATCAAGGTCAGCCGGATTGCGAGCGGCGTACCTGTCGGGGGAGATCTGGAGTATACAGACGAGGTGACTTTGCTGCGGGCTCTTGAAGGAAGAGTGGAGTTATAAAGTGAACATGCGGCGGGATCAAATCGAAGATTTACGTGATGAATATGAGATCGCAGATCAGATCGAGGAAGAGTATTCGCGGGGCGAGCGCCGGCATAAAAGGCGTGTGATCGGCATTGTCATCGTCATTGCGGTATTGCTTGCCATCGTCTTTCTTGTTCTGATGCTGCAAACCTATGACTCAGTTCAGGTTTTGGAGTCAAAATCCTTATCGGATGCCGGCAGCAACGGATACACATCCTTTGCCGGACAGATTCTCAAATACAATCGCGACGGTGTATCGCTGATGAATACAGACGGCGAGGATCAGTGGAATCAGGCGGCACAGATGCAGCAGCCGGTGGCTGCCGTCTCTGAAAAATACGCTGTCGTCGCCGATGTCACCGGGACTAACCTGTATTTGTTTGATGAGGACGGGCTCGCCAGCCAGATGCAGACGGGCAAGCCGATTGAGAGGGTCACCGTCGGAAATGACGGAACCATTGCCGTAATTCAGGAAAATGGAAGCACACCGGTTGTATCCTGCTATGACAAAGAAGGCGCATTGGTCTTAAAACATCAGGCTTCTCTGTCTGAAAGCGGATATCCGATCAGCGCTGCCGTCTCTGATGACGGATCAGTTTTAGCGCTGTCCTATCTGAAGGCAGGAAGCAAAGGCGTCTCGGGAAGAATTGCTTTTTACAGCATCAAGACGAAAGAGCAGGACAATACGCTTTACAGCGAAGAACTTGAAAATGAGGCGGCCGGAGAGGTCTTCTACATGGATAACAAGGCGGTGGTTATCGGCGAAAAGCAATGCTTTATCTACGACGGCATCAAACCTTCCAAAAAGAAAAAGACAATTGAGCTCGCCGGTGAAATAGAAAAAGTGTTTCACAGCCAGAGGTATTTCGGATTTGTGCTTCGCTCATCAGGAGGTGAACGTGCCCTGACGGTCTATTCAAGGGCAGGAGGAGAGAAACTCAATAAGACGATCACAGGCGTCTATGAGAGGGCTGTCTTTAATGATAAGCAGGTCATCCTGTATACGGGGCAGGAGTGCTGCATATACACACTGCGCGGCATCAACAAGTTTGACGGACAGATGCGCGACGGGATGATGTATATAGTTCCGCTCAGAGGCATCAACCGGTATGCGGTGGTGACAAATGAAGGGATCGACAAAGTATATTTGACAAAATAAGGGGAATCTAAAAAGGGAGTATAATATGAACTGGCTGACAATAGCCGTTGCAGTTTTTTTGGTCATTTGCACGGCGCTTGGATTTAAAAAGGGACTTCTGAAAGAGGGGCTGATCCTGTTCGGAGCCCTCATCCTTCTTTGGCTGATGTCTTTTCTTCTGCCTTATACCAGACAGGCCATCAAAGACTATACGCCCATCGAGGAGTATGTTTCAGAAAAAGTTGATGCTGCCGTACAAGACAGAGTCAATGAGATGGTGGATGAAAAGAAGCAGGAGATTTTTGGGCAATTCGGATTTAATACCGACAAGCTTCCGGAGACTGACATTGACCTGCCGGCAGTGGCGGTGCCGGCTCTTTCCAAAGCGCAGGAGACAGAGCTGATTGAAAATGCGCATCTTCCGAGATTTGTTAAGAGAATCTTTATTGAAAACAATAATTCAGAAATATATAATCGGCTGGGAGTTGAGACTTTCACAGATTACCTGACGGCGTATGCGACGGAGTTGATCATCAATATTATAGCCTATGTGACGACATTTGTACTGGCATACCTGATCTACAGACTGCTGCTTGCGGCAGCCCATCTGGTTGATCATCTGCCGCTTGCCCGCAGCTTAAACCATGGACTTGGCGGCGTCCTCGGGCTGGCACAGGGGTTGGTGCTGCTCGGTATCTTTTTCGTGGTTCTGGTTCTCTTTTGCCGAACCCAGGCAGGCAGAGCCTGTTACGAATGCATCGAAGAGAGCCGGTTTTTGACAGTGCTCTATGAATATAATCCGCTGATGGCGATCGTCTCGGCGGTTGCAGGATGATGTCATTCATATATAGTATTGATAACTATAGGAGGGAATACAATGGCTAGGTATTTATTTACATCTGAATCGGTGACAGAAGGACATCCCGACAAAATGTGTGATGCGATCTCTGATGCCATCTTGGATGAGATGATGCGGCAGGACCCGATGAGCCGGGTTGCCTGCGAGACATGCACGACAACCGGTATGGTTCTGGTCATGGGAGAGATTACGACAGAAGGATATGTGGATATACCGAAGGTTGTCCGCGATACGGTGCGCGAGATTGGATATACCAAAGGCGAGTACGGATTTGATGCGGAGACTTGTGCCGTTATGACAGCGATTGACGAACAGTCTGCTGACATTGCCATGGGCGTTGATGACTCACAGGATGATCACTCCATCGGTGCCGGCGATCAGGGCATGGTGTTCGGTTATGCGACCGATGAGACGCCAGAATACATGCCGTATCCGATCATGATGGCACACAAGCTGTGCCGGCAGCTTTCCAAGGTGCGCAAAGACGGGACGCTGGATTTTCTTCGTCCTGACGGCAAGTCACAAGTGACAGTCGAGTACGACGAGGACGGCACACCTGTTCGGATTGAGACGGTGGTGCTTTCCACTCAGCATGATCCTGATGTGACACATCAGCAGCTCGAAGAAGGGATCAGAAAATATGTTTTTGATCCGGTTCTCCCGGATGAAATGATTGATGAGCAGACAAAGTTTTTTGTCAATCCGACCGGCCGCTTTGTCGTCGGCGGCCCGCACGGTGACAGCGGTGTGACAGGACGCAAGATTATCGTTGACACTTACGGTGGTATGGCGCGCCACGGCGGTGGTGCTTTCTCCGGAAAAGACTGCACCAAGGTGGACCGTTCTGCGGCCTATGCAGCCCGCTATGTCGCAAAAAACCTGGTCGCGGCAGGCGTGGCGAAGAAGCTGGAGATCCAGCTGGCCTACGCCATCGGCGTGGCGAGGCCGGTGTCAATTTCCGTTGACACCTTTGGTACAGGGACTATTTCAGAGGAGAAAATTCTGGAGCTGATCAATGGCCACTTTGACCTGCGTCCTGCAGGCATTATCGAGATGCTCAACCTGCGCCGCCCGATCTATGCGGCAACTGCGGCATACGGGCATTTCGGCAGGACGGACGCCGGCTTCCCGTGGGAAGAGCTTGATAAAGTCGAAGAGATTAAAAAAGATCTGTAGGAAGCTTCCGGGAGACGAGTGTGGCAATGATTCCGGTAAGGATGCCGCTGGCAATCCCGGAAAAGAGCAACAATGGAAAATAATAGAAGAGGGACGTTTCTTCTACTAACAGGGCAGCGATGATCAGCTGCCCTAAATTATGCAGTACGCCGCCGGCCATGCTGACGCCGGCCATGCTAAAGAGCCTGGTCTTCTTGAGCAGAGTCATACCGATTAAGCTTAGGAAGGCACCGGCAGCAGAGTAGAGAGCACCGAACAGACCGGTAAAAAGGAGGCCTGCCAGTGCTACGCGCAGGAAATTGACCGAGGCCGCCTCATATGCCGAACAGCGGTACAGGATAATCACGATGACAATATTGGCAATGCCAAGCTTGACGCCGGGCGGACCCGGTGCCGGCAGCAGAGATTCAATGTAGGAGAACATCAGAGCCAGAGTTGTGAGCAGGGCCAGGGAAGCGATCCGGCGGGCCGGGCGGGCATTATTGTGCAATGGTGTCGACATCGCCATCCCCCTTTCCTGATTCAATTTCTACAACCATCTTGTGGGGAAGGCAGATAATACTTTCACCTTCATGGCTGATTGGCTTGTGATTGACACATACCTGATTATGACAGTCAGCCTCTATGACAGAGACAATTCCATCTTTGATCTGAATGGTGTTATAGCCCGGTTTGACAGACTCTGTATCTGTTACGTCCAGATCGCTCACTGAGCCGTCCGATGAGACAATGACAGTCCGATCTTGATCCAGAGAATAAGAAGCAATGGCTTTTCCCCCGGCCTTGATACTGACAAGGCCGCCCGCAGATCCGGAGCGTGCGAAGGCAATGCTTGCAAAAATTCCTCCGGCAAGAAGGACAGCAAGAAGGATTATATCGGCTTTTTTGAAAATATCTCTGAACATGATTAAAAGTATACTGACATCCATTTCGAAAGTCAATTTGACATACCCCAGTAAAAAAGTAGGAAATTTTTTAAAAACCTCTTGACAGTTTTCGGACAGGGCGTTATAGTTAGCTTAAGCTAACCGCTCGGGTGATGAACAGCCCTCTTGCCTGGGCGGTTTTAAAAGCCAAATGCAGTTAGCGATAGCTAACCAATACATGCAAAGAATGGATTGGGAGGTGTAAATACATGAGTAAAGTAGCTGTTGTATTTTGGAGCGGAACCGGAAATACAGAAGCTATGGCTGAGGCCGTTGCAGACGGAGCCAGATCAGCCGGAGCCGAAGTAGAGGTGTTCGCCAATGCCGATTTCAGTGCGGATCTGGCTGATCAGTTTGATGCCATTGCCTTTGGATGTCCTTCAATGGGTGTCGAGGTTCTGGAAGAAGATGAGTTTGAGCCGATGTTCACTGAAGTTGAAGGCTCATTAAAAGACAAAAAGATTGCTTTGTTTGGATCCTTTGGATGGGGAGACGGCGAGTGGATGCGCAATTGGGAAGAGCGCTGCCATGATGACGGCGCTGTGCTGGCTTGCGAAAGCGTCACCTGTATGAACGATCCTGATGATGAGGCAATTGCAGCCTGCAAAGCGCTTGGAGAAGCACTTGCTTGAACCATGTTCACCCTTGTAACACAGAAACAGCCCTATTGTAACCAA
>CADBOU010000092.1 GCA_902796355.1 uncultured Lachnospiraceae bacterium
ACAGTGGTAGCGCAAGGAGGCTTCAGTCTGTCCGGCGGACAGAGACAGCGCGTGGCGATTGCACGGGCATTGCTGCGAAAAAGCCCTGTTCTGATTCTGGATGATTCGACAAGTGCCCTTGACCTTAAGACGGAAGCGGCACTGTATCAGGCACTGCGTGAACACTATCAGGACGTGACAAAGATTATGATTGTGCAGAGAATTGCCTCGGCCAGGCAGGCTGACCGGATTGTGGTGCTCGATCATGGGACTGTCGAGTCGGCCGGAACGCATGAAGAGCTGCTTGTAAAGAGCGCCGTTTACCGCGATATCTATGAGTCGCAGCAGAAGGCGGCAGAGGGAGGTGCGCTGTGAGCGAGAGCAAAATCACGAACAGCCAGGCTTTGTCTGCGGTCCGTCCGGGATCGCCCGGAGCGATGCGCGGCCGGCTCGGAGCGCCGCACGAGAAAGCAAAGGATAACAAGGGAGCCTTAAAAAGACTTCTGGGATACCTGCGCACTGAAAAAAACCGAGTACTGCTGATGCTCCTGACAGTGTTGGCGACAGTTCTCACAGGCGTGTTTGCACCGCGTTATCAGAGTGCTGCGATTGACCGCATGGTGGAGCGATCCTTTGGAGAGATCCCGAAACTGCTGGTCATCATGTTAATTCTCTATACCATCAGCGGCCTGGGAACGCTTCTGCAGGGGATCGTCTCCGCAAAGCTTTCTCTGAGTGTGATCAGACATCTGCGCGGCGATCTGTTTCACAAGATCATTCATCTGCCGATAGGATATGTCGATACACATGAACACGGCGATTTGATGAGCCGAATGACCAATGATGCCGAAAATGTATCAAATGTGATCTCCCAGTCGCTGGGGTCTCTGTTCTCGAGCATTCTTACGCTGATCGGCACAGCCGTGATGATGCTTACCTACAGTGTGCCGCTGACACTGCTCACCTGTCTGACAGTGATTGGATCTGTGGTAGTGACAAATGTGCTTTCACGGGTCATGAGAAAGTTTTACCTCAAAAGACAGACGCTTTTGGGTCATCTAAACGGGATCGTGGAAGAGAAGATTACCGGATGCAAGACTGTGACTGCTTATAATCTGCAGGATCGCGTGGTCGACGAGTTTGCCAGGACAAGTGATGAGCTGACAAAAACATCGATTCAGGCGGAGACAGTCGGCGGGATGATGGGACCGCTCATGAATATGCTCAATAATATGTCTTTTGTCATTGTCGCGGTGTTCGGCGCCTGGTTTGCTGTCAGGGGATATATTTCAGTCGGTGTGATCTCGGCATTTACCATCTATTCAAAACAGTTTTCCAGACCGATCAATGAGATGGCGCAGCTCTACGGGCAGATTCAGACAGCGCTGGCCGGCGCAGAGCGCATTTTTGCTGTGCTTGACGAGGCGTCAGAGGATATGAGCGGACAGGAAGAATCGCCGGTTACAGACGGCACGATCGAATTTGAGCATATAGACTTTTCTTATGTGCCCGGAAAACAGATCATCTATGACTTTAATCTGAAAGTGGAGGCCGGTAAAAAGATTGCATTAGTCGGCAGTACCGGGTGCGGCAAGACAACGATCGTCAACCTCCTCATGCGTTTCTATGATCCGGATGCAGGCGAGATTCGGATTGACGGCGTGCCGACGACGGAGATTTCGCGCAAGACACTGCGCAATGACATAGGCATCGTATTGCAGGATTCGGTGCTTTTTACAGACACAGTCCGCGCCAATTTAAAATATGCAGACCCGGATCTGACCGATGAAGAGATGATGGAGGCCGCGCGTATTTCAAATTGCAGCCAGGTTGTACAGGCACTTCCCGACGGATATGATACGGTTCTGACAGGAGCCGGCTCGGGCTTGTCACAAGGGCAGAGACAGCTCTTAACTATCGGGCGGGCATTCCTTTCCATGCCCCGGTTTTTGATTCTCGATGAGGCGACGTCCAGTGTGGATACCCGAACAGAAAAGCATATTCAGGATGCCATGGCTCAGCTGATGAAAAACCGTACCAGCCTGATCATTGCTCACCGCCTGTCGACCATCCGCGATGCAGATCAGATTGTTGTCATGGACCAGGGACATATCGTTGAGACAGGAACACATGAAGAACTGCTGGCTAAAGGCGGTATGTATCATACGCTGTACATGACACAGTTTGCGGGCCAGGCAACCTGACATCAGTACGAATTCATAGATATATCCACATCGGAAGGAACCGGAATGTTGATAACAGATACTGTTTGTGCAATGTGCACAAAAAAGCTGCCAAAAGGGCAGCTTTTTTATGGCATATGATGGAGCGGAAGAATGATCTTAGCGGTGGAGGGACAAATAATGGCTGACAGAAGGATTCTGTCAACCGGCTTATACACCTGCATAAAAATGCCGCAAACCCGCAAAACAGGCAAATGTCAGACTTCTGAGAAGAGGAAAAAAGTTTTCCACACCAGATCAACGCACAACTTTTTCAGCGCTGATTGCATTTTTGTGCAAAGTGCCCATAGAAGAGCAGGGAACATAGATCTTACAATTTGAGGAGAAGAGAATCATGAATCAGCGAAGAAAAGGATAATTGTGTGATGAGAGAAATGGAATGGATGAAGCTGTTGCTTGAGGACAGCTGTGGACGGGTAGAGGAGGAACAGCTGGCTACTTTCAGGGAGATGATGCCGCGCTTTAAGGGGAGTGAGCTGACAGGCATGGATATCTCCATGACGCTGCGCACCGAAGACGGCAAAGAATATATTCTGGATTACAACCGCGACGGAACTCTGCAGATCAACCTGGCAGTGCCGCTTGAAGGAACGGAGACAAAGGAAGAGAGAGCGGCCATGGCAGCCAGAATGGAGCGTGAGGAAGTCGCTGATGCACGGCTGCGCAAAATCATTCTCAGTATCCTCTCGGATATCAAGTTCTCTCTGCGGGCTTCCGGGACGACCTATCTGGTTGACGGAATCATCATGGCGCTCACACTCAAAAATGAATCACAGAGACTCGGCATGACAAAGGAAATATATCCATATATCGCCGGAATCCACGGCGTGTCGATCAGCTCGGTCGAGCGCAATATCCGTTTGGCGATCGAGACTGCCTGGAGCAAAATGTCCTGCGAATATGCAATGAACCATTATCCGTATGAGTACACTTCGCGTCTGGGAAGACCGACCAATCAGGAGTTTGTGTTTGCTCTTTCAGGTATGATCAGGCGCAGTTATCCGGAATATGCCATGTGGTGCAGGCAGAGAAAGCCGGGGGATTAGCACTTGATAAATCAGTCGTTTCATGGCAGAATAGAGCGTGCACAGACCCTAAGAGGCATATTAAAGAGAAAGAGACAGAAGGATTTGAGAAATATGGAGTGGAACGGCGGATGGATTCAATTTGACTCACTGATCAATGTCAGGGATCTTGGCGGCATGCCGACACAGGACGGAAGACATATCAAACCGCACCGTTTAATCAGGGCGGGCATGCTCTCCGAAGGATCGGCAGAAGATCTGAAGATGCTTGTCAATGAGTATGAGTTAAAGACAGTCGTGGACTTGCGCGGTGATGAGGAAATCTCAGGATCTCCGGACCCGGTACTGGAAGGTGTGCGTTATATAAAAAATCCGATCCTCGGATCCCGGGAAATCGGCATCACGCATGAGGAGGATATCGGGACGACAGCTAAAAAGATGCCGGAAGGCTTTGAGCATATGTGCCATGTCTATGAACTTTTTGTACGCAATGACCGGGCGATTAGCCACTTGAAGCAGTTTTTCGGTTATGTTCTTGAACAGAAAGAGGGTGCGATACTCTGGCACTGTACAGCCGGTAAAGACCGTACCGGAACAGCGGCTGCACTCCTTCAGATGGCATTGGGCGTTCCGCAGGATCTGATCATGCAGGATTATCTGTATACAAACGACTGTTCGAAGAAAGTGGTCGATGAAATCATGGCGCAGATCCTGATTCAAACAGATGACGAGCGCACCATTAACAGTGCGCGTGAGATGATGTTGGCCAGAGAAGAGTATCTGCAGACATTTATGACCGGGATGGTACTCTCTTGCGGCAGTCTGGATGCCTTTCTAAAAGAACGCCTCGGCTTCGATGAGGAAACCAAGGCGTATCTTCGGGAATTGTATTTAGAGTAACGGATGAGGGCTGTTAAATCAGCCGGACACTTTCATGTTGCCCATTGAATCAAGAAGGCCCTTCTTAACTTCATAGAGCTGGCTCGAAAGGTCAACCCAGACTTTTTGAGGATTGACAAGACGCTTTGTTTCATCCCACAGAGTGTCTTTTTCTTTTGCGCACAGCTCGGCGATCTCCATGGTCGAGGGGGATTCGTAGATGCATTCACCGTTCTTAAAGATCGGCACAAGAAGTTCACGCACCTTATAAGTGCCGCCGCGCAGCAGAGTCTTTTTCCATGTTTCGATCGGATCAAAGAGCATCAGATCCTGAGAGGGATCAATGACTTCGTCGGCAAAAGCAATCAGATCGGCACGGATCTTGCCGGTCAGCTTATCGTACAGGCGGAAGATGGTCTTGTTGCCTGGGTTGGTGATCTTTTCACTGTTTTCAGAAATTTTAATTTTCGGAATAAACTTATCACCCTCTTTAAGGCCGGCAAGTTTATAGACACCGCCGAAGGACGGGCAGTCTTTTGAAGTGATCAGGTTTGTGCCGACGCCCCATGAGGTGATCTTGGCGCCCTGACGTTTCAGGTCAGTGATGAGGAATTCATCGAGATCATTGGAAGCAGAGATGATGGCATCCTCAAACCCGGCTTCGTCGAGCATCTTGCGCGCTTCTTTGGACAGGTATGCCAAATCGCCGGAGTCGAGACGGATACCGTATTTTGTTGACTTGATGCCGGCCTCGCGCATTTCTTTAAACACCCGGATGGCGTTGGGTACACCGGAGGTGAGCGTGTCATACGTGTCCACAAGGAGAATACAGGCGTTCGGATACATGCTGGCATAGAATTTAAAGGCACTGTATTCATCCTTAAAGCTCATAATCCAGCTGTGGGCGTGTGTGCCCATGACGGGAACGCCGAATTTCTTTCCGGCCAGAACGTTGGATGTGCCGACACATCCGGCGATCACTGCTGCTCTTGCGCCGTATGTGCCTGCATCCGGTCCCTGTGCACGGCGCAGGCCGAACTCCATGACACCGTCACCGTCCGCAGCACGGCAGACGCGGGCGGCCTTCGTGGCAATCAGAGACTGATGGTTCATGATATTGAGGATGGCAGGCTCAATGAGCTGTGCCTGCAGGATGGGAGCAATGACTTTAATCATCGGTTCCCGGGGGAACATGACGGTGCCTTCCGGAATGGCATAGATGTCGCCAGTAAAATGAAAACCGCTTAAATACTGCAGGAAGTCTTCGTCAAAGATTCCCAGACTGCGCAGGTAGTCGATGCTTTCATATGAAAAGCGCAGATCTTTGATATACTGAATGATCTGATCCAGACCGCAGGATATCGCATAGCCGTTGCCGCACGGATTCTGGCGGTAGAAAGCATCAAAGACGGCAACATCCTCTTTGCCTTCCTTGAAATAACCCTGCATCATTGTCAATTCGTACAAGTCAGTCAGAAGTGACAAATCCCGAAGTTCTCTTTCTGTTTCCATGATATTTCTCCTTTTATAAAAATCAGCTGTTGCGTTTGACAGCTTCCACAATGATCTTTTCACACTGGTCTGAAACGTCCCTGAAAGCGCCGCTCGGGACGTTTGTTGTGTCGATCGGATCGCAGAACTCGATGGTGACGTGCCGCGGGATCACACGGGGGAACTGTGTTTCAAAAATCTCACGGGTACCGGTGATGGCGATCGGAACGATCGGGCACCGGGCATGTTCAGCAATTTTAAAGGCACCTCCCTTAAAGGGCAGCAGTTGCGTAGCTTCTCCTTTGTTGCGTGTTCCTTCCGGGAAAACATAACAGGAGATGCCATGCTTTAATTCTTCGGCGCCAAGCCTGAGGCTTTCTGTAGCCTTTTCATGATTGCTGCGGTCAACGAAGATGCAGTGAACGAACTTCATCCACAATCCGAACAGAGGAATTCTGCTCAGCTCGATCTTAGCCAGATATCCGGTGATACCGGGAAACTTGTTATATGTTGTCACGATGTCAAAGACACCCCGGTGGTTTGAGATAAAGACAACACCCCTGTCCTTTGGAATCTTGTCAAGTCCGATATAGGTGATGTCGATGCCTGAAATCTTGATCACACCCCAGAAAAAGAAATGGACGACCTGTCTGGCGGCCAGATCACGCGCATGCGGGGCAATCAGGCCGAAGAGCCACAGGATCAGTAAAATAGGAATGGATACAATCAAAGTAATGATGACAAAGGCTGCTGCCAGGATAAAACGTATCATAACATAAAATGCTTTCTATAGAAATTATATTATTACATACTGCTTAAAACCGCTTACACCGGTCTGAGAGAGATTTCAGCCATGAGGCTGTATCCGGCCCGACCTGATCCCAGGAAAAGCGCCAGCGCCAGTTGCCCTCAGCTGTTCCCGGTGTGTTCATGCGCGCTTCGCTTCCCAGACCAAGCACATCCTGCATCGGAT
>CADBOU010000093.1 GCA_902796355.1 uncultured Lachnospiraceae bacterium
AAAAACGATTACATAATCACTTCCATATGCATTAGCGCCTTCTCCTGGCTTTAAGACCCTGTAATCCGTGATCGCGATCGTGCATTCGTTTGTGACTGCGGTACGTTCTTTCACATAATAATCGGGAGCAGCCTCTTTCGCTTCAATAAACTCTACAGAATCATCGATCTTGATTGAATTAATGAGCGCATCATTAAAGTCTACATGATCGCCTTTTCTGGACGACTTTTTCATTACGATAATCATCATGATTTTTTGAGGTGCCTCAAGTATAGTAAACGTTCCATCCGCCTCGTCTCCGCCTACTACATACTGATAAGCTGTATTACCGGCAACCTTGATTTCAGATACTGCTTCAATAATATTTCCGGAGTTATTAGCTAATGTTGTAGCCAGCTCCTCGTTACAGGGAGTCGTTTTGTCATACGGGATCATCATAACTGTGTAATCATCGTAGGTATATTGATAAGAATCCCCATCACTAGCCTGTTCTTTTGTCCCTTCCGGCAACTCATAAAAGAGTCCAAAGCGATTAAACTCTTGGTATTTTTCTTCGGGTTCTGTCTTTTCTTCCTTTTTCTCCGTTTGGTCTTTGGGAGTACTAGCTTGCTTCCCGCTTGATCCGCAAGCAGCTGTCATCACGATCAACACAGCGCACAGCACCCATAACAACACCTTTTTCATTGTTCATCCCTCCTTAACTCTTTGATAATCTGCCGCACTCTCCTATCCGTTAAGCTAAGCTGAGTCGCCATCTGCTTGATCGTCATCTCCTCCATGTTCTGGCGAATAAACTCTTTTGAATAGGTTCGCGAATACAACCTTTGCGGGAATTGGATTGTCAGTCCATGGTAATGCTCCCAGATCTTCTTCGTATTGTTTGCCCCGATCAGATCCGCCAATTCTCTGTAAGCATCACAATAGAATTCACTGTCCATAACCACATTTAAGTCCTCCTGATCTAATTCTAAAGAATTGATTTGGAAATTATCAGTTGCACTTTTCTCGGAAATTTTCCCTGTCATATTTCCATACGCTCCTTTCCCGAAAACTTGTTTGAAGGTTTCCGGTACAGGAATTGTATTTTTCGCGAGGGTGCTCCTTGTAGATAAGGATGATCAGAGGGCATTAAAAAAAGGCCCCCTGTAAGGGGACCTTTTCATACGTCTTGTCCGATTCAGTCTTGTCTTTCCTTAATCTCCCTGATAACCGCATCATAGTTCTCTGCTCTGTGAGGAAAGGTGCAGTCCGTGCAGACTTTGATCATTCTGCCCTCTTTTTCGCAGTATTGCGGCTTTCCGGGACAGTTCTCAAAACTGAAAAGCGGACAGTAGCAGAACAAACAGTTTATTTCTTTGAGCCCATCATGGCATGGATAGTATTGACACTCTTTGTTTTCAAAAAACCTGTATGAGTTTTCCATTTTTTATCTCCCCGGATTCTCCTGCTGATAATCCTGCATAGCCTGTTTAAACCGTGCGATCAGGTCAGGGCAGGAAGGATAGTAAAGGTGAGGAAAGCCAGCCAGAAAGACAGACCTGGCATGTATGCACTCCCACGTCCTTTTGTTTCCCGGCTTTACCGCTGTTGCATCAGATCCGTTGTTGTCGCTGTCATAATAATGAAATTCGTGTCCTCTCACACTCAAACCGCGAAGGATGGTGGGGCTGCTCCCGTTTTCTCTGATTGTCACATAACCGAATCTGCCCAACTTGCCGGTGTTCTGTGATGAGCCCCTGAAGACGCCGCACATGGCATAGTTGTTCCCGTCCATATCAGTTAACTGATCAAGCAGATACATGAATCCGCCGCATTCGGCAAGATACGGCATCCCGCTTTTGATGGCTGTGCGGATTGATTCTCTCATGCTCTTGTTATGACTGAGTCTGCTTGCATGCAGTTCAGGATAGCCGCCGCCTAGAAGCAGTCCGCTGGCATCGTCCGGAAGACAGCAGTCGTGAAGAGGCGAAAATGGTACCACCCTGATTCCCTGCTGTTCCAGTATTTTCATATTCTCTTCATAGTAAAAGCAAAAGGCTTCATCACGCGCCACGGCAAGGGTGACCTCCGGTCCGGAGATTCTCCTTGCGGGACAGGCCTCCGGCTCGGCTTTGATTTCATCCGCTTCAGCGATGATCTGAAGGAGCCTGTCTGTGTTGATATGCTCATCTATGGCTCTTTTTACAGCAGCAACCTTCTCTCTGAGATGATCAATCTCTTCCGGCATCACCAGACCGAGATGGCGGCAGTCAAGCTGCAGATCTTTGAGAGGCGGAATCCCCCCGAGAATTTCTGTCTTTGTTCCTCTTTTTTCCGATATATCACGTAGCGCTTTCTCAATAAGCGGTTTGATGTCTTCGTAGTAGCCGGGTGAGATCCTGTTCAGGACGAATCCCCTGATGAGACAGGCTGTATCCTCTAAGAGAAGGCCTTTGATTAAGGATATCATGGTGTATCCCATCCCCTTGACATCCAGCACCAGAACCACAGATGTCCCTGTCACTCTGGCAACATCGTAACATGACCCTCGGCCGGAGATTCCCGGTATGCCATCGTACAGCCCCATGACACCCTCCATGACCGCCACATCACACTGTGATTCCGCTATCTGTCTGCGTATCGCATCAGGATCCGAATAAAACGTATCCAGATTGCCGCCGGGAATCCCGATCACCTGTCTGTGAAACATGGGATCTATATAATCGGGTCCGCATTTGTATGATCTGACATCGCAGCTGTGCTCTTTAAGCCAGGCAAGCAGGCCGCAGGTTATGACCGTCTTGCCGCTTCCGCTTTTTGCTGCCGCTATCATCACTCGGCCGCACGTCATACGCTGTCTCCTTCCAGATTAAACGCCGCAATCATGACGGGATTCTCAGCTTTCATCAGATGATAGTCTCCTGCCTCCCGCATTCTGGCAACTGACACTTGTTCCACTGTCAGATTGCTGGTGCGCATCCTTTTAATCAGGGCGCCCACTTCAGCCATGGTCTCGAGACTGACCGCATTGATGACCACTCTGATGCCGGGTGATTTCCTGTTAAGAAACTCCAGTATCTCTTTCAGATTTCCTGAACTGCCTCCCACAAAGGCACCGTCTGCCTTCTCAAGCTCTCTGAGGGCATCGGGCGCTTTCCCGTGAATGACTCTGACATTTGGCAGTCTGAACCTGTCTGCGTTTTGTCTGATCAGAGAGCACGCCTCCTCTTTCATATCAATGGCATACACCCGGCCCTGCGGATCCATTCTGGCTATCTCACATGCAACTGATCCGGTTCCGCTTCCTATGTCATATACGACTGCTCCCTCAGTCAGGCCGAGTTTCAGGACGCTCAGATGTCTGATGCTTTCCTTCGTCATCGGGACATCACCGCGCAGCATTTCATCGTCTGAAAGAACCGGCACAACAGCTTTCGGCGTGCATTTCTCATTGATCACAAGCGCTGTGTACAGACCGGCATCCTCGATCTGCCGGCATTGTGAGCAGGTCAGTGTTCTGATGGTTTCCTCGGGATATGACAGCTGCCAGCCCACAATCACTTTAACATGTCCAAGACCATGATCGCGCAGCTCAGTCCCCAGGAGTCTGACATCCTGTGCACCGGAAAGCAGGATAAATGTCTTACCTGTTTCCCTGACTGTGCGAATCACTCCGGCTACTGCACGGGCATCGTCAGAGCAGCCGTGCAGGCTTTCGAATCTTGCATCCTGATAGCTGATCCCTGTCCGGGACGCAAGATAAGCAAACGAAGAAATACCCGGGTGAACTTTCAGGTCAAGATCTCTTTCTTTATCATCTGCCCATGCCCTGAGCTTTTGTTCGAGCAGTCTGCAGCCGCTGTAAAATCCCGTATCTCCTGAGAATAAAACCGCCACTCTCTCAGGGTTTTTCTCTTCCAGAACGGGTATGATCTCCTCTGCTCTGTAGAATGGATATGCTCTGTTCTCTCCATACTCTCTGATCATACGCCCGGCTCCGCATATGATATCGGCCCTGCGGATCAGGCCCTGTGTCTGTGCAGTCAGCAGGCGCTGATCGCCCGGCCCGGTTCCGATCAGATCAATATGTATTCTTCTTTTGCTGCTGAAATATTTCTCCAGCGCTTCGCCGACAGAAAGGCCTGTCTTCCTGTCAGGCCGTCTTATCATGTATACGGGAATCCCGGCTTCTTTCGCCGCTCTGATTTTATCCGGGACTCCGCCCGCTAAGCCGCTTGATTTGGTGACAAGAACGTGTATGTCAAACTGTCTGATGAGGGCAAGATCCATCTCCCTGCCAAAAGGTCCCTGCATCGCTATGATCTGCTTCCCTTTCAGACCGGCTTTTTCGCACTGATCGATGCTCTCGCATGAGGGAAGCACTCTGGCAAACAGTCTCTCCTGTATGCTTTCTTCGGCAGTGTATATCCCGATCTCCTTGCTTCCGGTTGTCAAAAGAATATTCCCTGCTGTTTCCTTCAGTGCCTCAGC
>CADBOU010000094.1 GCA_902796355.1 uncultured Lachnospiraceae bacterium
GCCAACCCCCAATTTATCGATTAGATTGAATATCTCACCAGCCCTATTTACAGAGTTTACCAGATTAACTAATACTCTCCATTTGCCGAAACACCTTCCTGCGGATGATAAAATAGGCCGTATGCATCACGACGATCGTGAGCAGCCAGGATATTGGATACACCAAGATCAAGGCCGGCGCGGTTTTGTAGTGAGGGAAAACCATCCAGACATAGAAGAGTCTGAACGCGCAGGTGCCCGCCAGCGAGATCACCGTCGGCACCAGTGAGCGGTTCATTCCGCGCAGTGCTCCGGCAGTCACTTCGTATGTGGTACACAGAAAATGAACACTGAAGGCATATTTTACCCTGATCATGGCAAAGCGGATGACTTCAGGGTCTGTCGTAAAAATCAGGATCAGCTGATTTCTGAAGAGCAGCATGATCATCACAAACGCAAAATCAATCCCTGTCCCCAAAAGCAGACAGAGCTGCCAGACCTTTTTACAGCGCTGGGGATTGCATGCGCCGTAATTCTGAGAGGTGAATGTCACACAAGTCTGAGCAAAGCCGTTGAGCAGGAAAAATGACAGGTACTCGAAGTTGACCGCTGCAGCCATCCCGGCAATACAGTTGGCTCCCAGACTGTTGACTGCGGTCTGAATGATGACATTTGAAAATGAGAAGACCATCCCCTGCACGCCTGCAGGCAGCCCGATGCGCATCATATCTGAAAAAATATTCCTGTCAATCCGCAAATCTCTGAGATTCAGCCTGAATTCATCTGTCTCTCGCATCAAAAAACTGATTGTCAGACCTGCGCTCAGGATATTGGACAGAACGGTCGCCAGCGCCACGCCGATCACATGTAAATGGAACACTGCGACAAACAGGAGATTGAGCAGCACATTTAAAATGCCGGCCGCAACCAGCGCATAAAACGGTCTGGAGCTGTCCCCTTTGGCGCGCAGGATTGCTGCGGCAAAGTTATAGACCGTGATGGCCGGCATCCCGCAAAAGTAAATCCTCAGATACAATACAGCCAGACTCATGACTTCTCTTGGCGCGCCCATCAGCTCCAGAACCGGTTTAGCCAGCACAATGCCGGCAACCAGCAAAATCACACCTGAGATCAGCGCGACCAGAACAGTTGTGTGCACGGCATCGCCGATCCTCTTTCGTCTGCCGGCGCCCAGCATGTTGGCGACGACGACATTGGCGCCGATCGACAGGCCGACAAAGAGACTGACAATCAGGCTGATGACGGCGCTGTTGGATCCGACCGCGGCCATCGCATCTGACCCTGCAAACCGTCCGACCACCGCGAGATCCGCTGCGTTAAAAATCTGCTGCAGCATGCTTGAAAAGGCCAGCGTCATGGCAAACACCATGATCTTCCCCGCCAGCGGTCCGTGAATCATATCGACTTCATGTTTTTGTTTTGCTTTAATCATATGCACCTCTTCATAGCATTATAGTGCACTTTCCGGCTGAAACCAACTGTTTTACAGCGCTTTCCGGCCTTCTTTCTGAAATATTTTTAGTTTTTTACAAATTCTTTTAGATTGTGATATTGATATCCTCCGCGTGCGATGCTATGATTGATGCGCAGTAAAAGTGATGATCAGAGGAAAACGGAGGCCTTTTATGAATAAAACAAACAATGAAGAATTGACTTTTATTGAAAATACCATGCCGCATACAGATGAAGATCAGCCGGCGCTCATGTCTGAGAAAAACGTGCTCGAGGCACTGAACTTCCACCGCAGTTTTCCGCAGTACGAAGTGACGCCTCTGCACAAGCTGACAAACTATGCACAGTATCTCGGCCTGAAAGAGATTTATGTCAAAGATGAATCCTACCGCTTTGGGTTAAATGCTTTCAAGGTGCTTGGCGGATCATTTGCCATGGCCAAATACATCTCTCAAAAGACCGGTATCCCGGTATCAGAGCTTCCTTATAAGGTTCTGTCGTCCAAGCGCTTTAAGGACAAGATCGGACAGACTACGTTCTATACCGCAACCGACGGCAACCACGGACGCGGTGTCGCCTGGGCAGCCAACAAGCTCGGACAGAAGGCCGTCATCCGCATGCCGCGCGGCTCATCGCCGACACGTCTGAACAACATCCGCAAGGAACATGCCATCGCCACCATTCAGGATCTTAACTATGACGAGTGTGTGCGCTTTGCCGATGATGAAGCCAAAAAGGATCCGAACGGCGTGATGATTCAGGACACCGCCTGGCGCGGATACACTGACATCCCGTCCTGGATCATGCAGGGCTACGGTACGCTCTCCATCGAGGCGGACCGCCAGATGATTGTCGATGGATGCGACTGCCCGACCCACATTTTTATCCAGGCTGGTGTCGGTTCACTGGCCGGTTCCGTAGCCGGATATTTCTCTGAAAAATACAAAGACAATAAACCAGTCATCTGTGTTGTTGAAGCCGGCGCCGCCAACTGTATTTACCGCTCCGCCAAAAGAGGCGACGGCAAGATGGTCCGTGTGCGCGGAAAGCTTGACACCATCATGGCCGGCCTTTCCTGCGGAGAGCCGTGCTCACTCGGTTGGTATATCTTGAAAAACAAAGCCGATGGCTTTGCCGGCGCACCCGACTGGATGAGTGCCATGGGCACCCGTATTTACGGTGTTCCGCTTGATGGCGATCCGCAGATCATCTCCGGCGAGTCGGGTTCTGTCACAATGGGATTCCTGTACTCCATCATGATGTACAAGCGCTATGAATGGATCAAAAAGGCGCTGAAGCTTAACAAGAAATCCCGCGTCCTGCTGGTCAGCACGGAGGGCAATACCGATCCCGTCCGCTTCCGTGAAGTTGTCTGGACCGGCCTGTATGGCATCCGGCACAGAGGTGAAGAAGAGATCAAATAAATCACATCCCCGGAGTCAGATCGGCTCCGGGGATGTTTCTGTAAAAAAGCATATGCATCTTTTTTTCATTTGTGCTAAAGTAATGATTGAGTTGTGATTGGTTCTCTTTGGAGGTTATGTGATGTCCGAGCACAGTAAATCTCAATTCTCAAATGAAAATTATCAATATCATGTCATGTATCTTCCCCGCGGTATTGAGCGTCTGGAAAAGATAGGAACTAAAAAGATTTTTCAAAAGAACACGGAACTGACAAAGGCAGGTGACATCCCCTCATATTGCTATGTTGTGCGCTCCGGCAGTGTGATCGCCTATGAATACACCTACACCGGCGACCGGCGTGTCTATAACATCATGGAGCCCGGCTCGATCTTTCTGGAGGACTGCTGCCTGACAGACAGGCACTGGAAAAACACATGCAGCAGTTA
>CADBOU010000095.1 GCA_902796355.1 uncultured Lachnospiraceae bacterium
AATCCGGCATACGGAGCTGCCAGAGAAGTGGCCAGTCTCTTCAGGTTTCCTTCGGCACTCGATATTTTTAATTTTGCAAAGAATAAGGCGGATATGGTACGGTTCCGTGTTCCCATCAATTCTCCGCTGAAAGGGACCGCTCTGAAAAACCTTCCTCCTAAGCTGGCAGACAGGTTTTTGATTTGTGTGGCGGAGCGGGATAAAAAGATCATCATTCCCGACGGTAATTATGTCATTTCGACCGGTGATATTTTGTCAGTTGTCACGTACCCGGATCAAATGGATTCATTCTTTGCCAATCTGGGTCTGCGCACAGACCACATCAAAAACGTTCTGATCGTCGGCGGAAGCAAAATCACCTATTATCTGGTACATCTGCTGGCAGAGCAGAACATGAAGGTTACGATTATCGAAAAAAATCCTGCCAGAGCCGAGGAGCTCGCCGAGATGCTTCCGGAGGCGACTGTTCTGTGCGGTGACGGAACAGATCTGACTTTCCTGCGGGAAGAGCACCTGAACCGAATGGATGCACTGCTGGCGTCCACGAGCAATGATGAAGAGAATATCATCCTTTCTCTGTTCTCACGGGATATGGTTCGCTATAAAGTGGTGACCAAGGTGGATCATCTGGATGATGCAGCCGTCATTGACCGCCTTGAACTGGACAGCATTGTCAGCCCGAAGCTGATTATGTCCGAAGCTATCCTCAAACATGTCCGTGCCACGGCCAACAGTCAGGGCAGCAACGTTGAGAAACTATACAAGATGATTGACGGAAGCGTTGAGGCGCTGGAGTTTTACATTCAGGAAGGGTCACCGGTTTCAAACATCCGGCTCTCTAAACTCGAGTTAAAGCCTTCTGTGCTGGTTGCGGGGATTGTTCGTGACGGGAATTTGATTCTGCCGACTGGTATGGATGAGATTAAAACCGGCGATTCGGTGATTATCGTCACGACACATACGGGATTTACTGATATCAAGGATATCCTGAAGTAACAGTTCATTAATGGGGAAAGATACAGATGAATGTCTCAATGGTCATCTACATACTAGGCTGGGTCATGAAAGTGGAAGGGGCGTGCATGCTTCTTCCGTGCTTTATTGCCGGCATTTACAGGGAAAGACAGGGTCTGGTCTATCTGGTTTGTGCACTGTGCTTTTTGTTGCTGGGAATCCTGCTGACCTACAAGAGACCGTCCAATGATGAGATTTTCACTAAAGAGGGTATGGTTGCCGTAGCAGGTTCCTGGCTTGTCTTAAGTTTTATCGGGGCGGTGCCCTTTGTTGCAACAGGCGAATTCACCAGATATATCGATGCGTTATTTGAGATCGCATCAGGCTTTACCACAACCGGAGCATCCATCCGCGGAAATATAGAAAATTTATGTCATGCGACCCTGTTCTGGCGCAGTTTTTCACATTGGATCGGCGGTATGGGTGTTCTGATTTTTGTGTTGATGCTGATCCCCGGAAGATCCGGATCGCTGATGAATCTGATGCGCGCGGAAAGCCCGGGCTATGATGTGACAAAGATTGTTCCGCGCATACGCGAGACGGCAAAGATCCTTTATAAGATCTACATGGCGCTGACACTCGTGCAGATCATCGTTCTTTTGTTGTTTAAAATGCCCTGGTTTGATGCCGTTTGTATAACATTCGGAACCGCGGGAACCGGTGGATTTGGCATCTTAAATTCCAGCTGTGCTGCCTATACACCGGCGCAGCAGATTATCATCACTGTATTCATGGCACTCTTTGGCATCAACTTTGCCTTTTTCTATCTGATCCGCACAGGGAAAATCACTCATGCATTCAAGATGGAAGAAGTGAGAGTGTATGTCGGTATTCTGGTTGCCGCAGGACTTCTGATCGGGGTTGACACAGCATACTTATACAAAACAGCAGGAGAGACCCTGCGCACGTCGTTTTTCACTGTGGTCAGTATTATGACGACAACCGGTTTTTCGGTTTCGGATTTTAATCTCTGGCCTGTATTGTCAAAATATGTTCTGATTATCCTGATGTGCATCGGGGCCTGCGCGGGCAGTACCGGCGGCGGTATGAAAGTTTCACGTTTAATCGTCGTGATGAAAGAAAACCGGCGCACACTCCGCTCACATATTCATCAGCAGGGAGTCTACAAAATCAGGATGGACGGGCGCGCTCTGGAAGAGTCGACTGTCAGCATGATCAATCTGTTCCTCTTCTTGTATATCGCAACCTTTGCGTTGTCTGTGTTAGTGCTGAGTTTTGACAATTTTACATTTGAAACCAATTTTACTGCTGTGGCAGCAACGCTCAATAATATCGGACCGGGACTGGCCTCTGTCGGGCCGATGAACAATTACGGAGGCTTTTCCGATTTATCAAAGATTGTATTGATCTTTGATATGATTGCCGGCCGTCTGGAACTGTTCCCGATGCTGTTGTTATTCTACCCCGGAACCTGGAAAAAATCGATTTAAGTTCATGATAGGAGTTTACATTGCAGTCTTTAGAAAAACAGTTAAATGAAAAAATCACAAAGGCATTTGCAGCCGCCGGCATTCCGGCTGACCACGCAGCAGTCAAGATGAGCGACAGGTCAGAGCTTGCTGACTATCAGTGTAACGGAGCCATGGCGGCAGCCAAAGCCATGCATATGGCGCCGCGGGATATCGCCGCCAATGCGGCGGCTTCTTTTGACGGCGGTGATCTGTGCGAAAATCTTGAAATAGCCGGACCGGGGTTTATCAATATTAAGATTAAGCCCGCAGCGCTGGCAGCCATGACAACGCAGATGCTCTCTGACGACCGGCAGGGCGTTGAAGAGATACAGACACCTAAAAAGATCATTGTCGACTACGGCGGACCAAATGTGGCAAAGCCCCTGCATGTAGGACATTTACGCGCAGCAATTATCGGTGAGGCAGTCAAGCGGATGCTCCGCTTTGCCGGCCATGAAGTGGTCGGTGATATTCATATGGGAGATTGGGGCTATCAGATGGGTCTGATTATTGCCAGTATGGAAGAGGAGTCACCTGAGTATCCTTATTTTTCCGATCAGAAAAATATGCCGGAGAATCCACCATTTACGCTTTCGGATTTAGAGCGGATTTATCCTGAGGCAAGTGCCCGGGCAAAACAAGATGAGCCGTTTCGCGAGCGAGCACTGGAAGCAACGCATCAGCTTCAAAGCGGCAGACCCGGTTACAGAGCCCTGTGGCGGCATATCATGGAGCTGTCAGTCGCTGATCTGAAGAGGAACTATGCCAATCTGAATGTTCATTTTGACTGGTGGAAAGGTGAATCAGATGTCCAGGATCTGATCGCTCCGATGGCGGCTGATCTTAAAGAAAAGGGCTTTGCCTATGTGGATGATGGTGCGTTGATCGTTGATGTGGCAGAGCCTGAAGATAAAAAAGAGGTTCCGCCGTGTATGATTCTTAAATCAGACGGATCGGCGCTCTACGCCACAACAGACCTGGCAACCCTGCTTGACCGCGAGAAGAGTTTCCAGCCTGATCAGGTCATCTATGTTGTCGATAAGAGACAGGGCATGCATTTCACACAAGTGTTCAGATGCGCGAAGAAGACAGGGATTGTTCCGCAGGAGACAGAGCTGGATTTTCTCGGATTCGGAACGATGAACGGAGAAGACGGACAGCCGTACAAAACCCGAGAGGGCGGTGTGATGCGCCTGGCTGATTTGATAGCACAGATCAATGACTATATGTACGAAAAGGTCATTGAAAACAATACAGTGACGGAGGATGAGGCGCGCAGCACAGCCCAGGTGATCGCACTGGCGGCTCTTAAATACGGAGATCTATCCAATCAGGCTTCCAAAGATTACATTTTTTCAATTGAGCGTTTTGCCTCATTTGACGGAAATACTGGCCCATATCTGCTGTATACCATTGTGCGCATCAAGTCAATTTTGGAGAAATATGCTGTTGGCTGCGGCCCGGAAATGAATACACCAGCGCAGACTAATATGCCTGAAAGCGAGAGTGAGCGGGCCTTAATGCTGGAGCTGGTGCGTTTCCCGGATGTCATTACGGACAGCTGTGTAGCGCTGGCGCCGCACCGGATCTGTGCTTATCTGTATGCGCTGGCTGGAAAATTCAATGCCTTTTACAGAGACGTAAAGATTTTGTCCGAGCCGGATGATCAGAAGAAGAGCGGTTATATTGCACTGCTTAAACTGACTCAGAAAGTGATGGAGCGCGGAATTGACCTGCTTGGATTTGAGGCGCCGGACAGAATGTAGCCTGCTATACAATCATCCGGTTTGTTTAATAGTTATTTAATGGTTTGTCTGTTTTAAATATGTTATGATAATCAAGGTGTTTATATAGAGAAAAAAGGAGGTCCGCATTAAGATGGCACAGATTAATTTGGAAAAATACGGTATCACCGGAACGACGAAGATCATGCACAATCCTTCCTACGAGTTCCTGTTCGAGGAGGAGATGAAACCGGAGCTGACCGGGTTTGAAAAGGGTCAGCTGACAGAGCTTGATGCAGTTAATGTTATGACCGGTATCTTCACAGGCCGTTCCCCTAAAGATAAATATATCGTGATGGATGAAAACTCCAAAGATACAGTCTGGTGGAACAGCGAAGAGTATCCGAATGACAACCATGAGCTGTCCGAGGAGAACTGGGCGAAGTTAAAGAAGATTGCCCAGGATGAGCTCTCCGGAAAAGATCTTTACGTTGTCGATGCTTTTTGCGGAGCCAACAAAGATACACGCATGGCTATCCGCTTCATGATGGAAGTTGCATGGCAGGCACATTTTGTTAAGAATATGTTCATTCAGCCGACAGAGGAAGAGCTTGAGAACTTCGAGCCTGATTTCGTTGTCTATACGGCTTCCCTTGCCAAGGTGGATGATTACAAAGAGATGGGGCTTAACTCAGAGACAGCGGTCGCTTTCAATATCACAAGCCGTGAGCAGGTCATCATCAATACATGGTACGGCGGCGAGATGAAGAAGGGCATGTTCTCTATGATGAACTACTATCTGCCGTTAAAGGGCATTGCCGCGATGCACTGCTCAGCCAATACAGATATGGAAGGCAAGAATACAGCGATTTTCTTCGGCCTTTCAGGAACAGGCAAGACAACGCTCTCCACAGATCCGAAGCGTCTGCTCATCGGCGATGACGAGCATGGCTGGGATGATGAGGGTGTCTTTAACTTCGAAGGCGGCTGCTATGCGAAGGTCATCAATCTTGATGCCGAGGCAGAGCCGGATATTTATAACGCCATTAAGCGCAATGCACTGTTAGAAAACGTCACTGTCGATGCGGACGGCAAGATTGATTTTGCAGATAAGTCTGTGACAGAAAACACCCGTGTCTCATATCCGATTGAGCATATCAACAATATCGTCAAGAAAGTCCGCCCGGTCTCTTCTGGTCCGGCTGCTGAAAATGTTATCTTCCTTTCAGCTGACGCGTTTGGCGTTCTTCCGCCAGTTTCCATTCTGACTCCGGAGCAGACCCAGTATTATTTCCTGAGCGGATTTACAGCTAAGCTGGCAGGTACAGAGCGCGGCATCACCGAGCCGACACCGACATTCTCTGCATGCTTCGGACAGGCGTTCCTTGAGCTGCATCCGACAAAATATGCACAGGAGCTTGTCAAGCGCATGAAGGCCAGCGGTGCGAAAGCCTATCTGGTTAACACAGGCTGGAACGGAACCGGCAAGCGTATCTCCATTAAGGATACACGCGGTATCATCGATGCCATCTTGAACGGTGATGTACTGAAGGCTCCGACAAAGACAATCCCGTATTTCAATTTTGAAGTGCCGACGGAGCTTCCGGGAGTTGACTCCGGCATTCTGGATCCGCGCGACACCTATGCAGATGCTTCCGAGTGGGAAGAGAAGGCAAAGGATCTGGCAGCCAGATTTAATAAGAACTTCAAGAAATACGAATACAATGAAGCGGGTAAGGCACTTGTGCCGGCAGGTCCGCAGCTGTAATAAAAACATCATGTCAGGTTTACATAGTCACATATTAAAGCCCGCTTATGAAGTGGGCTTTAGTTTTTTGCAGAAATGCCGTAATTACAGGCATTTTCATCACTATACATTTGTTAAATTTGTAGCACAAACTACATATATTGTATTGCTTTTTAAAAGGTCATCTTGTAGAATGAGAATGATGCAAAACGTGTTTAATGACCTTTTCTGCAGTGAATCCCTTATCATCGTAGGATCAGCTCATTGAATCATACGTAAACCCATAGAATGTTTACATAGAAGAGAGGAGGAAACACATGGGTCATCTCAACAGTGTCGCAAAGGAACGCATTGAAGCGATCTGTGATTCCCACGCGAACGAAAAAACACCGCTGATCATGATCCTGAGTGACATCCAGTCCGAATTTGGTTATGTTCCGCTGGAGGCTCAGGAAGTCGTATCGGCAAAGACCGGTATCTCTGTTGCTGAGATTTACGGTGTCGTTACATTCTATTCATTCTTTACATTAGAGCCGAAGGGCAAGCATGTCATCGGCTGCTGCCTTGGAACGGCATGTTTCGTTCTCGGAGCACAAAAAGTTATCGACCAGTTCAGCCAGCTTCTTGGCATTAAACCGGGTCAGACAACAGAAGACGGCATGTTCTCCATCGATGAGCTTCGCTGCATCGGTGCCTGCGCTGCCGCTCCCGCCGTTATGATTGACGGAAAGATCTATGCCCGCGTGAAGCCGACCGACGTCGCCGGCATCATTGCTGAAATCAAAGCGGAAGGAGGCGCAGCATAATGTATACATCAGTAGAACAGCTTAAGGCTGATATCGAAGTATTTAAGAAAGAACTCGCCTCCAAGTTTGATGGTACAGATGGCAAGAAGTATCTCCAGCTCTGTGGCGGTACAGGCTGTCTGGCTGCAAATACAATGGGCATTAAAGAGAAATTCGAAGAGCTGATCAGCAAGAACAACATGGAAGATAAGGTTGAATGCCGCGTTTCCGGTTGCTTCGGCCTTTGCTCCGAAGGACCGTTCGTCCGTGTTTTCCCGGAAGATGTTCTCTATCGTCTTGTCAAGGTAGAAGACTGCGAGGAGATTTTCGAGAAAGATGTCATGGGCGGCGAGCTTGTTGATCGTCTTGTCTATCATGATCCTGATGGCAAAGCTGTTCCGTGCATGAAAGAGCAGCCCTTCTACAAAAAGCAGAAGAGAATCGCTCTTCACGGCTGTAATGAGATTATTTCCACTGACTACAGAGAAGCTCTGGCAGTCGGCGGTTATCAGGGATTCTTAAACGCTCTTGAAATGAAGCGTGAAGATGTTGTCCAGGCAGTGCTTGACTCCCGTCTTCGCGGCTGTGGCGGCGGCGGATTCCCGACAGGCCTTAAATGGAAGTTTGCTTTTGGCTCCGAAAGTGATCAGAAGTATGTCGTCTGTAACGGTGATGAGGGAGACCCGGGTGCGTTCATGGATCGTTCCGTATTGGAGGATAACCCGATGGCTGTTATCGAGGGCATGATGATTGCCGGTTATGCGATCGGTGCGGATCAGGGATATTTCTATATCCGTGCTGAGTATCCGCGTGCCGTTGAGCATGTCAACAGCATGATCGCTACCATGGAGGAGAAGGGCCTTCTCGGTGACAACATCCTTGGAACAGGATTCAGCTTCCACGCTCACGTCCGTCTTGGCGCCGGCGCTTTCGTCTGCGGTGAGGAGACAGCGCTTCTGAATTCTATTATGGGTAAGCGTGGTATGCCGCGTCCGCGTCCGCCTTTCCCGGCAGTTTCCGGTCTGTGGCAGGAGCCGACAGTCCTCAATAACGTTGAGACTCTGGCGACTGTTCCGTATATTCTCCGTGAAGGCGTTGAGGCGTTTACCCAGTATGGTACAGAGAAGTCTCCGGGTACGAAGGTCTTCTGCCTTGGCGGTAAGGTCAACAACATTGGCCTTGTCGAGATTCCGATGGGTACAACGCTGCGTGAGCTGATCTTCGAGATCGGCGGCGGCATCAAAGATGGCAAGAAGTTCAAGGCTATCCAGACATGCGGCCCGTCCGGCGGTTGTCTGACAGCTGAGGCTCTGTATGAGGGTATCGACTTTGATAACATGGTACGTCTTGGTTCCATGATGGGATCCGGTGGCGCGATCGTTATGGATGAGGACAACTGTATGGTTGATGTTGCGAAGTTCTACATGGGCTTCATCTGCGACGAGTCCTGCGGTAAATGCTCACCGTGCCGTATCGGTACAAAGCGTATTCTTGAGATCCTGAACCGCATCACAAGCGGCCAGGGAACAATGCATGACTTTGAAGAGCTTGAAGAGATCGCCTCTGCCTGCAAGACCAATTCGCTCTGCGCTCTTGGCCAGACAGCAGCTAACCCGATCCTCTCAACAATCCGTCATTTCAAGGACGAGTATGTTGCACATATCGAAGAGAAGAGATGCCCGGCTGGCGTCTGTGCAGACCTTGTCCAGTATAAGATTGATCCGGATAAATGTAAGAAGTGCTCCAAGTGCTCACGTGTCTGCCCGGTTGAGGCAATTCATGGCAAACCTGGCAAGACTCCGTTTGAGATTGATCAGAGTGCTTGTATCAAGTGCGGCTCCTGCCTGAGCTCATGTCCGTTTGACGCTATTTCGAAAGAATGAGGAGGAAACGATTATGTCAAAAGTAAACATTAAGATCGATGGCCGCCCATTCGAGGTGGAAAGCGGTATAACGATTATGGAAGCCGCCAGACAGTGCGGCTATGAGATTCCGTCATTGTGTACATACAATCACGGTGAGTGCAATCAGGGTTCCT
>CADBOU010000096.1 GCA_902796355.1 uncultured Lachnospiraceae bacterium
CGGATGAGATGAACGAACTTCTCAAACTCCCCGGAGTCGGACGAAAGAGCGCCAATTTGATCTTAGGAGATGTTTTTGGGAAACCGGCGATGGTGACAGACACGCATTGCATTCGTCTATGCAACCGGATTGGGATTGTCAAGGATATGAAAGAGCCGGCCAAGGTGGAGAGAGAGCTCTGGAAGCTGATTCCGCCGGAGAAGGGCAATGATTTATGTCATCGGTTTGTCCTGCATGGACGTGATGTCTGCACGGCACGAACCAAACCGCACTGCGACAGGTGTGTGTTGGAACCGATCTGTCAGAAGAATGGAGTCAAATGAGCAGTTTATTGAAAAAAATCAGTGCGGGAGCTGCGGCTTTGGCCGGTTATACTGTGGCTGAATCACTGTTTATTTATCATTTCGGCTTTGAGAAAGCCAGTGATGCACTGATGCGGTTTTGGAGCAGGCACAACCGGACTCCGGAATTTGCTAAAGACATGATCCGAGAAGGCTGCCAGTGGCTTAAAGACCAGGATGTACGCGAAGTGAGTGTCACCAGTTTTGACGGACTGTCTCTGCGAGGACATTATCTGCTTAATCCGAATGCGGAAAAGATTGTCGTTGCCTTCCACGGTTATCGCAGTAACGCCTATTATGATTTTGGAGCACAGGTGCGGTTTTACTATGAGGCAGGGTGCTCCCTCCTTCTCGTTGAACAGCGGGGTCATCTATGCAGCGATGGCGATGTTGTGGACATGGGGATACTGGCCCGTCATGATGTCGTAACCTGGATAAAGTACGTCAATGAAGATCTGAATGCGGGCAGGCTCCCGGTGTTTCTGGCAGGCATCTCGATGGGAGCGGCAACGATTCTGATGGCGCAGGAACTGAATCTGCCTGATAATATCAAGGGGATGATCGCGGACTGCGGATTCAGCAACACGTATGAGGAAGTACGGTATTTTGGCAGCAGGTACGGGGTGTTGTTTTCAAAACAGAAAATGCCCCTCATTGAACAGCAATGTAAAATACGCGGAGGATTCAGTCTGCGAGAAGCCAATCCGGTTGATGCGCTAAAAAAGGCCAGAATTCCGGTTTTATTCATCCATGGTACTGATGATCAGCTGATGCCAGTGGAGAACAGTTATCAAAACTATGAAGCCTGCACGGCACCGAAGAAATTGGTCTTAGTTGAAGGGGCTGATCACGCATGGTCCTATTTCATTGATACTGAGATGTACGAGAAGGAAGTCAAAAGGTTTATGGCAGAGTATCAATGATTATTCTGTTGTGAAGGTAAATAACCGACATACAATATTCATGCCGGGACGCTCTCGCTCCGGAAAAAACGAAGCGGCACATAGGGGAGCAAAATACGCTCCCCAAGTGCCGTCGTTTTTTTACGGCCCGGCATAAAAATGTATGCCGGCTGTTTATAACAGTCAGAAAGAAAACGAGCAAAACTTGACTTAGGAGTACGGCGTAGTTTATAATAGGCAGGAGATAATCGAGCCGTACGGAAAAGAAATGGAATAGATCGATATTATTTAGTAGTACGGCTAAGTTTAAGATCCTTGTCAGGGAGATTTAGCCGTACGCATTGTTTTGGTATAGATGACAGAGCAGAGAGGGATTGAAAGATGGTTGTCACTGATGTGAAATGCCTGGGAGAGGCCATTCGCAAGCGGAGAAAGAAGCTCGGATACACGCAGGCCTATCTGACAGAGTTTTCGGGATTGAGTGTGAGCTTCATATCGGATATTGAGCGCGGCAAAGAGACGGCCGAGCTTGGAAAAGTGCTTCATCTGGTCAACCTTCTGGGCATGGATCTTAAAGTGAGCGAGAGAAAGTAAAAAGGCGGTTTTAACGTATGGGGTTAGATGGACAGAAACTGTATGTCTATATTGAAGTAGAGGGAGAACAGCGCCTGGTCGGCTTGATTCATCAGACCACAGCGACAGAAGGCCGGTTTTCCTATTCGAAAGAGTATCTTCAAAGGCGCGATGCCGCTGCGATTTCGTGCGGTCTGCCTTTGCAGGATGAGAGATTTGACGAGGTGAGAACCAGATCTTTTTTTGAAGGGTTATTGCCGGAAGGGTTCACCAGAAGATCAGTTGCAGGATGGATCCATGCGGGAGCCAATGAGTATCTGACAATTCTGGCAGGGCTGGGTAAAGAGTGCCTGGGGGCTGTGAAGATTCTTGAGCACCCTGATGAGGCCGGGCAGTCCCGTTATGAACCTTTAACAGAACAACAAGTCAGAGAACTGGCCCGGGAAGGTGCCTCCAAATCAGCGGAGATTGTCGCACAGTCGCACCTTTCTCTGGCGGGTGCTTCAGGCAAGGTGGGGCTGTACTATCATCCGGAAGAATTAAAATGGTACCAGCCGATCGGGGATGCCCCCAGTACGCATATTGTCAAGCAAAGCCATGTCCGTCTGGAAGCGCTGGTAACGAATGAGCAGCTCGCGCTGATGACAGCGGGCAGTTGCGGGCTCATGGTGCCTGACAGTTTTATCATTAATCTGGACAGAGCCAGAGATGAGGATGTTCTTCTGGCAACAGAAAGGTTCGACCGCATTTTTTCCGGGAAGGACAAAGTTAAAGAGGCTTTTCCCATTCCTTTGCGGCTTCATCAGGAAGATTTTGCACAGGGCCTTCAGATATCCCCAGCAGAAAAGTATGAGAGCAAGGGAGACAGATATTTAAACAGATGTTTTAACCTCTTGCGCAGATTTTCTTCCAATCCGATTGAGGATCAGGAACGGTTATGGAAAATCCTGATGTTTGATCTTTTGATCGGCAACACGGATAACCACATTAAAAATATATCCCTTCTCTACAGTAAGAATCTGAAATCACTCCGGCTGGCTCCGGCTTATGATATTGTGAGTACCTGCGTTTACGACGCGAGCACACGGGATATGGCCATTTATCTGGGAGAAGAGTGCTCCCTGGATCATATCAACAGGCATTCCATCGAGCAGGCTGCACAGGAAGCCGGCTTGGGAAGCCGCCTGGCTCTGCGCTGGCTTGATACGCTTGCCGACAAATTCGAAGCAAGCCTTCAGTCTGCCTGCGAGGAACTGACTTCTTTGGGCTTTGCCCAGGCCCCCCATCTGCGAGAGCTGATTCTTGAGCGGAGCGGATATCGTTTAATCTTTTAAGACGTGGTTTTTAAGCCTGTTTACATTTTTATACTGATGATGATTGCACAGAAAAAGCCCGCCGCAATAAGCGGCGGGCTTCCTGCTTTTTATATCAGCAATATGTAGATCGTCTCTTAGAAGACGCCCTGTCCCATCATAGCCTGAGCGACACGATCGAAGCCGGCGATGTTAGCGCCTGCAACGAGGTCATAGCCAAGGCCATACTTCTCAGCAGCGTCAGCAGAGTTTTTGTGAATGTCGTGCATGATCTTCTTGAGCTGTGCATCAACATCTTCGGCTGTCCAGGAGATACGCTCAGAGTTCTGGCTCATCTCAAGTGCGGAAACAGCAACGCCACCGGCGTTAACAGCCTTGGACGGAGCAACGATCATGCCATCCTGCTCTTTCAGGAACTCAAGAGCATCATTGGTTGTCGGCATGTTGGCAACTTCGATGTAATACTTCGGATGATTAGCTGCGATCTTCTTAGCCTGCTCCATATTGACGTCATTCTGCATTGCGGACGGCATGATGATGTCAGCCTTGACACCCCACGGTTTCTCGCCTGCGAAGAACTCAACGCCAAACTTGTCAGCATAATCTTTGACAACGTTGCGGCCTGAAGCACGCATCTCAAGCAGATACTCGATCTTCTCGTCTGTGCAGACACCATCGGGATCATAGACGTATCCGTCCGGACCGGAGAGAGTGACAACCTTAGCACCAAGCTCAGCAGCCTTCTTGCAGATGCCCCATGTCACGTTACCAAAGCCTGCGCAAGCGATGGTCTTGCCTTCGATAGTATCGTTCTCATGCTCAAGAACTTCATTCAGATAGTAAACAGCGCCATAGCCTGTAGCTTCCGGACGAATCAGGGAACCGCCGAAGCTGAGGTCTTTGCCTGTCAGGACGCCGTTCTGGAACATGCCCTTCAGACG
>CADBOU010000097.1 GCA_902796355.1 uncultured Lachnospiraceae bacterium
GCACCTGCAGCAATCGGACCGTATTCACAGGCGATTGTCACCGGCAATCTTCTGATTACATCCGGTCAGATCCCGATCGATCCGGCTGTCGGCGATGTCACAGCAACAACGATCGAAGGTCAGGCGGAGCAGGTCTTCAAAAACCTCTATGCT
The DNA here is from genome assembly GCA_902796355.1 of uncultured Lachnospiraceae bacterium. Lineage (GTDB taxonomy): Bacteria > Bacillota > Clostridia > Lachnospirales > Lachnospiraceae > RUG842. The sequence goes on from CADBOU010000097.1 coordinate 154, forward strand.
GTTCTCGAAGCGGCAGGGACTGATCAGACCAAGATCGTCAAGACTGTCTGCTTCCTGAAAGATATGGGTGATTTTGCCGCGTTCAACGGCGTATATGAAAAGTATTTTACGGAGAAGCCTGCTCGCAGCTGCGTCGCAGTCAAGGCTCTCCCGAAAGATGTCCTCTGCGAGGTCGAACTGATTGCAGAGCTTTAATTGATACTTTTGGATATAGAAAAAACAGCGGATCAGGTGATCCGCTGTTTTTTAGTTTCTGAGTGTCGCCCGCAGACGATCGGGTTTTAGCAGAAGATCCAGTGCATCCTGCGCGCTTTTCACCAATACTTCGGCATGCGCAGGGAGTCCGGCATACATCCCTTCTGCATCGAGCACCGCAATCGCAAAGTCAGCCCGATCCATCATCTGAATGTCATTGAACCCGTTTCCAACCGCACAAACTTTCTGATCCTTCATCAATCCCATTACAATCTCATCCTTGCAGACGGCTGCGCCCTCATGCGGGAAAGTCTTTACATGTACACCGAGCATCTCACACTGTGCCTGCACCGTACCGTAAGTATCAGCCGTGAGCACATAGACGTCAACCTGCTCAGACAGAGCCCTGATTCTCTCCGGCACCCCTTTAATCAGCTTGCCGTCAGCGGCGATGGTCCCGTTATAGTCAAGAACGAGCGCATCGATGACAAGTGGTGCACCCCGTCCTGGAATATCAATTGAAATCATTTTCTCATCCTCACTTGTCACCTGCATCCTGAGATACCGGATCACCTTTCTTCTCTGCAATGATCGAAATAATCAGACACAGTGCCAACAGAAACTGATAAAACAGAAACGGCATGATCTGCATACTGGAAATCTTTGCAATGCCTGCTGCCACCAGGATCTGGGCGCCATACGGGATGATTCCCTGGAAGATGCAGGATGATGTATCAAGGAGCGAGGCGACTTTTTTTGGTTCAACATGGTACTCTTTGCTGATTTCTTTGGCAATCGGTGCTGCGATGACGATCGCGACCGTATTGTTGGCTGTGGAGATATCCATCAGGCCTGTCAGCGCGCAGATACCAAACATACCGCCTTTTTTGCCTTTCGCATGCCGCCTGATAAAGGCCAGCACTGCCTCAAACCCGCCATGCTCTTTCATCAGTGCACTGATCGAGGCCACCAGAATCGTCACGATCATCGTCTCAAACATACCGCTTGTCCCGTCTCCCATTGCGACAAACGCACTGGAAAAAGTAATCGTTCCGGCTGCGCCGCCGATGAGCAGGAAGAGAACAATACCAAGCCCCAGCACCAGAAAAACATTTAATCCGACCAGTGCCAGCACCAGCACGATAAAATAAGGAATGGCCAGCCAGATGTTAAATTCATACTGATCCAGACTGGCAGCCGGATTTTTCACAGAATAGACGATCAGGATGACAAGCGTGATCAGTGCTGCAGGCAGTGCAATCTTGAAGTTGACCTTAAACTTATCCTTCATCTCGACACCCTGCGTGCGTGTTGCCGCAATCGTCGTATCTGAGATCACTGACAGATTGTCTCCGAACATGGCGCCGCCCACGACAGTTCCCACAATCAACGGCATGGACATCTTCGTGCTCGCTGCCACTTCCACTGCGATCGGCACCAGCACCGTAATCGTTCCGACACTCGTCCCCATGGCCATGGAGATCAGACAGGCGATCACAAACAGCCCCGGCACCACGAAGCGTCCCGGTATGATCGAGAGCATCAAATTGGCTGTGCTTGAAGCCCCGCCGGCTGCGCTGGCCAAGCCGCTGAAAGCGCCCGCCATCAGAAATATAAAGAGCATGATCACGATATTGTCATCGCCGATCCCCTGTGCACAGACATGTACCTTCTCATTAAAAGACAGACCTCTGTTTTGCAGAAAGGCCACAATCAGTGCCAGCCCGAACGCTACGACCACCGACATGATATAAAAGCCCATCTGCCCTTCCTGCGGCCTGATGTACTCAAAATAAATACCGCTTCCCAGATACAATACCAGAAATACCAGGATCGGCAGTAATGCTTTAGCGTTTGCCTGTTTCTTTTTCATCTTTCATTCCTCCTGTATCACTTCATACATTTCAGCCCTTCGATTGTACCATGTCAGCCGGCATTTTCCCACCAAATGCTTCAAATAAAAAGCTCAAAACAGACCTCGAGTTTTTTTTGTTAAAAAAACGACGGTTAGCAAAAGCTAATTTATTGAAATTCACTCCCCTTATGGTATCATAAGGTGTATTGGTTTTTAACTATCAACATATGGAATGAAAAGGAGTTGTTATGAGTCGGTTAAGTCTGTTTTCCACAAACGAGGCTCAGCAGACAGTGGAGGAGCTGTACAAGGATCTTGAACGGCGCATCCAGGCTGCTCAGCCGGGACTCTGTCCTGTGGATCTGGCGGCAACTTTCCTGCACCTGAGCCATTCCCAGTCCTGCGGAAAATGTATTCCGTGCCGGGTTGGCCTTGGCGTGCTGGAGAAGCTGATCGGTTCTGTGCTCGACGGCACAGCCACGCTGGAAACACTCGATGTCATCGAGTATACGGCAGAGTCTATCTATGCATCTGCGGACTGCGCTATCGGTTCCGAGGCGGCCCGCATGGTCTTAAAAGGCCTCAAAGGTTTCAGAGACGATTATGAGGAGCACATCCTGCACGGCCGCTGCAAGGCCCTGCAGACACAGCCCGTGCCCTGCGTCTATCAGTGCCCGGCACAGGTTGATATCCCCGGGTATATTTCTCTTATCCATGAGGGACGTTATGCTGACGCCGTAGAGCTGATCCGCAAGGACAATCCGTTCCCGGCTGTCTGCGGTCTGATCTGTGAACATCCCTGCGAGACAAGATGCCGCAGGACTCTGGTTGATGATCCGATCAACATCCGCGGCTTAAAGCGTTTTGCCGTAGAGCATGAAGGTGAGATTCCGGAGCCTGAGATTGCTGAAAAGACCGGCAAAAAGGTTGCTGTCATCGGCGGCGGCCCCTCCGGTATCACCGCAGCCTGGTATCTTTCCAAGATGGGACATGATGTCACTGTCTATGAGCAGAGAAAGAAACCCGGCGGCATGCTCCGCTATGGTATTCCGGCTTACCGCCTGCCGCGCGAGATCCTCGATCATGAGATCGAAGGCCTCCAGAAAGCTGGTTTTGAGATCAAGACAGATGTCAGCGTCGGAAAAGATATCACCATCAAGGAGATCAATGATCAGTTTGATGCCGTCTATGTTTCCATCGGCGCTCACACCGGCCGCATGATCGGTGTCGAAGGGGAAGACGCCAACGGCGTTCTCTCTGCTGTCGAAATGCTGCGCGCGATCGGCGATGACAATCTGCCTGATTTTAAGGGCCTTGACTGTGTTGTCATCGGCGGCGGCAATGTGGCGATGGATGTGGCCCGCTCTGCAGTCCGTCTGGGCGCAAAGAGCGTGACCATCGCATACCGCAGAAGAAAAGATGATATGACCGCTCTGCGCGAAGAGGTTGACGGCGCTGTCGCTGACGGCTGCGAGATCATGGAGCTTCACGCACCGGTTAAAGTTGAAAAAGATGCTGAAGGCAATGTTGCCGCGATGTGGCTGCAGCCGCAGATCGTCGGCCCGGTTCAGGGCGGCCGTCCCAAGCCGGTCAATGCCGATGTTGATCCGGTCCGCGTACCGTGTGACCGCGTCCTGATTGCGATCGGGCAGGGTATCGATTCAAACCAGTTCGGCGACTACGGTATCCCGATCTCCCGCGGACGCATCGATGCAATGGATACCAGCTCGATCAGCGATACAGAAGGCATCTTTGCCGGCGGCGACTGCGTGACAGGACCGGCGACGGTCATCCGCGCTATTGCAGCAGGAAAAGTTGCAGCTGCCAACATCGATGAGTATCTTGGCTTCCATCATGAGATCAAATCCAATATCGAGCTTCCGCGTGTCCGCTTTGACGACCACAAGCCATGCGGCCGCGTCAATATGCAGGAGCGTCCGGCTGCCGAGCGTGTCAAAGACTTTGGTTTGATGGAATGCGGTATGACCGAAGAAGAGGCAATGCAGGAGTCCGGCAGATGTCTGCACTGTGATCACTTCGGCTATGGAATCTTTAAAGGAGGGAGGGTGGCAAAATGGTAAATGTTACGATTGACGGAATCCAGATCCAGGTTCCCGAAAGAACCACCATCCTGGATGCGGCCCGCAAGGCCGGCGTCCATATCCCCACACTCTGCTACTGGGAGGGGTTAAATGAAATCGGCGCCTGCCGCGTCTGTGTTGTCGAGGTTGAGGGCTATGAGCGCCTGTTTACTGCCTGCAACAACACGGTTGACGAGGGCATGGTGATTTATACAAACAGTAAGAAGGCGAGAAATGCCCGCAAGACCAATGTCGAGCTCATTCTCTCACAGCACGACAGCAACTGCGCGACATGTGTGCGCAGCGGCAACTGTGCCCTGCAGACGGTCGCTAACGATCTGAACATCCAGGAGCTTCCGTATGAGAAAGAGATTTCAACACTGTCCCAGAATCCGGATTTCCCGCTGCAAAGAGACTATGCCAAGTGTATCAAGTGCATGCGCTGTATCCAGGTCTGCGATCACATTCAGGCATCAAATGTCTGGGATCTGGTCAACACCGGCTCTCACACGACAGTTGATGTGGCTCATGCGTATCGCCTGGAAGACTCCAACTGTACTCTTTGCGGCCAGTGCATCACACACTGTCCGGTCGGCGCACTTAAAGAGCGCGATGACACGCTGAAAGTCATCCACGCCATCGAAGATCCGGACAAGATTGTCCTGGTTCAAATCGCACCGTCACCCAGAACAGCCTGGGGCGAGTATTTTGGTCTGACACCGGATGTGGCGACAGTCGACCTGCTCGGCACTGCACTGCGCAGAGCCGGTGTCGACTATGTCTTTGATACCAACTTCTCTGCCGACCTGACAATCATGGAAGAGGGAAGCGAATTCCTCGACAAGATTGCACACGCAGAAGACCATAAGTTCCCGATGTTCACTTCCTGCTGCCCAGGCTGGGTTCGCTTTGTAAAGGCCAACTACCCGCAGTTTGTGGATCAGCTGTCCACAGCGAAGTCTCCGCAGCAGATGTTCGGCGCAGTCGCCAAGAGCTATTATGCAGACATCCTCGGCGTTGATCCTCAGAAGATCTTCTCTGTTTCGATCATGCCCTGTCTGGCTAAGAAGCATGAGTGCGCCATTGACTGCATGAATGATGCCTGCGGCGATCCGGATGTCGATATCTCTCTGACAACCAGAGAAGTCGTCCGCCTGATCCGCGCAGCACACATTCAGCCGGGCGAACTCACCGCTGAGCCGCTTGACATGCCCCTGGGTGTCGGCTCCGGTGCCGGCAATATCTTCGGTGCAACCGGCGGCGTGATGGAGGCAGCGCTCAGAACTGCTGCATTTATCGTCAACGGCGAAAACCCGGATCCGGATGCTTTCAAGGCAGTCCGTGGTATGGACGGCTGGAAGGAAGCGACCTATGAACTGGCCGGCAAGGAGCTCAAGGTAGCCATTGTCAACGGCCTCGGCAATGCCGACAAGCTTCTGACCGCACTCGACAAGGGCGAGGTTTCCTATGACTTTGTCGAAGTCATGGCCTGCCCGGGCGGATGCGTCGGCGGCGGCGGACAGCCGATCGTAGACGGCGCCTTTATGGCCGAGAAGCGCGCGCCGGTTCTCTATCAGCAGGATCGCGACGGCGAGCTTCGCTTCAGCCATGAGAATCCTTCTATCACAGCCGTTTACAAAGACTACTTTGGCACACCGCTGTCTGAGAAGTCTCATCACCTTCTGCACACCAATCATCATGATTGGAAGATGCCAAACGAAAAGTAAACTAAAACATTTCTTATTATACAAAAAGCCTTACTGCCCTTTGCAGTGAGGCTTTTTAATTTAGTCCATAAGAAGAAAAAACATTTGCCGGACAATTGCACTATCACACATCTTGATATATAATTAGCAACAGCTAATAGAAACCGTTTTTTTGGGAGGTATTATTATGTTTGATTACACAGGAAAAGTTGTAGCTGTTACCGGTGCTTCTTCTGGTCTTGGAAAGCAGATGGCAGAAGGATATGCCGCATGCGGGGCTAACCTTGTGCTGATGGCCAGAAGAGTTGAGCGTCTTGAAGCAAGCGCGAAGGAATGGGAAGAAAAATACGGCGTTACAGTCCTTCCGGTTGCTTGTGACGTAACCAGCACCGAGTCGATCAATGCTGCTCTTGCTGCTGTCGAAGAGAAGTTTGGTCACTGTGAAGTCATCGTCAATGACGCCGGCGGCGAAAGAGGAACAGGCACTCCTCTGGTTGACTATAAGAAAGAAGACTGGGAATTCACACTGAATCTGGATCTTACCTCTGTATTTGAAGTAACCAAACTCTTTGCCGGCTACATGAAGAAGAACATTGAAGCCGGAAAGCAGACATATGGCCGTGTGATCAACATTGCTTCTATCTATGGTCTCGTAGGCAATACAGCTCTCCCGACCATCGCATATCATGCGACAAAGGGTGCCGTTGTCAACTTCACCCGCGGAGCAGCTGCCGAGCTGGCAAAAGCTGGTATCACAGTCAACGCCATCTGCCCAGGCTATTTCTACACAGAACTGACCACCGAGACACTGAATTCCGATTTCTTCCAGGCATTTGCTCAGCAGTCTGTCCCGATGGCCCGCTACGGCAACTGCGGAGAGCTGAATTCAGCAGCTGTCTTCCTCGGCGCAGAAGAATCCAGCTATGTCACAGGTCAGATCCTCGCAGTTGACGGCGGATACACGTGCGTATAATCCTCATCGATCATCGAATTTGTCCGGGCAACCGGACTGATACGATCACTCAGGTTACAAAAGGCCTCTGCGTGATGATGCAGGGGCCTTTTTCGTTGGTGGTCTGTTCCGGCTTAATCTGACCCGGATGTATTAAACAGTTCGCTCAATTGA
>CADBOU010000098.1 GCA_902796355.1 uncultured Lachnospiraceae bacterium
GAGGTGGTGGCATCGCGCAGATGAACCGGGACAGCTCCGTCTGACTCCTGCACGGCGCGGTTTGCCGCAAAGATTGCTTCCACAACAGAATTACTCTTGGGGGCACATGCGACATAGATGGCTGCATGTGCCAGAATAATCTGAGATTCAGGCATGCCGATGCGTTCGACAGCCTGTGCCGCCGCAACAGCAACAACCAGAGCCTGGGGATCAGCGTTTCCGACATCTTCACTGGCACAGATCATGATTCTTCTTGCAATAAACTTGATATCTTCTCCTGCATCCAGCATTTTGGCCAGATAAAAAACAGCAGCATCAGGATCTGATCCGCGCATGCTTTTGATAAATGCTGAGATTGTATCATAGTGATTATCATCCTGTTTATCGTAATGAATCACCTTTTTTTGGATGCACTCGGCGGCAACATCCAGTGTGATATGAATCATGCCGTCTTCTGATGGCGATGTGGTCAGCACGCCCAGCTCAAAGGCATTGAGCGCCCTCCGGGCATCGCCGGCCGATCGCTTGGCCAGAAAAAGAGCAGCATCGTCATCAAGTGCCGGATGATAGACCCCCATCCCTTTGACAGGATCAACGGCGGCTCTTTTCAGAAGCGTGATAATATTGTCGTTGCTAAGGGCATGCAGAGAAAAGAGCATAGAGCGGGAGAGAAGGGCCCGGTTCACTTCGAAGTAGGGATTTTCGGTGGTGGCACCGATCAGTGTGACAGTGCCGTCTTCCACAAAGGGGAGCAGAAAATCCTGCTGGCTTTTGTTGAAGCGGTGAATCTCATCGATGAAGAGAATCGTTTTCCGGCCGTAGTAGCCGAGATCTTCTTTGGCCTTTTTGACAACGGCCTCCATGTCCTTTTTGCCCGCCGTGGTGGCGTTAATCTGGGAAAAGACCGCTTTTGTCATATGGGCAATGACTTTGGCAATGGTGGTCTTGCCTGTGCCAGGCGGGCCGTAAAAGATGGCAGAACGAAGCTTATCTGCTTCGATAGCTCTGTATAACAGTTTGTCCTTCCCGAGAATATGCTCTTGGCCGACAATATCATCAAGAGTCTCCGGACGCATACGCAATGCGAGCGGAGACTCCTGTTTTCTCTGTTTTTCAGCTGAGTAAGAGGCCAGATCCATGTGCGGATAATCCTTTCACCTGTGATCAGTTGGTAAATTTGACAGCCGTACCGTATGCCAAAACTTCAGAAGCGCCCTGCATCACCTGAGATGAGGCATAACGGACATTGATAATGGCATCGGCACCGATCTGATTAGCCATGTCAATCATACGGCTTGTAGCCGTTGCACGGGAGGAATTCATCATTTCTGTATAGGAATTCAACTCTCCGCCGACAATTGTCTTAAAGCTGTTAAAGATATCCTTTCCCGCATGAACCGTTTGAACCATAGCTCCCTGCACCATGCCGAGGACATCAAAATCATGTCCGGGAATATGATCAATCGTAACGACAATCATGAGAACACCTCTCTTTCTAATTGGTTAAATCTGATCTAATGCCTGTTCTAAGTCTTCAATGAGATCCTGAACGTCTTCAATACCCGCTGAGTAACGAATCATACCCGGTGAAACGCCGCAGTCTTCAAGTTCTTGATCGGTCAGTTGCCGGTGCGTTGAAGAAGCCGGGTGCAGCACACAGGTGTGTGCATCGGCAACATGAGTGGCAATCATGGCCACCTTAAGATGCCCCATGAAATCCTCGGCCGTCTGGCGGCCACCTTTGAGCTCGAAGGATACAACGCCGCATGTTCCGTTCGGCATATATTTTTGAGCCAGCGCATAATCACGGCTGCTCTTTAATCCCGGGTAGTTGACCCATGCCACTTTATCGTGCGCTTCGAGAAATTCGGCAATCTTCTGGCCGTTTTCGCAGTGGCGCTTCATACGGACACTGACAGACTCGATTCCCAGATTGAGAATATATGCGGAAAACGGTGAAGGAATAGATCCGAAATCACGCATGAGCTGTGCTGTCGCCTTGGTGATAAAAGCGCCCTCTTTGCCGAACTGTTCAGCATAAATGATGCCGTGATAGGAGTCATCAGGGGTGGTCAGACCGGGAAATTTGTCTTTGTGAGCCATCCAGTCAAAGTTTCCGGCATCGATTATAGCTCCGCCGACAGCTGAATCATGGCCGTCCAGATATTTGGTTGTGGAATGAGTCACAATATCAGCACCCCACTCGATGGGACGGCAGTTGATTGGCGTGGCAAATGTATTATCGATGATAAACGGTACGCCGTGTTCATGTGCAGCTTTTACGAATTTCTCAATGTCCAGAACAGTCAGAGCAGGATTGGCAATCGTCTCGCCGAAGACGGCTTTTGTATTGGGCTTAAAAGCAGCATTCAGCTCTTCTTCAGTACAGTCAGGTGCCACAAAAGTGAAATCAATCCCCATCTTTTTCATGGTAACCTGAAACAGGTTAAATGTTCCGCCGTAAATAGCGGAGGATGAGACGATGTGATCTCCGGCGTTGGCGATATTAAACACAGCAAAAAAATTAGCAGCCTGACCTGACGATGTGAGCATGCCTGCCGTACCGCCTTCCAGGGCAGCCAGCTTGGCGGCAACCATATCGCAGGTTGGATTTTGAAGCCTGGAATAGAAATACCCGGAAGCTTTCAAATCAAACAGATCACCCATGGCCTGGCTGCTCTCGTATTTAAATGTCGTGCTTTCAATGATCGGGATCATACGCGGTTCCCCGTTGCCCGGGGTGTAACCGGCATGTATGCATTTGGTATCGTTTCTCATACTGTTCGACTCCTTAAGAAAACAAGATAAATGTTTGTCATATTTTGACTTAAATCATAGCACAGAGTATGCTATAATTCAAACAATATAGACGTTTAGTAAATGGAGAAGAGGTGAGGCTTTATGCCGATCAAAATCCCGAAGGGGCTCCCTGCAGAACAGACATTGCACAGGGAGAATATTTTTACAATTCTTGATGAGAGAGCAGGGACACAGGACATTCGTCCCCTGCGGATTCTGCTCCTCAATCTGATGCCGACTAAAATCGCAACAGAGACACAGCTGGCCAGACTGCTTGGTAATACACCGCTGCAGATTGATCTGGAGCTGATGTCGGTCGAAAGTCATATCCCGAAAAACACACCGCGAGAGCATATGATCGCATTTTATAAGCATTTTGATGAAGTGCGCGATTATTATTATGACGGGTTGGTGATTACCGGCGCTCCCGTTGAACTGCTGGAATACGAGGAAGTAGACTACTGGGAAGAACTGTCAGAGATCATGGAGTGGTCCAAATCACACGTTTACAGCACATTCCATATCTGCTGGGCTGCACAGGCAGCGCTTTATTATCATTACGGCATTCCTAAACACAGGTTAAAAGAAAAGCTTGTCGGTATCTTTGAGCATGAAGTGACGCATGCTGGATCGATCCTCTTCAGAGGGTTTGATGATGTTTTTTATGCGCCGCATTCACGTAACACAACAGTCTTCAAAGAGGATATTCTGAATGTCCCGGCGCTCAAGATTCTGGCAGAGAGTAAAGAGGCAGGCGTGTATGCCGTCTCGACTGACGGAGGCCGGCAGATTTTTATCACCGGCCATTCCGAGTATGATGTGGATACGATTGATAAAGAGTACAGGCGGGATATAGAAGCCGGACTGAATCCGAAGATACCTAAGAATTATTATCCGGATGATGATCCATCCAAACAGCCGATCAACAGGTGGCGCTCCGGTGCCAATCTCCTGTACGGTAACTGGCTGGATTATTTCGTTTACCAGGAGACACCTTATGTTGTCGAGGAAGTCGGCAATATTGGGGAAATCAGATGATTTCATACCGGAAAGAAGAATTGAGAATGATACTGTCTTGTGGTAAAATAAATATATCTATGTAATGAGATAATGGAATACTGATTTTCGGGAGTATAGAATAGTTTAATTCATTTAAAAGGAGGGGCTACCATGTCTGTATTCACAGGAGCAGGTTCGGCGATGACAACGCCGATGAATGCTGATGGTTCTATTAATTTCGACGCACTTGAAAAAATGACTGACGACCAGATTGCAGAAGGAATTGATGCGCTGATTGTCTGCGGTACTTCGGGGGAAGCACCGACACTGGAAGATGACGAGCATATAGAAGCTATTGCTGTTGTCGCAGCCCGTGCTGCGGGGCGTGTTCCGGTCATTGCCGGCACAGGTTCAAATAATACCGCACATGCATGTATGATGTCAGAACGAGCCCGCAATGTCGGTGCAGATGCATGTCTTCTGGTTGCCCCCTATTACAATAAGGCGACACAGGCAGGTTTGATCGAGAGCTTCAGCAAGATCGCTGATGCAGCTGAGATTCCCTGCATTTTGTACAATGTGCCTTCCCGTACATCGACCAATATTCTTCCCGAGACAGCCGCGTATCTTGGAAAGCACTGCGAGAATATTGTCGGAATCAAAGAAGCTTCCGGTGATATCAGTCAGATTGCCAAGTGTAAAGAGCTGGCAGGTGATGATCTGGATTTGTATTCGGGAAACGATGATCAGATTGTACCGGTTATGGCTCTTGGCGGGGCAGGCGTTATCTCAGTTCTCTCCAATGTTGCACCGCGCTATACACATGATCTGACGATGGCATGTCTGAACGGCGATTACAAGAAGGCAGCTCAGATGCAGCTTAAGTGCCTTGAACTGGTGCGCTGCCTGTTCTGCGAGGTCAATCCGATCCCGGTTAAGGCGGCAATGAATATGCTCGGCTATGATGCCGGTATACCACGTCTGCCTTTAACAGAAATGACACCGGAGAATCAGGAACGGTTAAAGAAAGCAATGATTGAACTCGGCTGTCTGTCTTAACAGGCAGCCAGATTCCTTTTAGCATTAGAGCATCTCACCAAACCAGTTACCTGTCGACAACGGGGGATTACGTGATGGACCGAAAGAAGCTGACCATACAAAAGCTGATTCAAATTATCAGAACCAAGCCGACGACCAGACGGCAGGCAGTACGGCGCAAAAGAGTCATCATTGCACTGGCCATGCGCCTTGCCATTTTGTTGTTTGTCATTCTTCTGGTTTTGCTGATTGCAACAGGCGTTCGCTCTTGTTCCCGCAAAAGGGCAGAGAAAAAAGCGGCAGCAGAAGTGAAAGCGCAGCAGGAGAAAGAGGAAAGCGGCACCTTAAAACTTGGCTTCACCGGCTGTATGATCCTGCATCAGTCTATTTTAAGCAGTTATCTTGATGAGAACGGGATTTATGATTTTACTGAGCCGTTCCAGTATGTTGAAAGCTATTATCAAAAGGCCGATATTATGACATGTGAGATGGAAGGCTGCATCGGCAATGAAAATACCGGTATCTCCGGATATCCATTATTCTGCTATCCGGACGTCTTCCCCGGCAATCTGCAAAGTGTAGGAATTGATATGCAGATGCTGGCAACCAATCATATCTATGACGGAAAATCAGAGGGTTTATCCAATACACTGTCAGTCTATAAAGAACAGAAGGTGCCTTTTACCGGGATACGCGCAAAGAACAAAGATAAACGCTATAAGATTGTCAAGAAAAAGGGAATGAAGATCGGGTATGTCGATTACACTTATGGAACACCGACTTCCTTTAACGCGCTGAGTGTCGATGAAAAAGATGCAGAGCTGATCAACATGTTCCGCGAAGCCAGTCCGGAGGACTTTTATCAGGCGGTAGAGGACCAGATTAAGGCGATGAGGGAAGACGGAGCGGAGTTTATCATTTACAATCTGCATTGGGGTGTTGAGTATGATCTTGAGCCTTCCGAAGACCAAAAGGCTATTGCACAAAAGCTTTGCGATCTGGGAGTTGATGTCATTATCGGCGGGCATCCTCATGTCATACAGCCGATTGAAGTGCTGAAGTCTGAAGACGGAAAACACAAGACGTTTTGTATATATTCCATTGGCAATGCCTTTTCCAATCAGACGAAAGGGGTGTCGACAGATACGGCACACTGCGAGGACGGTGTGATTCTCTCGATGGATTTAAAGAAGAATGATAAAGGCAAGGTGACTATCACCGATATGGATATGGTCCCGACCTGGGTATATCGGGAAAAGCGTAAGCAGACCAAAACCAAGGAAGAAATTGAGCAGGAAGCTGACGCGACGCTGACAGCGCAGACTGAAGAAGGTGAAGAGGCAGAAGATGATGCAAACGCCTTATACAATTATGCCGTGCTTCCGTTAGACAATGTCAAAAAGCTGGAGAAAAAGACAGGTTTAAGCGGTGTCAGAGATAGTGCGCAGAGGTCTTATGACAGAACCATGAAGATCCTTGGAGAGGGATTCGAAGAAGCAAAGAAAGAGCTTGTTAAGAGCAAGTAAGATTCAGCCATGCATTTTTTTACTGAACAAGATCTGAGTGAAGCCGCATCGGTTGTCTTGTCGGGAGAGAGTGCTCACCATCTCCTGCATGTTCTGCGGATCAGACCTGGTGAGATAATCGAATTATCTGACGCCTGCGGGCGCACATACCGGTGTCAGTTGACCGGTACATCGCAGGAGGGTGCTGTTTTTTCCGTAGAAGGGGAAATCGAAAAGAACAGAGAGCTGCCCTGCAGGATTACGCTGTTTCAAAGTCTGGCAAAGGGAGACAAAATGGCTTTTGTGATCCAGAAAGCTGTCGAGCTCGGGGTGGCCCGGATTGTTCCGGTTATCACGGAGCGCACGGTAGCACGTCCCGATCATAAAGGAGCGGCGCATAAACGTGAGCGATGGCAGAAGATTGCTCAGTCAGCTGCCAAGCAGTGCGGGAGAGCTGTCATCCCTGAAGTGGATCCTGTTGTTATGTTTGATGATGCGCTCGAAGACGCCGCTGCCAGTGACCATTTTCTCTTTCCCTATGAATGCGCTGAAGGGATGACCCGAAGCAGAGAAGTGTTTAACAGAATTGAACCCGGTTCATCCGTGTCAATCATGATTGGCCCAGAGGGCGGTTTTGAGCTGGCGGAAGTTGATGCCGCCAGGAGAGCGGGCGCATTGATCGTGACACTCGGAAGCCGTATACTCAGGACAGAGACGGCTGCGCTGACAGCACTGTCATGGCTTGTTTTTAAACTGGAGGAAGAATAATCTTTGGAATCGTGTAAAAAAGAAATCTATCTTGACAATGCTGCGACAACGCGCGCGTTCGACGAGGTCGGCGAGCGCGTTCGTGATTGTTTATGTCGGTCATACGGTAATCCTTCATCTCTTCACGGTAAGGGACTTGAGGCGGAACATATTATGCGGGAGAGCATTCAGGTGCTGGCAGATATCCTGAAAGTTCCGAGGGAGAGCATTCTGCTCACGTCAGGAGGCACAGAGAGTGACAATCTGGCTGTGCTGGGGGCAGCGCAGGCACGCAGGAGAAAAGGGCGTCATATCATTACCTCTTATCTTGAACATCCGGCTGTGCTGGCGCCTATGCAGCAGCTGAGCGAACAGGGATATGAGATTACATATATTAAGCCTGACAGCCAAGGCGTTCTGCATGAGGATGATGTCACTGATGCTGTGCGTGACGATACGGTGCTTGTATCTGTGATGGCTGTCAATAATGAAATCGGATCCGTACAGCCCGTCAGTGCTATTGCTCATAAGTGTAAGGAAAAGAATCCGAATGTGCTAATACACTGTGATGCAGTGCAGGCTTTTGGGAAGATTCCGATCTTCCCTCGGAGGCAGGGAATTGATCTGCTCTCCTGCAGCAGTCATAAGATCCACGGACCAAAGGGTGTCGGGGCGCTGTATGTAGCTGATCCGCGTATGATCAGACCCATTTTGTATGGCGGGGGGCAGCAGCGGGATCTGCGTCCGGGAACTGAGAATGTAGCCGGTATTGCTGGCTTTGCTCTGGCTGCGCGCATGGTGACAGATCAGATGGATCAGACTGAGGCCCATATGCGTTCGCTCAAAGAGCTGCTGATAAAAGGGATTGCGTCAATTGAAGAGACACATGTTCATGGATCAGACTTCGATCCCATGTGGGGGGCTGCATCCATTGTCAGCGCATCGTTTCGCGGAGTATCCGCAGAGGTGTTGCTCCATGCCCTTGAAGATAAAGAGATCTATGTCTCATCCGGATCAGCCTGTTCGTCAAACCACCCCAGGGTAAGTGATGTGCTGCAGGCTATTGGAGCGGCAGAATCAGATTTAGGGTCCACAATACGGTTCAGCTTTTCTGCTCTGAATACCGAGGAAGAGATTCGAGATACAATTCGGGCACTCAAAGAACTGGTTCCGGTGCTCAGACGGTTTACAAGGAAGTAACAGACAGAAGAAGGATGTAATCTATGAAGTTTTCACATTTTTTAATAAAATACGGTGAGATCGCTGTAAAAGGGAAAAACAGAAACATTTTCGAAGACGCGCTTGGCAAGCAGATGCGTTTGGCTCTGCGCCGTGTAGACGGAAGTTTCGTGGTAGAGAAAAAGACAGGCCGTTTCTATGTTCATTGTCAGGGTGAATACGATTATGAAGGAGCGGTTGAGGCATTGCAGAAAGTGTTCGGAATTGTCGGTATTTGCCCGGTATATGTGTTTGAGGATAACGGGATTGAATCACTGAAAGAAAACGTCTGTGCTTTTGTCGACGAAATGTATCGGGACAAACACTTCACATTCAAGGTGCAGGCGCGCCGCGGAAACAAAAAATTTCCTCTCAATTCCATGGAGATCAATGCAGATGTGGGAGAGGCTCTTCTTAATGCCTTTCCGGATACGCAGGTAGACGTTCATCATCCTGATGTCACGGTCTATATCGAAGTACGTGAGGCGTTCTATGTTTATTCTACCATTCTGCCGGGTGCCGGCGGGATGCCGGTCGGAACGGCCGGAAAAGCGATGCTGCTTTTATCCGGCGGTATAGATTCTCCTGTCGCAGGCGTGCGGATTGCAAAAAGAGGGGCACTTCTGGAAGCGGTATATTTTCATGCGCCGCCGTATACAAGCGAGAGAGCCAAGGAAAAGGTCGTTGATTTGGCTAAAATCATGTCGTCATATACCGACAGTTTTAAACTGCATATTGTGAACTTCACTGATATTCAGATGGAGATTTATGAAAAATGCCCGCATGAAGAACTGACGATTATCATGCGCCGTTATATGATGCGTATTGCCGAAGCATTTGCACTGGAAAGTGAATGTCTTGGCCTTGTGACTGGTGAGAGTATCGGCCAGGTAGCCAGTCAGACAATGCAAAGTCTGCGTGCGACCAATGAAGTGTGCACGCTGCCGGTTTACAGGCCGCTCATTGGATTTGACAAACAGGAAATCATCGATGAGGCTGAAAAGATCGGGACATTTGAGACCTCGATTCTGCCTTATGAAGACTGCTGCACAATATTTGTGGCCAAACATCCCGTGACAAAGCCTGACCCTGAGGCGATCAGGGCATCTGAAAAGCTTCTGGAGGGCAGTATTGAGAGGATGGTTCAGGAAGCAGTTAAGACAGCTGAAGTCATCAGCATTAAACCGCAATAGATTCTGGTGTTAAATGAGATAAGGTGAGAGTGCGTCTCGCAGTTCATCCTCTTTTTCAGAAGTATGGATGTTCAGTGTGATGGGCTCTGACAGGTCAAGACTGAAAATGCCCATTATGGATTTGGCGTCAACAATATAACGGCCGGATGCCAAATCAAAATCATATGGATAATTGGAGATCGTGTTGACAAATTGCTTGATTTTATCGATAGAATCAAGTGAAATAGTCATCGTGATCATATTTTCACATCCTTTCAATATGTGGAAGAATCTTAGTATCGTTATACTAATTGTAGGGCTCTGCAGCAAAAAAGTCAATCAGGCTGCAGTACAAAAATCATCATTTTCAAAGGAATATGAGCACGGATTTTAAGGTAAAAAAAATAAATCGTACAGCAGCTGTTCACAATCTGGGCTGCAAAGCAAATGCCTATGAAAGTGAGGCTATGATTAGTATGCTGCGTGATGCCGGATATGAGATTGTGCCGTTTAGTCAGAGAGCCGATGTGTATGTGATCAACACCTGTACCGTGACCAATACAGCTGACAGAAAATCCAGACAAATGATCCATCGGGCACGTCATTTGAATCCGGATGCCGTGGTAGTGGCGGCAGGCTGTTATGTGCAGACGCACCAGGAACAGATTATACAGGATCAGGATGTTGACATCGTGATCGGGACTAACGAAAAGTCGCATCTGATTGAATTGCTGGAGAGTAAGCTTCCTCGGGCATTTATTTCAGATATTTCAAAAGAAGCTGCCTATGATGAGCTTCCGGCTCATATGACACAGGAGCGCTGCAGGGCTTTTTTAAAGATTCAGGACGGCTGTAACCAGTTCTGCAGTTATTGCGTCATCCCACTGGCCCGCGGGCGTATCCGCAGCAGAAAACCGGCGGATGTTCTTGCCGAAGCACGCCTTCTGGCTCAGGCGGGATATAAAGAAATTGTCCTGACAGGGATTCATCTGTGCTCATACGGAATTGATTTTATAGACAGACATTCTCAGAAAAAGAACAATATGGATCTTTTGATTCAGCTGATCAAAGAAATGGCATCGATAGACGGCCTCAGCAGGATACGTCTGGGATCTCTTGAGCCGGGGATCATGTCAGAGAAAGTGATCAGTCAGCTGGCAATGATCCCTCAGGTTTGTCCGCATTTTCATCTTTCTTTACAAAGCGGATGTGACGCAACTCTTAAACGGATGAACCGGCATTATTCCACAACTGATTTTGAAAGGGTCTGTGCGCTTTTGCGCAGTTATTATCATGAACCGACCTTGACCACGGATGTGATTGTCGGCTTTCCCGGTGAGACTGAAGCAGAGTTTCAGGAGACATACCGTTTTCTCGAGAGAATCAGGTTTTATCACACGCATATATTTAAATACTCCAGGCGCGACGGAACGCGGGCGGCAGCCATGACTGATCAGGTTCCAGAGAAGATAAAAACAGAGCGCAGTCATGTCCTGAACAGTCTCGACCGATCCATGAATGATTTTTACAGAAAAAAGTTTGCGGGAAATACAGTGGAGGTGCTGCTTGAGGAGAGGGCAGATAATCATTCTGAGATGGAATGCTGGATCGGACATACCGATGGCTATCTTAAAGTGGAGGTATACGGATCCGGTTTCAGGGAAAATGAGCTGATTACCGGCGTTATCGGCAAAGAAATCCATATGATCGATTGATTATTTCAATAAAATCGCTTAAAATATAATAGAGTTTTAATACGTCAGGGGGTAATGATGACTGATTTAGGAAAGACACAATTTTTCCAGATTGAACCGACACCTGAGCTTTCGGCAGAAGAAGTTCTGGAAACCGTTTACGCTTCACTCATTGAGAAGGGATATGATCCGGTCAGCCAGATCGTCGGATATATCATGTCCGGTGATCCGACCTATGTCACAAGCTACAAAAATGCCCGCAGCCTGATCATGAAAGTGGAGAGAGATGAACTGGTTGAGGAGATGTTTAAGGCATACATCGAATCGAAAGGATGGTAATGGTCCGCGCTGGAGGACAGGAAGGTGAGCACACACGTGTGATGGGGCTGGATTACGGCGCCAAGACAGTGGGTGTGGCAGTCAGCGACCTTCTTGGGATCAGTGCGCAGCCTGTCGAGACGATTTTCAGGAAGAAAGAGAATCATCTGCGACAGACACTGGCCAGAATTGATGAGCTGATTGCCAAGTACAATGTAACAAAAATGATAGTCGGATATCCGATCCATCTTGACGGAGGAATCGGCGAGCGCGCACGGCTTTCTGAAGAGTTTGCAGACAAACTCAGAGAACGTACCGGTTTGCCTGTTCTGATGTGGGATGAACGTGAGAGTACTTCTTTTGCAGAACAGTCTCTCATATCGCAGCAGGTTCGCAGAGAAGAGCGTAAAAAGTACGTGGACCAGATCGCTGCGATTTTTATTTTGCAGGCATATCTGGATTACGAAAACAATCAGAAAACAACCGAAATCGATACGTCTGATTGTTCCCATGGGGAGGAATAAAAATGAAAAAAGGCGAAAAGATGGCATTCTTTAATGAGGCAGGCCATGAAGAGTTTTTTTATGTGCAGGAGATGACAACACTGCGCGGAGTGAATTACCTGTTGGTTACCGAGACGGAGGATTTGAACTCGGATGCTTACATTCTCCGGGAGGCAGAAGAGACAGAAAGTGACCTCATGTTTAATATGGTCGATGATGAAGATGAATTACAGGCCCTTGCTGACATCTTTGAAGAGCTGATTGAAGAAGATGAAGAAGGAGAAGATGCATAATCGTTATGGCAAAAGAGCACAAGAAAAACAAAAACAAAACAAAAAATAAAAACAAAAAAGCCAATACATTTCGATCATCAGGAAATGTTAAGAAGAGAAAACAGTACCAGTCAAAAAAACAACAGACCAGGAAATCAGTAAAAAAAGCCAAAAAGCCGCAAAACAATCAGTCTGTTAAACAGTTTATGCGCGGCCTCAGTGCCCCTGCAGTCAAATACACTGTACCGCCCATGCCCAAGACGACGGCAGATGCCGGAAAGAAACTCAAGATTATACCGCTCGGCGGACTTGAGACAATCGGCATGAATATCACTGCGTTTGAATATGAGGATTCTATTATTGTTGTTGACTGCGGACTGGCTTTTCCGGAAGATGACATGCTGGGGATCGATCTGGTCATACCGGATGTCACTTATCTGAAGGAGAATCTTGACCGTGTCAAAGGGTTTGTCATCACACACGGACATGAGGATCATATCGGCGCACTCCCGTTTGTACTGCAGGAAATCAATGTTCCGGTGTATGCGACTCAGTTAACCATGGGATTGATTGACCACAAACTGGAGGAGCGAAAGCTTTTGGATTCGACGACGCGAATGGTGGTAAAACACGGTCAGACGATAGAGCTTGGAGCTTTCAGGGTTGAGTTTATCAAGACCAACCACAGCATTCAGGATGCATCTGCCCTGGCAATTTACAGTCCTGTTGGAACCATTGTACACACGGGTGACTTCAAGGTTGATTACACGCCGGTGTACGGAGATGCTATTGACTTGCAGCGCCTGGCTGAAATTGGCAGGAGCGGTGTGCTGGCGCTGATGAGCGATTCAACGAACGCTGAAGAAGAAGGATTTACCATGTCAGAGAGGACGGTTGGAAATGCATTAGTCGGGATCTTCTCTGAGTATCAGAACACGAGATTGATTATCGCCACCTTTGCATCCAATGTTGATCGTGTACAGCAGATCATCAATATCGCTCACCGCTTCGGTCGAAAAGTTGTCGTTCAGGGGCGCAGCATGGTCAATATTATCGGGATTGCCTCGGAGATGGGGTACATCCGGATACCATATGATACGGTTATCGATCCGGAGCAGCTTGATCAGTATCCTGAGGAGGAGACAGTCATCATCACTACCGGCAGTCAGGGAGAGGCTATGGCAGGCCTGTCCCGTATGGCCGACGGCACGCATCGCATCATCCACATTAAACCGACCGATACAGTGGTGCTGTCATCCAATCCGATTCCGGGAAATGAAAAGGCTGTTTCTAAAATCATTAATGCACTTTCAGTACGGGGCGCCAATATTATCTTTCAGGATGTTCATGTCTCCGGACATGCAAGAAGAGAAGAGTTAAAGCTGATTTATTCGCTGGTAAATCCGCTCTATGCCATACCGGTGCACGGAGAATACCGCCATCTGCGCGCCAATGCACAAGTGGCAGTGCAGCTCGGAATCAGGCGGGATCATATCAAACTGCTGCATTCCGGCGATGTTCTTGAGATCAATGCGCAGGGAGCAGAAGTGACAGATCACGTACCCGCCAGACCGATACTTGTGGACGGAACTCGAATTGGAGATGTCGGCGTTGATGTGATGCGCGACAGACAACAGCTCGCAGAGGATGGAGTTCTCGTGGCAGTGATTCCCGTAAACATGCAAACCAGGACGCTGACGGCGCTTCCAAAAATCAACTCGCGCGGATTTGTCTTTATTAAGGAGACAGACACTTTGATTGAAGAGGCGCGTGACAATGTTGTCAAAACGGTAGAACGCAAACTCTCTGACAGTCAGATCGGCAAGGGAAAACTGAAAGAGGCGGTCCGCAGTTCCCTGATTAACTATATGCTTAAAGAGACAGGGAGAAAACCGCTTGTCATGCCGATTATACTGGATACAACGGAGACATATGATTGATTTAGACAGATTTACAATATTTGCACGATCATTTGAACAGGATTTACCGGCTCATCTGGAAGAGCTCAGGTCAGAAGCGATAAGCCAGGGGATACCGATCATCAGGAGGGAGATGCAGGGATTGCTGCGTTTCCTTCTTTGTGTGTCCCGTCCGCAGAATGTTTTGGAAATTGGAAGCGGGATCGGCTTTTCCGCTCTGTTTATGCGGGCATGTCTGGAAGAATTTCAGAGTCAGGCTTCAGATTTTCAGATCAGTACAATAGAGATCAGTCATGCTCATGCAGAGCAGACGCGTCGGAATATTGCCCGCTTTGGTGCACAGAAGAGCATTCATGTCATTGAGGCCGATGCCGCTCAGGTTTTGAATGAAGTGAGCGGTCCCTTCCAATTTGTTTTTCTGGATGGTCCGAAAGGACAGTATGCAGAGTATCTGCCGGTGATCATTGACAAGCTTGATGCCGGAGGGATTCTGGTTGCAGACAATATCTTAAAAGAGGGCGAGATCATGGAAAGCCGGTTTGCTGTTGCCCGGCGTCAGCGTACGATCCATGCCCGGATGCATGCATTTGTATATGCCGTCACGCACGAGCCCCGGCTTGTCTCATGCATCTTGCCGATCGGTGACGGAGTGAGTGTCAGTGTTAAACGTTCAAGAAAGCTGGAAAGAAATGACATTAACAAAAAACAATAAACCGGAATTATTGATGCCGGCCTCTGACTTGGAGGTGTTAAAAACGGCTGTCAGATATGGAGCTGACGCTGTTTATATCGGAGGAGATGCGTACGGACTGCGGGCCGGCGCACGCAATTTTTCACCGGACCAGATGCGTGAGGGAATCGAGTATGCGCACAGTCATCATGTGCGCGTCCATGTGACGGTCAATATTCTTGCGCATAACGATGACTTGGAGGGCATTGAGAATTATCTGCGTGAGATCAGAGAGATGAAGCCGGATGCACTGATTATCTCGGATCCCGGCGTTTTTGATCTTGCAACAGAGATCTGTCCTGAGATTGAGCGTCATATCAGCACGCAGGCAAACAATACAAATTACAGGACCTGCGCGTTCTGGCATCGTCTCGGAGCCAGGCGCATCGTTTGTGCACGGGAGCTGTCTCTTCATGAAATCAGGCAGTTGAAAGATAAACTCCCTGCAGACATGGAGATTGAGACATTTGTCCACGGTGCGATGTGTATCTCATACTCCGGTCGATGCCTGCTCAGCAGTTTCATGACAGGGCGCGATGCCAACAGAGGTGCCTGCACACATCCGTGCCGCTGGAATTACAGTGTTGTGGAGGAGACCCGACCTGGTGAAATCATGCCGGTATATGAAAATGAACGGGGCACATTTATTTTTCACTCGAAAGATCTGTGTATGATTGAGCATATTGATGATTTGATTGACGCCGGTATCGACAGTTTTAAAGTTGAAGGACGGATGAAAAACGCCCTGTATGTTGCGACGGTCTGCCGGGCCTACCGGCATGCGATTGACCTTTGCTGTGCCGGTCAGACGGATGTCTACCGCGCTCATATACCATGGTACAACCAGCAGGTGTGCAGCTGCACTCACCGCGATTTTTGTACAGGATTTTTCTATGGACGGCCGGATGATGAGGGGCAGGTCTATCAGGGCAGTCCTTATCATAAAGACAGGACTTATTTCGGGATTGTCAAAGAGGCAGATGGAAATCAGTTTAAATTGGAGCAGAAGAATAAATTCTCTGTCGGCGACAAGGTTGAAGTGATGGGAGCTGACGGAACAGACCGGGTCATGGAGGTGGTCAGGATTACCGATATGGATGGTCACCCGCAGCCGTCTGCGCCTCATGCCAGACAGCTTTTGAATGTCACGGTGACCGGCAATGTCTGTGAAGGAGAAGTGATCAGGAGTGCCGGTTTGTGATCAGAAAATGGCTAAGATGTGTACCTTTTATGAAGACCGTGAACATTCTGTGACATCTGTTTACAAGTAAAAACTGCCTCTTTATAATGCAGGCAAATGAAGACATATTACATGAAAGGAGATACACATGAGACGTAAGATCAGTGTCATCATTTGCAGCATTTTGGCAGGAGTTTTGATTCTAACCGGATGTGGCAACAGCAGTTCAGACAACACCTATCAGATAAAAAACAGCACCGTAACAGGAACGGTAAAAAGCATTGACGGTGATAAGATCACCCTCACACTGGAAACCGGAGGCGCAAATGCGGGCGGCGGGATGCCCGGGTCGGACATGGTTCAGGGCGGACAGACGCC
>CADBOU010000099.1 GCA_902796355.1 uncultured Lachnospiraceae bacterium
TAGCTAAATGACAGAAAATTTTCAGGAATCTATTGAAAACGATACAATTGCGGCGATTTCGACGGGGATGGTGACGGCCGGGATTTCGGTGATCCGCGTGAGCGGACCGGAGGCGGTTGATGTGGCTGACCGCGTGTTTTTTTGTGGTAAAAAAAAGCTTAAAGAACAGCGGACACATACCATTCATCACGGAAAAATATGCGATAAAAGCGGCGTAATGATTGACGAGGTGTTGGTCATGCTGATGCGCGCGCCGCATACCTACACCGGAGAGGATACGGTTGAGATCAATTGCCATGGAGGCCTCTATGTTACGACACGGGTGCTTGACGAGGTAGTTCAGGCCGGTGCACGGCTGGCACATCCGGGAGAGTTCACGAAGAGAGCTTTTTTGAACGGCAAGATGGATTTGTCCCGCGCAGAAGCCGTAGCGGAACTGATAGAAGCAGATAATGAGCGCGCCAGGAAAGCGGCTGCAGGACAGCTGGCAGGGAAAGAAGAGGTGCTGATCCGCAAGTATCAGGAGGATATTCTGTTGATTATGGCCTTTGCCGAGGCAGCACTTGATGATCCGGAGCATTTATCTGTCGATGATGAAATAGATCATATCAAAGCGCAGCTCACCGATATGCTCGAGGCGCTGCACGATTTACACCGGACTGCCGGGCAGGGGAAACTGATCAAAGAAGGAATCCGTACGGTTATCTGCGGGAAGCCGAATGCCGGGAAATCGTCCCTTTTAAACCGGCTCCTCGGAGAAAACCGTTCCATCGTCTCCAATATAGCCGGCACGACACGCGATACGATCAGTGAAAAGGTAAATCTTGGCACATTTACGCTCAATGTGATTGACACGGCCGGGATTACACAGACTGATGATCCGATTGAAGCGATCGGTGTGGAGAGGGCGGAAGATGAGATTGAAAAGGCACAGCTCGTTTTGTATGTCGCGGACGGAAGCACACCACTCGATGAAAATGACCGGCAGATTGCCAGACAGATTGCCGGGAAAAACGTGATCTGCCTGATTAACAAGATGGATCTGAAACAGGCGTTTGAGGAAAAGGATCTTCTCGAACTGCTGGATGAAGAAAAAAAGACTGAAGACAGAGTGATCGCCGCGATCTCAGCCAAGAGCGGAGAAGGCATCAATGAGTTAAAAAAAGAAATCGAAAAAATGTTTTTCGGCACGGATATCAGCGGGCAGGATGAAGTGATTCTCCTCGGAAAGAGGCATGAATACGCTCTGGCCGAGGCTGTGACAGCCTTAGAGCAGACGATCACAGGGATAAATCAGAAGATCAGTGAAGAGTTTTGGCTTGTCGATCTGAAAGATACGTATGACAGGCTGGGAGAGATAACGGGAGATACAGTAGGAGAGAACCTGATTGATGAAATCTTCAGCAAATTCTGTATGGGAAAATAAAGATCAGTATCACGTCATTGTGGTTGGAGCCGGACATGCCGGGTGCGAGGCAGCTCTTGCCAGTGCACGGCTCGGGCTGAAGACAGCTCTTTTTACGCTGCATATCGATCATATTGCGATGATGCCCTGCAATCCGAACATCGGGGGGACATCCAAAGGGCATTTAGTGCGGGAGGTTGACGCGCTCGGCGGGCAGATGGCGAAAGTGATTGATCAGACATATATCCAGTCCAAGATGCTGAACACATCGAAAGGACCGGCGGTTCACTCTCTTCGTGCCCAGGCTGACAAGGAAGCGTATTCTCTCGCCATGCGAAAAGTGGTTGAGAATCAGGAAAACCTGTCTGTGTTTCAGGCGGAAGTGACCAAAGTCACCGCCGAAGACGGACGCGTCACAGGAATTGAGACGATCTCGGGGCATGCATACAAAAGCGAAGCGGTGATCCTGTGCACCGGCACCTATCTTTCTGCACGGTGTATCTATGGGGATGTCAGTATTCACAGCGGGCCGAACGGGTTAAGTTCCGCGGACCACCTGACAGCATCCCTGAATGAGCTCGGTATCGAGACGAGGCGGTTTAAGACCGGGACTCCGGCCCGGATTGATGGCAGAACAGTGGACTATTCAGTTTTAAAAGAGCAGAAGGGTGATGTGCCGGTTGTGCCCTTTTCTTTTTCAACAAATCCTGACGATATTCAAAAAAGTCAGGTTTCATGCTGGCTAACGGGAACTAATGAGAAAACTCATGAGATTATACGTGAAAATTTAGACAGATCACCGCTCTTTTCTGGTGTTATTGAAGGTGTGGGACCAAGATACTGTCCTTCCATCGAGGACAAAGTGGTTCGGTTCCCGGAAAAGACGTCACACCATGTCTTTATCGAGCCGGAAGGATTATATACCAATGAAGTATATATCGACGGAATGTCATCGTCGATGCCGGAAGATGTACAACAGTTGATGTACACAAGCGTAAAAGGACTGGAGAATGCGCGTATTGTACGGCCGGCTTACGCCATCGAATATGACTGTATTGATGCCCGTCAGCTTAAACAGAATCTCGAGTTTAAGGCGATAGAAGGTCTTTTCAGCGCCGGACAGTTTAACGGCAGCTCCGGCTATGAAGAGGCGGCAGCGCAGGGCATCATGGCCGGAATCAATGCGGCTGAAAAGATTCTCGGAAAAGATCCCGTCGTTCTCAAAAGATCGGACGGATATACCGGCGTACTGATCGATGATCTGGTCACCAAGGAGAGCCATGAACCTTATCGTATGATGACAGCCCGCGCAGAATACCGGCTGCTGCTCAGGCAGGATAATGCCGATGAGCGGATGATGCCGTTTGGCCATGAGGCAGGGCTGGTAGATGATGCAACCTATGAGGCGCTGCTTGAGTCTGTGGACCGAATCAACCGGGAAGCAGAAAGACTTAAAACTTCCTATGTGGGACCGACGGAGGCAGTCACCGCGATACTGAATGAAAGAGGAAGCACACCGCTCACCTCCGGCATCAGTCTGGCTGAATTGATCAGGCGACCAGAGCTTGACTATGAGGCGCTGAAGGCGGCTGACCCTGAAAGGCCTCAGCTTTCCGCCAGAGAAAGAGATAAAGTCAACACATTGATCAAATACGAGGGATACATTAAAAGACAGGAGCGACAGGTAGAACAGTTCAAAAAACTGGAAGACAGGAAGATCCCGGAAGAGTTTTCCTATAAGGGGCTGCAGGGACTGCGCAAGGAGGCTATAGAAAAGCTTGACAAAATGCGGCCGGCTTCTGTTGGCCAGGCATCGCGCATATCCGGTGTTTCACCGGCGGATATTTCTGTTTTGCTCGTGTATTTGAGAAAATTTGCACAGGAACATTAAATGTTCCACGTGAAACATGGTGAATAAATGGATCACGCAAAAGACAAAATCATAACATACAGCTCTCTTCCAATCGGGCAGGAAAAACGAACACAGTTTGATCAGCTGGCAGATCTGCTGGTGCAGGCAAACGCACAGGTGAATCTGACGGCCATCACAGACGAAGAAGAGATCTATGAAAAGCATTTTGCAGACAGTCTGGCCATCAGACTGTGGGAAGGATTCGCAGATATCGTCAGAAGTGAAAAGAAAATACTTGATCTGGGCACAGGGGGAGGCTTTCCCGGTATGCCCATCAAGATTGCGTATCCTCCTGCAGAGATATGTTTGCTGGATGCCACACGCAAAAAGCTTGAAGCCATCGACGTGATGATCAGCAATCTGGATCTGCATGATGTTCGAACGATTTGGGGACGGGCAGAAGAACTGGGCAGGAACAAAGAGCATCGTGAGAAATACGATCTGGTCGTCTCACGTGCTGTGGCGTATCTGCCTGCGTTAATCGAATGCGCGGTTCCCTTCCTTAAAATCGGCGGATCATTTGTCGCTTACAAGCGAGGTGATTCGCAGGAAGAAATTGATGCTTCCGCACATGCTCTGCAGGAACTGAACGCCGAGATAAGCGAAACGATACCCTACAGAATTGCCGATGGTGATCCCAGGCAGCTGGTCGTTATTTGCAAAAAAGGGCAAACGCCTGATAAATACCCACGCCGTCCCGGCAAGCCAATGAAAAAGCCGTTATAACATGTTTCACGTGAAACAATCAGCAGCTGATCGCTGAGTATATCAGTTTTAGCTTTTTGTTTGCGCGTTTGTGAGCAGATAATCTTGAAGCACTTATTGTAAAAACATGATGAACTTTGTATAATGGACACACGACGCCAATGAGGCGTCGTATATTTAATCAAAAGAGGGAGTTAACGTGGGAAATATCATTGCGATAGCCAATCAAAAGGGGGGCGTCGGAAAGACGACAACATCCATTAATCTCGCAGCCAGCCTGGCAAAGCTTGGCAAGAAAGTGTTGGCTGTGGATATGGATCCCCAGGGAAACATGACAAGCGGCCTCGGCGTCAATAAACACGAGACTGAATTGACCGTCTATCAGCTGATGCTGGGAGAAGCGACTTTTTTCAACACCGTTCAGCATGATGTTTATCCGATGCTGGATCTGGTTCCGGCCTCCGTTGATCTGGCGGCCATTGAGATTGAGCTGTCAGGGGAGCATAACAAAGAATTTGTGCTGCAGGAGATTTTGAGGCCTATGGCAGGTCTGTATGATTATGTCATTATTGACTGTCCGCCATCTTTGAATCTTCTGACACTCAATGCGCTGACAGCAGCTGACAGAGTATTAGTACCGATTCAATGTGAATACTATGCGCTTGAGGGATTAAGTCAGCTCATTTATACCATCACTCTTGTCAAAGAAAGACTAAACCCGCTTCTCTCCATTGACGGAATCGTTTTCACAATGTACGATGCCCGCACAAACCTGTCAAAACAGGTCGTGGACAATGTCAGAGAGAATCTGGATCAGTATATTTACAACACCGTCATTGCACGGAATGTACGGCTTGCGGAGGCGCCGAGTTTTGGCATGCCGATCTGCGAGTACGATCCGTCTTCAAGCGGTGCAAGGCACTATCTACAGTTGGCACAGGAAATGATAGACAGGACGGTATAATCTTATGGCAGTGAAAAGAAGAGGTTTAGGAAAAGGTCTGGACACACTGATTCCAAACAGGACAGTGAGCGGGCAAGCTGCGGCACCCCCGAAGCCGGCAACAGAAAAGCCTGCGGGAGAAGTCATTGCACTTTTAGATCTCAAAGAGGTTGAGCCAAACCGCAGCCAGCCCCGTAAAAACTTTAATCCGGAGGCCATCGACGAGCTGGCGGCATCGATCAAAGAGCACGGGGTCATCACACCGATCCTTGTTCAAAAAGAAAAGGATTATTATCAGATTATTGCCGGTGAGCGGCGCTGGCGCGCGGCTAAACAAGCCGGTTTGAAAGAGATTCCGGCCATCATCAAGAACTATGAGGGCGCAGAGAAGCTGGCCGTTTCTCTGATTGAAAATATTCAGCGTGAAGATCTCGATGTCATTGAAGAAGCACAGGCCTATAAACGCCTTGTCGACGAATATGCCCTCACGCAGGAACAGGTCGCCAAACGCGTTTCCAAAAACCGCGTGACCATCACCAATATCATGCGTCTTTTAAATCTGGATGAACGCGTGCAGGCGATGCTTGCAGAGGGAACGATCGCGATGGGTCATGCCCGGGCGCTGCTTTCTATCAAGAGTAAAGCCGGGCAGTATGCGATGGCGCAGGAGATTGCAGAGAAGCAGATGAGTGTGCGTGAGGTTGAGCGTGCGGTCAAGAAGGAAGCAGCGGGGACCAGGAAGAAAAAACCGCGCCGCGCAAAAGGGGAAGATCCTTATATCCGGGATCTGGAAGAAAAGATGGCGATGGCCGTCGGGACAAAAGTTCATATTGCGGAAAAATCAGCAGGAAAAGGTAAAATCGAGATAGAATACTACTCAAACGAAGAACTTGACCGGCTGTATGAGCTGATCCGCCATGCAAATCGCTAATAAGAAATGGAAACAGCCGGAGTTTTGTGATAAAATCAAAAAGATGCACACGCACGTGTCTGATCAAAGAGGGAGTTAAAGTAATTTATGAATAATACAGTATTAGAGCGAATCGGGATTGATCCGATCATCTTATTTATCATTGCATTTCTGCTGATCGCAGTGCTGTTCTATCTGAACCGCAGGACGACAACGCGCTACAATCAGCTCAAACAGCTGGTACGGCATATGAACAAGGTGCTGCGGCAGCAAGGGGTACCTGTCGGAGGCGGCCTGCGTGACAAAATAGATGACGGCGAGGGAGATTTGTCTGCCAAACGCGCACAGGAAGTGCTGCATGAGGTGCGAGAGCTGCGCTCCGCGTTTGCCGATACTTATCAAAAGACTGGGATTGTAAAATACGACGCCTTTGATGAGATGGGCGGCAAGCTCAGTTTCGTGCTGGTCATGCTGGACGGGCGCGACAACGGTGTCATGCTCAATGTCATGCACAGCCGTGATGACTGTTATACCTATATTAAGAAAATCACGCGCGGTTCCAGTTATGTGGAGCTGTCTGCAGAAGAGCAGATGGCGCTGGAAAAGGCGATGCACCAGGATCAATACTATGAAGACAGCCGGGAGGGCATTCCGACCGGTCATACCGGCAATTTAAAACGCGCCTATACGCAGGCACTCAGGAAGCAGAAGGCAGCGCAGAAAGAGGCAGAGCGCCGCGCCGCCGTCAAGAAAGAGCGTGAAGCCAGAGAAGAGGCGGCAAAAGAAGCGGCCGAGAGGGCTGCAAGGCAGGAAAAGGCCCGGGCGGATGCGATGCGCAAGGCCAGAGAAGAAGCAAACGTCAGTGATGATGAAGATTTTATAGGAGAATAAAGTGCTAGACATCAAATTTGTTCGTGAACATGTAGACGAAGTCAAAGAAAACATCAGGAAAAAGTTTCAGGATCATAAGCTCCCGCTCGTCGATCAGACAGTCGCATTAGACGCTGAAAACCGGGAAATCAAGCAGGAAGTACAGGCGCTTCGCGCGAATAAAAACAAGATTTCCAAACAGATCGGCATGCTGATGGGCCAGGGCAAAAAGGATGAAGCAGAAAAGGTCAAGGCAGAGGTAGCTGCCGGCAACGCCCGCATCGATGAGCTCTCTGAAAGAGAAAAGCAGGTTGAGGCCGAACTCAAAGAGATCATGATGAAGATCCCGAACATGATTGACGCGTCTGTTCCGGTGGGCAAAGATGATTCTGAAAATGTAGAGGTTGAGCGCTTTGGGGATCCGGTTGTCCCGGATTATGAGGTGCCGTATCACACCGATATCATGGAAAGCTTTGACGGGATCGATCTGGATGCTGCAGGGCGTGTGGCCGGAAACGGTTTCTATTATCTGACGGGGGATATCGCCAGACTTCACTCGGCAGTGCTCAGCTATGCCCGTGATTTCATGATTGACAAGGGCTTTACCTACTGTGTTCCGCCTTTCATGATTCACAGCGCTGTAGCAAGCGGCGTGATGAGTTTTGAAGAGATGGACGCGATGATGTACAAGATCGAGGGGGAAGATCTCTTCCTCATCGGGACCAGCGAGCACTCGATGATCGGCCGCTATATCGACCAGATCGTGCCGGAGGAGAGCCTGCCGCTGACACTCACAAGCTATTCCCCGTGTTTCCGCAAGGAAAAAGGCGCGCACGGCATCGAGGAGCGCGGCGTGTACCGCATCCACCAGTTTGAGAAGCAGGAGATGGTTGTCATCTGCAAACCGGAAGAGAGTATGGACTGGTACAATAAGATGTGGCAGTTCACAGTGGAGATGTTCCGCTCTCTGGATATTCCGGTGCGTACACTTGAGTGCTGCTCAGGGGATCTGGCAGATCTTAAGACGAAATCTGTGGATGTCGAGGCGTGGTCGCCGCGTCAGCAGAAGTATTTTGAAGTGGGAAGCTGCTCCAATCTGACAGATGCACAGGCAAGACGCTTAAAGATCCGTGTCAAAGGAGAGAGCGGCACTTATCTTCCGCACACACTTAACAATACGGTCGTTGCACCGCCGCGTATGCTGATCGCCTTCCTGGAAAATCATCTGCAGGCGGATGGGACCGTGACAATTCCCAAGGCACTGCAGCCGTATATGGGAGGAAAAGAAGTGCTGGTTCCGAAAGGAAAATAATGGTATGATAATCATTGCGGTGCCCTAAAATGCGGCACCGCAGTGAATCTGAATATGGGTTTCCGTAGTTCAACGGATAGAACGGGCGCCTCCTAA
>CADBOU010000100.1 GCA_902796355.1 uncultured Lachnospiraceae bacterium
ATCAGCAATATTGAGCGGATTGCGCAGGCAGTGCACCGGTACGGCGCGATGCTGATTGTCGATGAAGCGCACGGGGCGCATCTGGGTATGCACCCGTATTTCGGTGAAAACAGCAACAAGCTCGGCGCCGATATCGTGATACACAGCATGCACAAGACGATGACGGGTCTGACGCAGACAGCGCTGCTGCATGTCAACCGGAAAGAAGAAATGGCAGAGCGCATCATGCACTACCTGGAAATGCTGCAGACGAGCAGCCCTTCCTACCTGCTGATGAAGAGTATCGACGATTGCGTGGCGCTGCTCACAGAAAAAAGGGAAGAACTGTTTGACGCTTATGTCGAAAGACTCACGCATTTCCGAACGGAGGCTAAGACGCTAAAGCATATCGAGCTTCTCGAGACGGAGCATTATGACCGCGGGAAGATCGTGTTGAAAGGCAACGAGGGACGAAGCGACTGGCTGTATACAGCACTTCGGGATGATTATCAGATTCAGCCCGAGATGGCCGGCGATGACTATGTGATCATGATGACCTCATTTGCCGATACGGACGAGGGATTTGACAAGCTCCTTGCAGCGCTCAGGGAAACAGACCAGCGCCTCGAAGAAGGAGAAGCAATACAGAACACAAACAGGCAGAAGAAAAACCGGCCGGTCAGAAAGACCGATTGTTACGAGCAGCATTAAGGAGAGAGCAGGCATGTCCGCAATCTTTTACATTATGGGAAAAAGCGCGACCGGAAAAGACACCGTCTACAGCCGGATTAAGCAGGATTTTCCGGAATTAAGACCGATCGTGCTCTATACGACACGTCCCAGAAGAGAGGGCGAGCGCGAGGGCGTCGAGTATCATTTTATCGATGAAGATGCCCTGAAAGACTTTGACCGGCAGGGCAAAATCATCGAACAGCGCACATACCAGACCGTCCACGGCCCGTGGCACTACGCGACGATTGATGACGGGACCATTGATCTGCAATCGGGCGATCATTACTATGTGGCGATCGGAACCCTGGAAGCGTATGTGAAAACGCGGGAATACTTTGGCGAGGAGGCGCTGATCCCGATTTATCTGTATGTCGATGACGAAACCCGCCTGATGCGCGCCATCAACCGGGAGAGCCGACAGGAAGAACCTAATTTCAAAGAAGTCTGCCGCCGTTTTCTGGCGGATGAAGAGGATTTTTCTGAAGAAATGCTGCTGGCAGCGGGGATTAAGGAAGATCCGGGCCCTGCAGGAGATGAGATGACTGCGGCGGAGGATGCCGGCTCAAAATATGGCGGAAGATTTTTCCTTGAGAACATGGAGAGCGGATATCCGCCGGTGGCAAAGTGTATAGAATTAATTATTCAGGGACAGCGAATTGGGCGTCAGATGAAATTTCCCTTCAAAACATGAAGAAACAGGGAGCATAAAAAACGATTTTTCCGTAAATCGCAGATCGAAAAGGGTTTAGGGAAAAAAAGAGGCCTTAAATCAGGTGATTTTTTCCCTGAAACGTTCTAGAGAAAGTAAATACAGAAAAAAAGCATCAAAAAAGTCAAAATATTTTCCGTAAGTCGTTTTCGAATGACAAAATACAGAAAAAGAATGATCGGAAAGAAAAAGAAAAATAGCAGCAGCAATGAAGCAGGTCAACACATTTGATGACATTCTGGGAAGCGAGAAGCTGACCACGTATATGAAGGAGACAGCGGCAGTCACGCCCCCTCACGCCCTGATGCTCACCGGGGAAGAGGGGAGCGGAAAAAAGACGCTGGCCAGTCTCTATGCCAAGGCGCTGCTGTGTGAGAATCCAAAAAGAATATCAGGAACGCGAGATATGTGCGAGCCCTGTCTGACATGCCAGTCATGTTTACAGGTGGCAGCCGGCGATCATCCGGATATCCTGATGATTGCGCCGGAAGAGGGAAAGGCGAAGGGACGCCGCAGCATTTCTGTCAAAACAATCCGCGAGACGATCGCGGCCGGTGCGTATATCAAGCCGTATAAAGGACCTTATAAGATTTATCTGATTGATCACGCGGAGAAGATGACGGAGGAAGCGCAAAATGCGCTGCTCAAGATTCTCGAGGAGCCGCCGGCCTATATCGTGATCATGCTGCTGGCAACAGACGAGGAAAGCCTGCTGGCGACTGTGCGCTCGCGCTGCGTGATTTTTCACACAGAATGCGTGCCGGATCAGACGGTTACTGAGTATTTGCAGGAGTATTTGATGGTACCTGACTATCTGGCCCGGCCTGCGGCTGCATTTGCGCGCGGCAACATCGGCAAGGCGGCCGAGCTTGTCTCCTCAGAGACATTCAGGGACCAATACGCCAAGGTTGCCTGGTATTTTAAAAAAGCGCGGTTTATGGAATTTGATGAGATTGCGGAATTTGCAAAGGAAATGGCTGTGGATGCAGACACCTGCGACCGGTATCTGGAATTGATGCAGCTCTTTCTGAGGGATGTGTTAACAGTCCGGCTGAGCGAGGGAGGATCTCTGTTCTTTGGAGATGAAGAAGAAACCGTCCGTGAGACGGCCCGTGCACTCTCCTATAAGTCGGTTGATACAATAGAAAAACAAATATACACTGTCAAAGAGAGGATAGAACAAAACGTAGCTCCGGACATGTTGACGGAGGTGCTTCTGGCAGAGATTAAGGAGGCCTGTATATGACAAAAGTAGTGGATGTGCGCTTTCGCACTGCCGGTAAAGCTTACCGGTTTGATGTGGGAGAGCTGGTGCTGTCACGCGGCGATCATGTGATCGTTGACAACCAGAAAGGCAAAGCTTATGCCACCGTGGTCAGCTCACCGCACACATTGATTAAAGAGCCGTCCAAACCGCTGCGCAAAGTAGTGCGTATTGCGAACGAAGAGGACGAGGCGCATCATCAGGAAAATCTTGAAAATGAGAAGAAGGCATACCAGATCTGCAAGGGGAAAATAGCAGAACTGGGGCTGGACATGAAGCTGGTATCGGCGGAGCAGGCGTTCACCGGCAAGAAAATGATCTTTTATTTTACAGCCGATGAGCGGGTTGATTTCCGGGAACTGGTCAAAGCGCTTGCCAGCGAATTTCACACCCGCATTGAGATGCGCCAGATCGGCGTGCGCGATGAGACGACGATGTGCGGCGGAATCGGTGTGTGCGGAAGAGAGCTGTGCTGCTGCACATACCTGACCGAATTTGCACCGGTTTCGATCAAGATGGCCAAAGC
>CADBOU010000101.1 GCA_902796355.1 uncultured Lachnospiraceae bacterium
GGAAAGTCCGGGCTTCACAGGGCAGGATGCCGGATAACGTCCGGCGGAGGCGACTCCAGGGATAGTGCAACAGAAATAAACCGCCCGTCTTGATGGCGGGTAAGGGTGGAAAGGCAGTGTAAGAGACTACCGCCCGGCCGGTGACGTCCGGGGCTCTGTAAACCCCATCCGAAGCAAGGCAGAGCAAAGCAATGCGGCGGCCCGTCGTGCTTTGCGGTAGCCGCGATGAGCCTGGCCGGCAACGGCAGGCCAAGATAGATGACTGTTCATGACAGAACCCGGCTTATCGTCTTGCTTAAGTAAAAAACCGGCCTTACAGGCCGGTTTTATTCTATGAGTTTTAAGCTTTCTACTGATGGCGGGACGGTAATCGAATAATTAGTATGATAAATGACATATCCCGGATGCGAACCTGCCGGTTTTTTCACTTCTTTTCGCCTGACATAATCGACATCTACTTTAGCGGAAGATGACCCTCTTGAATAATATGCTGCTGCCGAAGCCGCCTCGACATACAGACGGTCCGGAAGCTCGCTTTCTCCCCGTGTCAGAACAATCACATGAGAGCCGGGCATTTGTTTGGCATGAAACCACAGGTCTTTGCCGCCTGCCAGCTTAAAAGTCAGTTCTTCATTTTGGAGATTGTTTTTTCCGACATAGATATCATATCCGTCAGAAGATAAATAATGCATTGGCTTTGATGCCTTGTTTTTCTTTTTGGTATGTCTTTTCCGGACATATCCAGCTGTTGATAATTCCTCGCGCAGTGCATCCAGATCAGCGTCGTTTGAAGCAATCGAAAGAGCGCATAGAGCGGATTCAAGATAAGCTGCCTCCTGTGTTGTCTCTTTGATCTGCTCTGTGAGAGCATCACTGGTGCGTTTCATCTTTGCATATTTGGCAAAGTATTTCTGAGCATTCTTTTGTGCAGTTTTCTGAGGGTCCAACGTAATGGTGACAGATTCCCCTGTTTCATAAGACTGAGCAGTCAGTTTTGTGTCGCCCGGGTTAATCTTATATGCATAGCTTTGAATCATCTCGCCGTATATGCGAAATTTGTCTTTCGCGGCAGTGTCATCCAGCTGTTTCTTCTGGATATGATATTTCCGATTGGCTCTGTCCAGATGCGTTGTGATAATCTGCCTTAAATCCGATGACTTCTGGCGGATATATGTCTGCGAAGAGCGCTCGCTGTAAAACTGCTCAAGCGCCTTTGATATGTCTGGAAAAAGCCGGATGGCATGATCGCTGTAAGTTGCGGGGATCAGTGCGCAGCAGTCTTTTGGCCGGTTGTTTTCATAGCAGATACACGGATCAAACCGGCTGTTTTTCACACAGTCCATATATGTGCAGAACGCATCATATAAGGAACAGACCTGATCGCCGGAAAGATCTTTTGAAGGGAGTTTGTCATCCAATCCCGCCCGGTAGCAGATATCATAGGCTGATGCAGGTGAAATTCCGGCATAAGTCGATAAAAGAGCCTGAAAAACAGAACCCGGATGCTGGCTGATTACAGATTCAAAGGCTTGATCATTCTCTTCAAGGGGATTCTTCTTTGCCAGGCTCTCGGGGAGGAAGTATTCCCTTCCCGGCAGAACTTCACGCAGAGAGCTGATATTTCCGGATACCGGCCTGATGGCGCCAAGTATGATGCCGGAGGATCCGACAAGAATCAAATTAGAGTATTTTCCCATCATTTCTGCAACCAAAGTGACAGAATCCTGATCTTTCAGTTCTGTCAGATGCGAGAAGGTGAAATGAATAATACGCTCCATTGAAGGCTGCGATACAGAAAGCAGACGGCCTTTGCCAATATACTTGCGGAGCAGCATGCAGAAAGAAGGCGCCTTGAGTGGTGCCTGCATGGCTGTCTCAGTCTCATACAGATAAGGAAGTGAGGCGTTTGCGCTCAGGCTGAGGCGCTTTGTGCCGGAATGTGTTTTAAATGAAATCTGTATTAATTCGGATTCCGGCTGAATGATTTTTTCCACATAAGCATCATCCAGATCAGCTTTAAACTGATGGACCAGAGCTGCAATTGTGATTCCGTCAAGAGCCATTGATAACCTCCGTATGAAAAGTATTTTACAATAAAATCGACTGCATTAAAAGACTATATCAGTACGAGCTGTCATCTTGACAAAAAGATTTTTGAGCCATAGAATAATCTTTGAAGGTTTTTTGCAACTTTACAATTTCATAAGGAGGTGCTCCTGTGCAGACAATTTTAGGAGTTGTTCTGGCAGTGGCAGTAGTAGCTCTCATCGCAACAGCGTTGATCGTTCGTGCGCTTACAATTTCCAGCCTCAAAAGGGATGCAGATTCTGAGATCGGAAATGCTAAAAAGAAAGCGCGCGAGATTATTGATGATGCTGTTAAAGAGCGGGATGAGAAAATTCGGGAAGCAAGACTTGAGATTAAAGAAGAGTCTATCAAAAGCAAAAACGAATTGGAAAAAGAATCCCGTGAGCGCAGACAGGAGTTAAAAGCTCAGGAACGACGGATCGAATCAAAAGAGGAGGCTGTCGATAAGAAGCTGGATGCTCTTGAGACGAGAGAAAAGCAATGTCAGAACAGAGAAGCCAACCTGCAGCGGCGCGAAGCAGCCGTGAAAGAGTTGACTGCTAAACGGGTACAGGAACTGGAACGAATCTCCGGATTAACCTCCGATCAGGCAAAAGAACAATTATTACAATCTGTTGAAGAAGATGTCAAACTTGACATGGCCAAGATGATCAAGGAACAGGAGACTCTGGCCAGAGAAGAGGCGGATAAAAACGCCAAGGAATGCCTTGTTACGGCAATTCAGCGCTGTGCTGCTGATCACGTTGCCGAATCCACTATTTCGGTTGTGCAGCTTCCCAGCGATGAAATGAAAGGCCGCATTATCGGCCGTGAAGGCCGCAATATCCGCGCTCTGGAAAGCCTTTCCGGTGTTGAACTGATCATCGATGATACACCGGATGCGGTTGTCTTGTCAGCGTTTGATCCGGTGCGCAGAGAGATTGCCCGGATCGCACTTGAAAAACTGATCGTGGACGGACGCATTCACCCGGCACGGATCGAGGAGATGCTGGCCAAAGCCAAAAAAGAAGTTGAGACATCGATCAAAGAAGCCGGTGAAGAAGCTGCCCTTGAAGTGGGCGTTCACGGTATTCATCCTGAGCTGATCAAACTGCTTGGCCGCATGAAATACCGTTTCAGCTTCGGACAGAATGCTCTCAAGCATTCTGTTGAAGTGGCACAGCTTTCCGGTATTCTTGCCGGCGAGATCGGATTAGATGTGCGCCAGGCCAAGAGAGCAGGTCTTCTGCATGATATCGGTAAATCAATCGATCATGAGGTTGAAGGATCTCATATTTCGATCGGTGCTGATTTGTGCCGGAAGTATAAAGAATCGCCGCTCATTATCAACGCGGTTGAAGCGCATCATGGCGATGTGGAGCCTGAATCGCTGATTGCCTGTATTGTCCAGGCAGCTGATGCGATATCTGCAGCGCGTCCAGGTGCGCGAAGAGAAGCTTTAGAGACATATACAAACAGATTGAAAGAATTGGAAGAAATTGCCGATCATTATACCGGGGTTGAAAAGTCATTTGCTGTTCAGGCAGGACGGGAGATTCGGGTTATGGTAGTTCCTGAGCAGGTCTCCGATGCGGACATGGTCATCATGGCCCGCAACATCTCGAAAGAGATAGAAGACTCGCTCGATTATCCGGGACAGATAAAAGTAAATGTCATCCGGGAATCAAGAGTAACCGATTATGCAAAATAAAATTAATGGGGAAAAACAGCTGTTGCGCTTTTTGCGCAGCAGCTGTTTTTATTATGTTTGATACTTTCACAGCAGGTAAGGTTAATGTAAGGTTCAGGCTCATTGACTAATGCGGTATAGAGATGTTATGTTAATTACATACAAGATAGCGTAATATTAGGTTTTTCCACTGAAAGGAGAACAGACCATTGTACTGAGTAAGAACGTTATGATCGAGGTTTGGTTTTAGCGTAAAATGACTATTTGCGAGGAAAATCATATGGCTTTGTTGGAAACTAAAAAAATCTCAATTAATTTTGGCGGGTTATGGGCCGTCAAAGACGTTGATTTTAACGTGGAGGCCAATAAAATCGTCGGATTGATCGGACCGAATGGTTCCGGAAAGACCACATTCCTGAATATCATCAGTGGTATATACGGAAGATATAAGGGGACATCCGGAGAAGTTTATCTTAACGGTGAACAGATTCTCGGCCTGAAACCGTATGAAGTCTATAAGAAAGGTATGTCGCGTACTTATCAGTCCAGCCGTCTGTGTTGGGAGCAGAGTGTTGCTGACAACCTCCTGGTAGGCTGTTATACGTCACAGGACTATACTCTGGCTGATGCTATTTTCCGTCCCAGGAAGGTCAATAATGCGATTTATGATGAACTTGATCGGGCATTAGATCTATTGTCCACATTCAATCCGAAACTGGTTGACCGCCGTTATGATCTGGCTAAGAACATTCCGCATATTGACAGACGACGCATTGAGATTACCAGAGCCCTTCTGAGCAATCCTAAACTGCTGCTCTTAGACGAGCCGACCGCCGGTTTGAACGACGAAGAGACAATGACCATGATGGATGAGATCAAGATGGTCAAAGAAAAGATGAAAGGATCTGCTGTTATCATTATTGAGCATGATATGCAGGTTATGGAACGTGTTCCGGATTCTATTGTCGTCTTCAATGCTGGTGAAAAGATTGCAGAAGGCACATATCAGGAAATCATCAATGATCAGGATGTTATTGATGCCTATATCGGAGGAGGTGACGAAGATGAGTGAACAAACTGCTCTGCTTGAAGTTAACAATCTTTACACATCTTACGGCCGTATTCCGATGCTCCTGGATGTCTCTTTCCGGCTGCGCGAGGGCGAAATCTGTACAATCCTCGGTGCAAATGGAGCAGGAAAGACGACTCTGGTCAAGGCAATTATAGGTATGGTCAAGGCGGATCAGGGAACAATACAGTTCCAGGACGAGGACATCACAAGTATGCCGACTCATAAGAGAATAGAGAAAGGCATCCAGGTTGCTGCTGCTGAAGTGGGAACATTCCCCAAGATGACTGTCGAAAAGAATCTGAGACTCGGAGCTTACAATATTAAGGATCAGAAACTTCTCAGTGAAAGACTTGAGGAAGCGTATGAATCATTCCCGGTTCTGAAGGACAGGCTCCAGCAGAAAGCCGGCACGTTGTCGGGAGGTGAGAGAACCATGCTTGCTCTCGCCAGAGCGTATATCAATAAGCCGGCACTTTTGATCATGGATGAACCATCTCTTGGATTGGCACCGATCGTCGTCGACGAAGTGTTCAGAATTGTGAGAAGGCTCAATCAAGAGAATGACATGTCAATCATGTTAGTCGAACAGAATGTTGTAAAATCGCTTGGTGTATCGGATTATGGATACATTATCCAGAAGGGACAGATCATCTTCCAGGGTGATCCAGATCAGATTCACGAGAGCGGTATCCTTGATAATCCGGTTATGTCATAGCGAAGGAGGAGTAAAATGAAAAAAAGAATTTTAGCAATTGGTGTAACTGTATGTATGATTGCAGGTATGGTTCTGACTGGCTGCGGCGGCAGTGGCGGCAGCGGCGGTTCATCAGGCGGCGACGGCAAAGTCGTGAAGCTTGGTTTCCTTTCTCCGATTACAGGTGCTAACGCAGCAGAAGGTGCTGCAGCACGTAACGCATTCCAGATGGCTATTGATCAGGCAAACGAGTCTGGCGATTATGATTATAAAATCGAAGTCATTGAGATCGATGACAAGTCTGATCCGTCCACCGGTGTGGCAGGTGCACAGAAGATCGTTTCCGATCCGGATGTCGTGGCGGCAACAGGCCATTGGAACAGCGGTGTTGCTGAGGCAACGATTCCTGTTTTCAAAGAGGCTGAGATTCCGATGCTGATTTGGGGTGCTATTGCATCTGACCTGACAAGCAAAGACAACTATCCGTGGATCACCCGCTCCGCTCCGACAGATGTGCAGGAAAACGTTCCGCTTGCAAAGGCTGTACTGGATGATATGGGATATGAGAAAGTCTTCATTATCTCCGATACAACATCCTATGGACAGGGCAACTCCAAAGCTTTCAAGGCTGAGTTGGCAGATCGCGGCCTGAAGGAAGTTGGATTTGAGGAAGTGCAGGAAGGTACAGTTGATTTCCGTGCAATTCTGACAAAGGTTAAGAGCTCAGGCGCTGACTGCGTATACTGGGGCGGCGTTGTAACTGAGGGATCTCTGTTGAAGCAGCAGATGTATGAAGAGGGCGTTAACGCTCTGTTCTGCGGTATCTCTGGTAACTATTCAGAAGACTTCCTGAAGATTCCGGCTGAGGCAGCTGAGGGCGCTCTGGTCGTGAAACCCGGCATCGTTCTTGACTCCACAGAGGACGGCAAGAAGTTTATCGAAGATTATGAGGCAGCCGGCTTCTCAGAGCCGATCGGCGCTTACACACCGTATGCGTACACAGCAGCTGAGATTCTTCTTCAGGCGCTGAAAGAGTGCGGCGATGATGTCACACCTGAAGCTATGCGTGATGCGATTGCAAACGGATCATTCGACGGTATTATGGGAACGACAACATTTGATGACATCGGACAGACAGAACTTGTCGCAGCTTATCTGAACGTTGTTCAGGATGGCAAGTGGACAGTCTATGATGACTCTGAGTATGCTGACGGAACACGTACATTCGGCGGCAAATAAATCAGCTATAAGGCTGTAAGATTTTCCAAGCTTTAATATAGAACGGCGTCCCGGGCCTTCCGGGCGCGGGACGCCGCTCTAGTGTAGTTCGAAACGAAAGGAGATAGTCCTGATGAGTAGATTCGGGAACTTATTAATGAGTGCTATCCTTTGCGGGTGTACATACACACTTGTCGCTATCGGATATTGTCTCTTTTTCGGTGTCCTCGATGTGGTCGTTTTCTGTTGCGGTGATATTGCTATTTTCGGTGCGTTTTCCATCATAGGAGCGTTCACGATTATCTGGTCAGCCGGTGTATTTCAAGCAGTGCCGACCGTTGTTGCAGTATTAATTCTGCTGATTGTCGCCTCGATCCTTTGTGCAGTTCTCGGCCTGATTACCTATCGTATATCGGTTAAGCCGTTTGAGAAATCATCAGCACTGATGCCGCTTCTTTCTACTATCGCCCTGGGCGTTGTGATTAAAGAAGTGCTTGGTCTGATTTTCCAACCCGTTATCAATAGTATGGCAACTTCAGTTGTCAGGGTAGACGATCCAAAGACGGTCGTCGGAGGACGTAATCCACAGTCGATGCCGCAGCTGATTGCAGCGGGCGGTTCAACGCTGACACGTAATTTGATTATTATCGTCGTGGTCGCTCTGATTCTTCTGGCGTTGTTCTTCTTCCTTAACAAGACGAAGCTGGGTCTTTCAATGCAGGCTATTTCGCAAAACAAAGAATTAGCCCTGATGACCGGTGTCAATGTCAAGAGCGCAATTCGCTGGACATTCATTATTGGTGGAGTGCTGCTCGCAATCGGAGGATTCCTCCTCGGCAACTATCAGACTATTATCAGGTTCGATGGTGGTACGATGTACGGCACAAAAGGTTTTGCGGCCGCAGTTGTTGGAGGACTCAAGAGCACCTGGGGTGCAGTTATTGGCGGTATGCTTCTAGGCTTTGTAGAGGTATTTACAGCCGGGCTGGTACCCGGAGGCACCAAATTCCAGAACGTCATTGCATTCATCGTTGTTATCATCTTCATCGTCTTCAAGCCTGAAGGTATTATCGGCGAGAAGATTGCTGAAAAAGTATGACGGACAAGATGTGACAGGATGGGAAGGTGAGCACTATGAAAAACAAAAAATTATTAGATTCACCGTTTGCAGTTATTTTCTGTAATATCGTCTTATTCCTGCTGGTTTATTTCATAGTCACATCAGATTATGTTTTAAGTCTGGCAATTATGGCGGTTGTTATTGTTGCAATTCTGCTTGTGAATCGGATCAATTTAGTCAACAAGATTTTTGACCTGTATGTCAAGTATAAGAAGACAGCTTTAATCTCAGGACTGGTACTGGGAATCTTGTATCCGTTCAGCCTGACAGATAATGTCTATGTTGCGCATATAGCGACATTGGCTGTCATATATGGAATTGCCTGTCTGGGCTTGAACTTCCAGATGGGTTCGACCGACATGACAAACTTTGCACCGGCTGCATTCATGGGAATCGGTGCGTACAGTGTGGCAATAGCGTCAGTTAAAATGGGCCTTTCTCCCTGGCTTGGCATGTTGGGCGGAGTCCTCTTATCCGGATTGTTCGGTTTCCTGATCGGACTGCCGACACTGAAGACAAAAGGATATTATCTCTCGTTGGTGACGATGGCCATTCAGCTGGCGTTTACCGAGCTTGTCAGAATCTGGCCGTACGTCGGCGGAGATGATGGTATTTCCGGTATTGAGCGCTACAAACTGTTTGGATTTGAATTGTATAAGAGATATACAATTTTTGGGATCAGGATGTCGCCGCAGATTCCGTATTTACTGTTATGCATCGCATTCCTGGTTTTATGCACCTATATTGCCATGCGTGTGTATTTCTCAAGAACCGGCATTGCAATGAACACAGTAGCACAGGATGAAATTGCTGCTGACTGTCTTGGAATTAATGTATCGAGAACAAAACTTTTTGCATTTGTTATTGGCGGGATGTACTGCGGTCTTGCCGGAACGCTTTTTGCCGGACTTGAAGCATATGCAGGCCCTGCGACATACAACTTCCAGAAATCGCTGATGCTGATCTGTATGGTCATTCTCGGTGGTATGGACAATTCTATCGGTGTCGTTCTTGGAGCATTCATACTTGCTATCATCACAGAAAAACTTCGTGATTTTGCAGATTTCCAGCAGTTAATCTATGGTGCGATTCTGGTTATCATGCTGATCGTCCGTCCGGATGGTATCATTCCATGGCGTGTACGCAACCACGATTTGATTACGAGACGTAAACCTAAAGTGATTGAGAAACTCGGAGTGTCAACCAATATTGCTGAAAAAGCTGAGCTTAAGAGTGAAGTGTAATCCTCATCGTTTTGTGTTGATGAGTTTCGTGTCAGGGCAGCAGACTGTAACAGGTCTGTTGCCCATTACTTTATGAAAGCTTTATGATTTATATCTTGTACCACTCTCGAGGATAAGATATAATCAAAAAGGTGTTTTTTTGATAAATGTTTCACACGAAACGAAAGGAGAGTACATTAAAAATGTCATTAGCGTTATCAAAGAAAGCAACTCAGGTGAAGCCGTCTTCAACATTGGCTATCACTGCAAAGGCAAAAGCAATGAAAGCAGAAGGCATCGATATTGTCGGTTTCGGAGCAGGAGAACCTGATTTCGATACACCTGATAATATTAAAGATGCCGCCAAAAAAGCTCTTGACGACGGTTTTACAAAATACACACCGGCTGGTGGTACAGTTGAGCTCAAGAAAGCTGTCTGCAAAAAGTTTAAAGAGCGCAACAATCTTGACTATGCTCCTGAACAGATTGTCATCTCTAACGGTGGAAAGCACTCTCTTTGCAATGTGTTCCAGGCAATCATCAATCCGGGCGATGAAGTCATCATCCCGGCTCCTTACTGGTTGACATATCCTGAGACAGTAAAGCTTTGTGATGGCGTACCGGTTTATATCAAGACAGATGCATCTACTGGTTATAAAGTGACTGCAGAGCAGATTGAAGCAGCGTGCACAGCCAACACAAAGGCCCTTATTCTCTGTACACCAAGTAATCCGACTGGTATGGTTTATTCAAAGGAAGAGCTTGAGGCAATTGCAAAAGTTGCTGTAGAGAAGGATTTCTATGTTGTCGCTGATGAAAT
This sequence comes from uncultured Lachnospiraceae bacterium, assembly GCA_902796355.1. Lineage (GTDB taxonomy): Bacteria > Bacillota > Clostridia > Lachnospirales > Lachnospiraceae > RUG842. The sequence continues at coordinate 9,905 of CADBOU010000101.1, forward strand.
GTATGAATACCTTGTATATGAAGGCGCTAAGCATGTCAGCATCGCTTCCCTCGGCGAAGAGATCTACAAGAGGACGATCACATGCAGCGGCCTTTCCAAGAGCTATGCAATGACAGGCTGGAGACTTGGATTTACAGCCACACCGGTTGAGATCGCCAAGGTTATGGGTTCGGTACAGAGCCATCAGACATCTAACGTTAACTCCATTACACAGAAGGCTGCTGTTGAGGCACTGAACGGCCCGCAGGATAAGGTTGAGGAGATGCGTCAGTCATTTGAGAGACGCCGCAATCTGATGGGCGAGCTTCTTGATGAGGTTAAATATATTTCCTATGTCAAGCCGCAGGGTGCTTTCTATTATTTCGTAGATATGTCCGGTGCTTTCGGCAAAGAGTATAACGGAAAGAAGATTGAGTCAGCAGCTGATGCTGCAGCTATTCTTATCGAAGACTATCATGTCGTCATCGTTCCGTGCGCAGACTTCGGTGCTCCGGAGTGCTTCCGTCTTTCTTATGCCATTTCTGATGATGATATCAAGAAAGGCCTTGGCCGCCTGAAGACATTCTTTGATGATTTGAAGTAATTCATTCAATCTATTATCTGTATGATCAGATTGAGAGACCGCAGCATCAGCTGCGGTTTCTTGTTTTATCATCCAAGTTTACCGGCAAATTGTGTCAAACTGATCTGTGATCGGGTTAAACTACCGCATATATATAAAAACCTGTTGACACCGCCTTCAGGCGGTGTTATATTGTCGTAGGGAATAAATTACAAGTATTTTAGTAGTATTTAAAATAATAGGAATTAAATCAGTTTCAATTAGATACTGCTCAAAAGGACGGGTATAGAGACTATGAAAATGTCAACAAAAGGACGCTATGGGTTAAGAGCGATGATTGAGCTGGCTTCGTATGACAATCATCAGCCTGTTGCTCTGTCGGTCATAGCCCGCAGCGAGGAGATTTCAGAACGTTATCTGGAGCAGCTGATGACAAAGATGAAAAAAGCAGGGCTCGTAACCAGTTGCCGCGGTTCAGCAGGTGGATATTCGCTGGCTAAAGATTCAAGAGATATTTCTGTCGGGGATATCTTGAGGGCTGTGGAAGGCAATTTAAATCCCGTGGACTGCTCGGTTGACGGAGAAGCCTCCTGTGAAAACTCCGGGGCCTGTGTTGCAAAATACGTCTGGCAGAAAGTAAATGACAGCATTAATTCTGCGGTTGACAGCATTTCGCTTTACGAGCTTGTCGAAAAGATTCCTGAAGATGTAGAAAAACAGGGCAGTTCTGCCTGCGCCTGTCAGAATTGATCACATCAGCGGGTGCATGATGCGCTTGCCCTAACAATATGATAAAGGAGATATGGTAATGAGTAAAATGGTTTATCTTGATAACGCTGCGACGACTAAGACTTCTGCGGAAGTTGTGGAGGCGATGCTTCCGTACTTTACTGAGTATTATGGCAACCCGTCAAGTCTCTACGGGTTTGCATCCCATAATAAAGATGCCATCAGCAAGGCACGCAAGACGATAGCAGATACAATCGGCGCTAAAGAAAAAGAGATTTATTTTACAGCAGGCGGATCCGCTTCTGATAACTGGGCTCTTAAAGCGACTGCCGATCTGCTCGGAGAGAAGAAGGGGAAGCATATCATCACCAGTAAGATAGAGCATCACGCAATCATGCATACTTGCGATTATCTTGCCAAGAAAGGATATGAAATCACATATATTGACGTTGATGAGAATGGAGTTATTAAGCTGGATGAACTTAAGGAGGCCATCAGACCAGATACCATTCTGATTTCAGTTATGTTTGCCAACAATGAAATCGGAACCATTCAGCCAATCAAAGAAATCGGAGCAATAGCTCATGAACATGGAATTTTATTCCATACAGATGCAGTGCAGGCTTACAGCCATATTCCGATCAATGTTGATGAATACAATATTGATATGATGAGTGCAAGCGGTCATAAGTTTTACGGGCCGAAAGGGATTGGCTTCCTCTATATCCGTACCGGGGTCAAGATCGGATCATTTGTCCACGGCGGCGCACAGGAGAGAAAACGCCGTGCCGGAACAGAGAATGTACCGGGGATTATCGGCATTGCAAAAGCCGCACAGATTGCTCATGAGCACATGAGCGAGTGGAACGACAAAGAGATTGCTATGCGTGATCACCTGATTGACCGTATTCTCGATGAGATTCCATACAGCCGGCTCAACGGTGGACGCGACAATCGTCTTCCCAACAATGCCAATTTCAGTTTTCAGTTTGTCGAAGGAGAGTCAATGCTCATCATGCTTGATATGAAGGGGATCTGCGCATCCAGCGGATCTGCCTGTGCGTCCGGATCGCTGGATCCGTCACATGTCTTGCTTGGTATCGGCCTGCCTCATGAGATTGCTCACGGGTCGGTCCGGTTGACTTTGTCGGATGAGACGACAATGGAAGATATCGACTACACTGTCGATGCGCTTAAGGAGATTGTTGCACAGCTGCGCAGCATGTCTCCGCTCTATGAAGACTTTGTCAAAAAACAGAATAACAAGTGAGTTATGGTACAGGAGGAATAATATGTATTCAGAAAAAGTAATGGATCATTTCCAGAATCCGAGAAACGTTGGCGAGATCGAAAATGCAAGCGGTGTAGGCACAGTTGGTAATGCCAAGTGCGGAGATATCATGCGTATGTATCTCGATATTGATGATAACGGCATCATCCAGGATTGTAAGTTTAAGACATTTGGCTGCGGTGCGGCTGTAGCAACCAGCAGTATGGCTACAGAATTAGTCAAAGGAAAGACTATTCAGCAGGCGTTGGAAGTGACAAACAAGGCAGTGATGGAAGCTCTTGATGGACTTCCTCCCATCAAAATCCATTGTTCACTTCTTGCTGAAGAGGCAATTCATGCTGCACTGTGGGATTATGCTGAGAAAAACGGGATTAAGATTGAGGGACTCTCAAAACCCAAAAGCGATATCAGCGAAGATGAGGAAGAAGAGGAATACTAATTGACGGCATCAAAGGGAAAAGTCGTTGTCGGCATGTCCGGCGGCGTAGATTCCTCAGTTGCAGCCCTGCTCCTTAGAGAACAGGGCTATGACGTCATCGGTGTTACAATGGAAATATGGCCGCAGACGGATCCTTGTGTGATCGAGCATGAGGGCGGTTGCTGCGGCCTTAGTGCCGTTGAAGACGCAAAAAAGGTCGCATCCGTGATCGGCATTCCTCATTATGTGATGAATTTTCGTCAAGAGTTCGAAAACAGTGTCATTGCTGATTTTGTCAGTGAGTATCGCAGGGGGCGCACTCCTAATCCCTGTATTGTCTGTAATCGTGTTGTCAAATGGGAAGCTCTTTTACATAAAGCCTTGTCTATAGGCGCTGACTATATTGCAACAGGGCATTACGCTTTGATTGAGCAAACTGAAAATGGACGGTTTGCTTTAAAAAGATCGGACAATCATAAAGATCAGACCTATGCACTATACACACTAACGCAAGAGCAGCTGATTCATACCTTGATGCCGGTTGGACATTATAATAAAGATAAAATCAGAAAGATTGCTGAAAAGGCAGGTCTTCCGGTAGCTGAAAAGCCCGACAGTCAGGATATATGTTTTGTTCCTGACGGGGATTACGCCCGTTTTATCAGTGAATATACAGAGACTGAGGATGTACCGGGAAATTTTGTCACCGAGGATGGGATAGTCCTGGGACAACACAAAGGAATTGTTCATTATACGGTCGGCCAGAGGAAAGGGTTAGGACTATCGCTCGGGAAGCCGTCCTACGTGCGCGAGATTCGTCCTGAGACACATGAAGTGGTTGTGGGAGATGATAAATACAGTACGGAAGTGAAAGCGTCTGATCCGTGTTTTATGGCTTTGGAAAGCCTTCCGGAAAGACGTGAGCGAGGGATGCGCGTCATAGCCAAGATCCGATACAATCACAGGGGAGCAAATGCTCTTGCTTATATGAGCAGTCATAATGAAATAACCTGTATATTTGATGAACCGCAGAGAGCGGTCACACCGGGCCAGTCATTAGTTCTGTATGATACTTCCGGTTATGTTCTGGGGGGCGGCATAATACAATAAAAGACCCTGGCAGTTTTGCCAGGGCCCTTTATTGTAATACTTATTGTTTTTTTGCTTTCAAGACAGCCTCTTGCGCAGCGGCAGCTTCACGTTTGGAGGCAATGGATGAAAGAGGCTCTTTAACCTTTTGTCCTGCCTGTTTAACTGCTTTATTTGTTTTGATGACATGTTCTGTCAAATCAATCACTTTATTGGCATAACCCCACTCATTATCGTACCAGGCAATCAGTTTAACAAAACTGTCATCGAGCATAATGCCGGCTTTCTCATCAAAGATACAGGTGTTGTAATTACCACGCAGGTCTCCTGATACCAGTTCGTCATGATTATACTCGATGATTCCTTTCATGGTAGTCTCGGATGCCTTTTTAATCTCAGCACAGATCTCCTCATATGTCGTCTTTGTCTTGAGCTGGGCTGTCAAATCAACGACAGAGACATCATTACAGGGTACACGGAAGCTCATGCCTGTCATCTTGCCCTTAAGTTCCGGGATTACGAGTCCGACAGCTTTTGCAGCACCGGTAGTCGATGGAATGATATTGTTGAACACAGAACGGCCTGTCCGCCAGTCACGTCCTCCGTTGGAGTCAACAGGCTTTTGTTTGGATGTAGACGCGTGGATAGTCGACATTAATGCCTTTTCAATTCCGAAGGCGTCGTTGACAACCTTGGTAAGCGGTGCCAGACAGTTTGTGGTACAGCTGGCGTTGGAGACAACGGTCATTGTAGCTGGATCATACTCCTCATGATTGACACCCATGACAAAAGTCGGAATATCATCAGATTTGCCGGGTGCAGTCAGGATGACCCGTTTGACGCCGCCGATAAAATGCCTGCAGCAAGCCATGCGTGTCAGGAACTTACCGGTTGCTTCAATGACATACTCTGCACCGCAGGACCACCACTTGATATCAGCCGGATCATCCTCTGAAAACACTTTAATATCTTTGCCGTTTATACGGATGCCTTCTTTTGTCGCTTCAACCTCGCCGTTAAAGCGTCCGAACACTGAATCATATTCAACCTGATAAGCCATGCGCTCATGGTTTGCATTGTGCAGATTGATACCGACGATTTCAATGTCCGTATCGCGCAGTTCAAGGCTGCGGAGTATGATGCGGGCGATACGTCCGAATCCGTTGATCCCAACTTTATACTTGCTCATTTTTTATTCTCTCCTTTCACAAAAACAATAAGTGGCTTTTCATATTTATTATACAATAATTATCTGGTATTATCAGGCGAATGGCTATAATTCTTCGTTTACTTATTAACAAGAAACAAACAAATTAAATGATATGTTTATACTTGTTAATCATATAACTGAGTGATAGAATATACACAAGTATTAAGGAGCTAAAGTAAATATATATAAGCAGGAGGTATCATATGGCAATTAGAGTAGCAATTAACGGATTTGGACGTATCGGACGTTTGGCCTTCAGACAACTGTATGCTGCAGAAGGATATGAGATTGTTGCAATCAATGATCTGACAAGCCCTGAGATGATGGCATATCTTCTCAAGTATGATTCATGCCAGAAAAAGTTCGACGATTATGATAAAGTCAGCTATGATGAAAACAATATTATCGTAGATGGCCATAAGATTCCGATTTATGCCTTCAAAGATGCATCTGAGTGTCCTTGGGGCGAGCTGGATGTCTATGCTGTTATTGAAAGCACAGGATTCTATACATCAAAAGAAAAATCGATGGCGCACATTAAAGCCGGCGCTAAGAAAGTCATTATTTCTGCCCCTGCCGGAAACGATCTTAAGACGATTGTTTACAATGTTAACCATGACACACTCACGGCAGATGATCAGATTGTTTCTGCAGCGTCCTGCACGACAAACTGTCTGGCTCCGATGGCCAAAGCGCTCAACGATTTTGCACCGATCAAGAGCGGCATCATGACTACTGTTCATGCTTATACAGGCGATCAGGAGATCCTTGACAAACAGCATGGCAGCAACTTCCGCCGCTCACGTGCCGGCGCTGTCAATATTGTTCCGACAACAACTGGTGCTGCGAAGGCTGTAGGACTTGTTATTCCGGAACTCAAGGGTAAGCTGATCGGCTCTGCGCAGCGTGTTCCGGTTCCGACTGGTTCCACTACAATCCTTGTTGCTGTTGTCGAAGGCGACGTGACAGCAGAGCAGGTTAATGAAGCAGTCAAGAAGTGTGCGAATGAGACGCTCGCCTACAATGAAGAGCCGATCGTCTCCAGCGACATCATCGGCGATACACACGGATCGATCTTTGATGCCACACAGACACTGTGCAATCCGATCGGTGATGGAACAACAGAGGTTCAGGTAGTTTCATGGTATGACAATGAAGCTTCTTACACGGCTCAGATGATCAGGACAATCAAATATTTCACTAAGCTGTAATGATACTTCGAAAGGGATTCGGCTTTACGGCCGGGTCCCTTTTTGGATACTTTTTTAGTTTTTACAGAAAAAGGAGTATGTATGTTAAACAAAAAAACAGTTGATGATATTAATGTAAAAGGAAAGCGCGTACTGGTGCGCTGTGATTTCAATGTCCCGCTTGATGACGGGAAAATAACGGATGACACTCGTATCGTGGCTTCACTGCCGACGATCAGAAAGCTGCTGGATGACGGAGGCAAAGTCATTCTCTGTTCACATCTCGGACGTCCGAAAGGAAATCCGGTTCCTGAAATGTCGCTGGCTCCTGTTGCTGAGCGCTTATCTGAACTTCTTGGCCAGAAAGTGGTATTTGCTGCAGATGATGAAGTGGTAGGAAAAAATGCAAAGGCGGCGGCAGAGGCACTTAAAGACGGCGAGGCTATGCTGATTGAAAACACCCGCTATCGCGCAGAAGAGACTAAAAACGGCGAAGAGTTCAGCAAAGAGCTTGCTTCACTCTGCGATATCTATGTCAATGATGCATTTGGAACAGCCCACAGAGCTCATTGCTCAAATGTCGGTGTCACCGAGTATGTGGACACTTGTGTTGTGGGATATCTGATGAAAAAAGAAATCGATTTTCTTGGAAATGCAGTTGACAATCCTGAGAGACCGTTTGTCGCCATTCTTGGCGGATCCAAGATCTCCGGGAAGATCGACGTGATTGACAGACTTTTGGATAAGGTCGACACGCTGCTGATCGGCGGCGCGATGACCTATACATTTGTCAAAGCACAGGGCGGATCTATCGGCAGTTCACTGTGTGAGGATGATTATCTTGATTATGCAAAGAAGATGATTCAGAAGGCTCATGACAATAACGTTAATATGATGCTTCCGGTTGATGATGTGATTGCGGATGCATTTGATAATAATGCTACGAAAGATACGGCCGAGGCAGGAAAGACGCCTGACGGATGGATGGCTCTGGATATCGGGCCTAAGACTGCGGCTCTGTATGCAGATGCTGTTAAAGATGCCAAAACAGTCGTATGGAACGGCCCAATGGGCGCTTTTGAGATGGACAATTTTGCAGATGGCACACGGGCAGTGGCGCAGGCGCTTGCCGATTGTGATGCCATCACGATCATCGGCGGCGGTGATTCGGCTGCTGCAGTTAATCAGATGGGCTTCTCAGATAAGATGACACATATTTCTACAGGCGGCGGCGCTTCGCTTGAGTTTTTGGAAGGCAAAGAGCTCCCGGGTGTAGCTGCAGCGGATGATTTATAATAAGTATCAGTTATACAGACAGGAGGGATGCTGTTATGGGCAGAAGAAGAATTGTAGCAGGAAACTGGAAGATGAACAAAACACCTTCCGAAGCAGTCGCGTTGGTGGAGGAACTCAAACCACTGGTAGCTAATGACGAAGTCGATGTCGTCTTTTGTGTACCTGCGATTGATATCGTTCCTGTTGTCAAAGCGGCTGAAGGTACCAACATTCAGGTTGGCGCTGAGAATATGTATTTTGAGGACAAAGGTGCTTTCACTGGAGAAATCGCGCCAGGTATGCTAGTAGATGCCGGCGTTAAATATGTAATTGTCGGTCATTCTGAAAGACGCGAATATTTTAAAGAAACCAATGAAGACATCAACAAGAAGGTGCTGAAGGCATTTGAATATGACCTGATTCCGATTATGTGTGTCGGTGAATCTCTGGCGCAGAGAGAGCAGGGGATTACGATGGATTTTATCCGCCAGCAGGTTAAAGTTGGCTTATTAGGTGTCAGCGCCGATCAGGCGGCCAAGATGGTCATTGCCTATGAGCCAATCTGGGCGATTGGTACAGGAAAGACAGCAACAACCGAACAGGCACAGGAGGTATGTGCCGGTATCCGGGCATGCGTATGCGAACTGTATGGAAAGGATGTTGCAGAGGCGATGCGCATCCAGTACGGCGGATCTGTCAACACAAAGACAGCCGCTGATCTCTTTGCACAGAATGACATAGACGGCGGACTTGTCGGCGGTGCATCACTAAAAGCTGATTTTGGCGAAATTGTCAATGCCTGATTGCTGATAGGAGGTAGAGAATGATGGATAAAGCTGGGTTAAAAAGACTGATTGATGTTGCAGCAGGCCGTGTTAAGGCAGATACTGTTATCAAAAATGCTAAGATTGTCAATGTTTTTTCCGGCAAAATTGTCGAAGGCACCATTGCGATGGTCGGTGAGGAGATTGCCGGTATTGGGGATTATGAAGGTGAAGTCGAGATCGATGCCAAAGGACAATATGCTATTCCCGGTTTGATCGATTCTCATATTCATATCGAGTCCTCACATTTGTCTCCGGAAGAATTCGGCAAACTGGTTGTTCCTCTGGGAACCACGACAGTTATTGCCGATCCGCATGAGATTGTCAATGTAGCCGGCGTCAATGGATTGAACTACATGATGAATGCAGCCAAAAATACAGCGCTGAGCGTGAAATTCATGATTCCGTCCTGCGTTCCGGCCACGCCGTTTGAACACTCCGGAGCGATTATTGATGCCAATACGATGAAGGGACCGATGCAGTTTACAAATGTGATCGGCTTGGGCGAATTCATGAATTTTGTCGGTGTTATTAACGCGGATGATGAAGTGCTTGATAAGCTCATGGTTGCTAAACGATTTGGCAAGATAATTGACGGCCATGCACCTGCCATTAAAGGAAAAGAGCTGAATGCTTATTCAGCTGTCGGTATTCGGGGTGACCACGAGTGTTCCAATATTGAAGAACTGAATGATCGTCTGGATAACGGAGAATACATATTGCTCAGACAGGGTTCTGCCTGTCATGATCTTCCCAATTTAGCAGCCGGTGTGAACAGCAGAAACAGCCGCCGCTGCCTGCTGTGTTCGGATGACCGTCAGCCGATGACGATCCTGCAGGAAGGTCATGTCAACGGCCACCTGAGAATGTGTGTCGAGCTTGGGATCGATGCCATTACAGCAATCCAGATGGCTACGATCAATGCTGCCGAGTGCTGGAGACTGGAAGGCCGTGGTGCGATTGCCCCTGGATATCGTGCAGATGTTGTTCTTGTCGACAACCTGAAAGATTTTAATCCCAGCTCGGTCTTTATTGAAGGTAAGCTTGTTGCCAAGGATGGTGAGTATCTTCCGGATATTAAATACTTTGATTCGGCCTATGTTGGCGGCAGTGTCAATATCAGTGGATTTACAGAAGATAAACTGATCATGCATCTGACATCCAATCACGTTAAGACCATTCAGGTTTTAAAGGGCGGCGTTGTCACTGGCAATAAAGTGATGGATATTAAGATTGACGAGAACGGAGAATTTGTTTTTGATCCCTCAATCGATGTAGCTAAGATTGCGATTGTCGAGCGTCATCACAATACCGGTTTCGTCGGCACAGGTCTGTTGTCAGACTATGGAATTAAAGCTGGTGCGGTTGCATTAACCATTGCACACGATTCACATAATATCGTTGTCGTCGGTGTCAACAATGATGACATGGCAGCTGCTGTACAGGCTATTAAGGAGCAGAGCGGCGGCTTTGTTCTTGTCAAAGACGGTCAGGTACTGGAGAGAATGCCTCTGCCGATCGGCGGTCTCATGACAACAGAACCAGGCACAAAGGTTGCGGAAAAGCTCATTAAGATGCACGAGATCGCGCATAAAGAGCTTGGTATCAGAGATGATCTTGAACCGTTTACAACACTATGTTTCATGTCACTGCCGGTTATTCCTGAATTGAAGATTACCGATCAGGGACTCTTTGATGTCACCAAATTCAGCTTTACATCAGTTGAGGCAGATTGACACAGATAAATAAGATAAAAAGTTTAAAAGGGCGCCACGGTCTGCGTCGGCGCCCTTGTTTTGTGAAGGAGATAGTTTATATGCCTAAAAAACCGACTGTTCTTATGATACTTGATGGATACGGACTGCGTAAGGAGACGCATGGCAATGCGATAGCTTTGGCAGATACGCCTGTTGTCGACAGATTAAAAAAAGAGTATCCGTTTGTAAAAGGATATGCCAGTGGACTGGCTGTGGGACTTCCTGACGGTCAGATGGGAAATTCAGAAGTGGGGCATCTTAATATGGGCGCAGGGCGCATCGTCTATCAGGACCTGACGAAGATTTCCAAAGCGATTGCTGATGGAGATTTTTTTGAGAATCCCGAACTTCTTCGCGCATGTAAAAATGCTAAAGATAATGACAGTGCACTGCATCTTTACGGACTTGTCTCTGATGGCGGCGTACATTCCCATCAAGAGCATTTATACGGACTGCTGGAATTGGCAAAACGTCAGAATCTGACAAAAGTGTTCATTCACTGTTTCATGGATGGCAGGGATACACCTCCTGAGTCCGGAAAAGGATATGTCGAAGAACTGGAAGAAAAATGTCAGGAAATCGGTGTCGGAGAGATTGCCTCTGTCGCGGGACGTTATTATGCTATGGATCGTGATAACAGATGGGAGCGCACACAGAAGGCATATGATGCACTGACAAAAGGAATCGGAGAGACTGCGTTATCAGGACATGAAGCGATGCAAAACTCGTATGATGCCGGTACGACAGATGAATTTGTTCTGCCAACGGTTATCACGGATAAGAACGGCGCTCCTGTAGCAACGATAAAAAATAACGATTCCATTATTTTCTTTAATTTCAGGCCGGATCGCGCCCGGCAGATTACGCGTTGCTTTTGCTGTGATGATTTTGACGGATTTGAGCGCGGAAAACGCATAGAGACAACATATGTATGTTTCACAGATTATGATGCGACGATACCAAATAAAACGGTTGCCTTTCCAAAAGAGGAGATTGTTAATACGCTGGGAGAGTACATATCCTCTCTGGGTATGACGCAGGCTAGAATTGCTGAAACAGAGAAATATGCTCATGTGACATTTTTCTTTAATGGCGGAGTTGAAAAGCCCAATCCAGGCGAAGACCGTTTTCTGATTCCCTCACCAAAGGTAGCCACATATGATCTCCAGCCTGAGATGAGTGCATACGGAGTATGTGATAAATTGTGCGAAGCCATTCACTCATGCCAATATGATGTGATTATCATTAACTTCGCTAACTCGGATATGGTTGGCCATACAGGAGTGCTTGCAGCGGCAATTAAAGCGGTTGAAGCAGTTGATGAGTGTGTTGGCAAAACAGTAGAGGCGGTAAAGGAAGTCGGTGGTCAGATGTTCCTCTGTGCTGATCACGGTAATTCCGACATGATGATCGATGAAGAAAGCGGTGAACCTTTTACCGCTCATACGACAAATCCGGTACCGTTTATTCTCATCAATGCAGACCCCCAATACAAATTGCGTGAAGGCGGGAAACTTGCTGATATTGCACCGACGCTGCTGGAGCTGATGGGAATCCCGCAGCCGGCAGAAATGACTGGAGAATCACTCTTGATTCAATCATAGTCTCTCAATGCATCCCAGACATCCTGACGGAATCGTTCTCGATGCAGAAAAAACAGGCGGTGCATAAGAGCCCAAAATACGGGTTCTAAGCACCGTCGTTTTTCTGCTTCCGCCCAGAATATCTGAGCTGCATGATAGTTTTTGTCATTGAATGATCAAGCTGAGTCCAATTAGGCTTGTACAGTAGGATCAAGCGATGCGAAGGGCTTTCGCTCATCTGTATCTACGATTGCCTGATCATTTACTTTTTCAGCTTCTTCATATTTACCCAGGCGGCGCAGCATTGTCTTTTTGACCGCCCGGAAAATATTCTCATAACCTGTGCAGCGGCAGAGATGGCCGGAGAGGAGTTTGCGCAGTTCATCATCTGTGTATTCCTTACCGGTGTTGAGGATTTCCCATGCAGAGAGGATAAATCCCGGTGAACAGAATCCGCACTGGATTGCGGTTTCATCGATAAATGCCTGCTGGATATCTGATAGTTCTCCGCCGGGGCCCATTAAACCTTCCAGTGTCGTAATGTTTTTACCTTCTGCCCATACAGCCAGATAAATACAGGAGTCAAAAGCTTCGCCATCGATAATGACAGTACAGGCTCCGCATTCTCCGACTTCACAGCCTTTTTTGACGCTGGTCATACGGTAATCATTGCGCAGCATATCTGTGAGAGAAGCGCGTACATCCACATTTTTTTCAGTCGGTTTTCCGTTCAGGGTAAAATGAACTGTTTTATATTTCCGTTCACTCATTTTACGTCACCTCCTGCTTTTTTGATTGATTCGCGCAAGGCTCTCTGAGCCATTACGACAGCCATATGCTCACGGAACTGTTTGCCGCCGCGCCATGAATCACGCGGGTTGATATCTTTTAACACCTCTTTACCGAACTGTTCGACATGTTCTTCAGTGATTTCTTTGCCGTTGATATATTCTTCGGCGGAAGGAGCACGCATGGGAACTGGTCCTGCGACCCCGTAAGCAATACGAACGCGATCAAAAGTTTTTTTGTCATCGGATAAGCGTACATTCACTGAGCAGCCAATATTGGCGATCTCGAGGGCATTGCGCTTGCCGTATTTGATGTAATGTCCGAAGCAGTTCTCATAAGAAGATTTTGGAATCAGAATGGCTGTCTGTATTTCTCCCTGGTGTAAATCAACCGTGCCGGCTTTGATGTAGAAATCTTTGATCGGTTCATAACGAACGCCGTCAGGGCCGGTAATCTCAATGATGGCTTCCCACGCATGAAGCGTTGAGGCGGAGTCGGCAGAAGTCACACCGTTACAAGTGTTGCCGCCGATAGTGCCGATCGCACGAACCTGCGGTCCGCCGATCATGTTCACGGCTTCACCGAGAACACCTATCTTTTCCTGAATAATAGGATTCTTAGTGATGTTTGAAAAACTGGTCAGCGAACCGATGCGCACGTTTTCATCTTTATCGATACTGATGCCACGCAATTCATCAAGCATATAAATGCTTACAAGCTCTTTGCCTGCACGCTTTCCCTCACGAACCTGTACCAGAACATCAGAGCCTCCGGCAATTACCTGTGCTTCGGGATGCTCTGTCAAAAGACGGCATGCATCCTGTACGCTTTCAGCTTCATATAAAGCTTTGATATCATACATCAGTGCTCGCCTCCTTCCTCTTCAATCAGACCGGCTTCCACATAGTTTTTATACAGGACATCCGGAGAGAGCGGAATTTCATTGATAAAGCATCCAGTTGCCTGTGCAACAGCAGCCCGTATAGCAGGAGCAACCGGACATACCGGCGGCTCTCCCAGACCTTTGGTGCCGTATGCACTGGTAGGTTCATAGTTTTCAACAAACTCACCGACAAGTCTTGGATGATCCATGAACGATGACAGTTTATAGTCAAGCAGATTATTGTTCAGCGGACGGCCTGTCTTCTGATCAAACAGGAGCTTTTCTGAAAGGGCATAACCGATGCCCATGCTCTGGCCGCCGTGTACCTGTGCCTCTGCAAGAGCCGGGTTGATTACCTGACCGCAGTCATGCACATTGACAATATTGAGCAGACGTACACGGCACATCGGAATATCCACCTCGACTTCTGCAAAGCAGCAGCCAAATGAGAACGCATTTGTTTTGATGTGCGCTGTCGTTTCTGATGTCAAATGTACACTGTGATCGCGGCTGTAAAGAGCAGTTGTAGCCAGCTCCTTCATACTCATCAGAATGCGGCCGTCTGTTTTACGGACAATGTTGTTGTCTATTATGTCCATGATATAAGGCTGCATACGTGTCAGTTCATAGGCATATTCAAGAATTCTCTTCTTCATTTCCAGAGCAGTCTTGCGGACTGAAAAACCTAGAGTATAGGTGCCTCTGGAAGCGTAGACACCGGTACCGAACGGAGTCACATCGGTATCCTGACATGAGACAGTATGGACTTTATCTAATGTCAGGCCGATTGATTCGGCTGTCATCTGAGCTGCTGCAGTATCAGCGCCCTGACCGATTTCAGTTTCAGCCAGCTGCACCTGAACAGAACCATCCTGATTTAAGACCATTCGACAGGATGATGTCTCAAGGGCAATCGGATATACTGCCGTATTGTACCAGAATGTAGCAACGCCGATACCCCGCCGTACATCTCCGGTCTGAGGCTTTTTATACTCCTCATATTTTTTGGTATATCCGATAGTCTTATCACCTTTATCAAAGCACTGATTGAACGTATCGCTGTACAGCTCATTGCCTGAAAAGGCATGAACAAAACCAACCGGCATCAGATTTTTACGCTTAAATTCCAGAGGATCCATGCCGAGCGCTCTGGCACAGTCATCAGCATTTGCTTCCATGGCATAAGAGCCTTGCGGCATACCGTATCCCCGCATTGCTCCCGCGACAGGCTTGTTGGTAAAAACAGTCCAGGCATCACCTTCTATATTGTCGCAAGGATACAGTTGCGGAAACGCGTTGAGCGATTTGGCGGCGATCGCATGTCCATGCGATGCGTAGGCACCCTGATCAGCCCACGCTTCATATTTTCTGGCGGCAAAAGTACCGTCTTTCCTTAAATAAGAAATGATATGGAAGCGCTCACCGTGACGGACACGGTTATTGACAAATGTTTCCTCACGCGGGACATCGATTTTGACAAGACGTCCGCCCAGCTGCATTGAAAGCCAGACACAGAGCGGTTCGTACAGTGTATCCTGTTTGTTGCCGAAACCACCGCCGACATAGGGCTTGATGACTCTGAATTTGCCCCAGTCCATATCGAGAGCCTGCCCGATACAGCGACGTACAATATGAGGAATCTGAGTGGAAGAGTAGCAGACATAGCGGTCATCGCCTTCACCGTATGCAAAGCATTCGAAGTTCTCGATATGACAGTGCTGAACAGTGGGCACATCATACCAGCCTTCTACCTTAATCAACCCTTCCTCTTTGATTGCTTCTTCGTAATTTCCCTGATGAATCTGTGTATGGGCCAGCACATTTCCGGGATAATCCGGATGAAGTAAAGGCGCGTCATCTTTGATGGCGTCATGCACATCCAGAACGAACGGCAGTTCTTCATATACTACCTTGTCTTTCAGTACGCGTATAGCCTGTGCTGCTGCGATTTCATCTTCAGCGACGACGGCTGCAATATCATCACCGTAATAGAGCGGATGATCTGTCAGCAACAGTCTGTCTGCGACGTCCTGATGCGAGGGTTCAACAGACCAGGGATGTCCGGGTGTGGGAAAATAATGTCTGGGTACATCAAAGCATGTGAAAATGCGCACAATGCCGGGGATTTTTTCAGCTTCAGAAGTGTCAATGGATTTGACGATTCCATTGGCTACCGAAGAGTGAAGAATCCGGGTGCATAATGCGCTTTTGTCACAAAGGTCATCAACATATTTGACACGTCCGATCGCTTTATCATGTGCGTCGAGACGGGTGAAGGATTTCCCTATAATCTTGTTGCCTACATCGGGATATCCGTTGTCTATGCTCATAGCTCCACCTCCTTTGAACATTTACATATTTATATTTTAAATGAATCACAATAGTAAGTAAATAGCACCTGAGCAAAAATTTTTTAATTTACTAAAACTTTTTGCAAAATATTGTTCTGATTCGTTGCTTTTTGAATATCAAAATGATAGTATGAATCTGTAGAACGTTGTTTCTAAACATGAGAAGGAGATGCTTGTATGATATCCCTGAAAAAAAATGAAAAAGCACTTGAACATAACATTGAGAAGGCAAGAGAAAACAATATTATCCTGCCGACAATTGCACAGCTGAGAGATCCGAATCTCATTCCCGATTCGATCAAAGAGAAGCTGAAAGATGTCGGCCTGTGGGATATCAATCCGCTCAATCTTTTCCGGATCACATGGAGAAATGAGCCTAAAGAAAGCGGCGGATTATTCGGCAAACCTAATTATATTGTTTTACCGCCGGAACTGACCGGTGTCAAAGCCAGAATCATCTGTATGGTTGGAAAATTCTTTCCGACAGGATGCCATAAAGTCGGTGCATCTTACGGATGTCTGATTCCCAGGCTTGTCACAGGACAGTTTGATTCAACATACAATAAAGCAGTGTGGCCTTCCACAGGAAACTACTGCCGCGGCGGCGCCTTCGATTCCAAACTTCTCGGAGTAGATTCGATCGCCATTCTTCCCGCAGAGATGAGTCAGGAGCGTTTTGACTGGCTTAAGTCCATCGCCGGCGAAGTGATTGCGACTCCGGGATGCGAGAGCAACGTCAAAGAGATTTTTGACAAAACCTGGGAGCTGCGCGAGACCAGAGATGATGTTGTCATTTTTAATCAGTTTGACGAGATGGGCAACTATATGTGGCATTACAATGTCACCGGTACAGCCATCCAGGGCGCTTTTGAAGATATGAAGAAGGATGGGGACCGCTTTGCAGGTGCGATCTTCACATCAGGTTCAGCCGGAACGATGGCCTCTGGTGATTATCTGAAGCAGCAGTATCCGGGATTGAAGCTCGGTGTTGGTGAAGCACTTCAGTGCCCGACACTGCTTGACAACGGTTTTGGCGGCCACCGTATTGAAGGCATTGGCGATAAGCATGTACCGTGGATTCACAATGTCAAGAATACGGACCTGGTTGTCGACATTGATGACGAAGATTCCCAGAGACTGATTCGCTTCATGAATGAGCCGGTTGCCCGTGAATACCTGAAGAAGGAACGCGGTGTAGATCCTGCACTTGTCGATGTCCTTGATTACTTCGGTATTTCCGGCATTGCCAACATGCTTTGCGCGATTAAGATGGCCAAGTACTATGAGATGGATGAGCACGATGTCATCGCAACAGTTATGACTGACTCTGCACAGATGTATCAGTCCCGTATCCAGGAGCTTGTCGATCAGGATGGCGAGTACACACCGGTGATGGCTGCAGTTGACTATGAGAAGCATCTGCTTGGCCAGAGCACTGACAATATGCTTGAGCTGCGCTACACAGACCGCAAGAGGATCCACAACCTCAAGTATTACACATGGATTGAGCAGCAGGGACGTGAGATCCAGGATCTGAATGATCAGTGGTATGATTTTGAGAAAGCATGGGGATCAGTCCAGAAGCAGGCTGACGAGATCGACGGCCTGATTAATGAGTTTAACGAGAGAACAGGTCTTCTCAAGTAATCCGAAACGTGTTATTATTTTAACAGAGGCGAAAGAATGAAAAATGTGATTTCAGCTGTCTGCGTCGAATGCGGCGCAGAGTATGAAGCAACTCCGGGAACGACAGTATGTAAAAAATGCGGCGGTATTCTTGATATCAAATATGATTATCAATATATCAAGAATCACATTTCAAAAGAAGAAATGGCCGACAGGCGTGAGAATTCCATGTGGCGTTACAAGGAATTCCTCCCCGTGGAAGGGATTGGCAAACGGCCGAAACTTCGTGTCGGCTGGTCACCGTTCTACCATGCTGTCCATTTGGAAGAGCTTCTGGGCGTGAAAGAGCTCTATGTCAAAGATGACGGGATTAATCCAACATCCAGTTTGAAAGACCGTGCATCGGCGATGGCTGTTGTCAAGGCGGAGGAGGCAGGCGTTGACACAATCTGCTGCTCATCCACCGGTAACGCGGCTTCATCGCTCGCCGGTAATGCTGCAGCTGCCGGATTTAAGACGTACATCTTTGTCCCCTCACGTGCGCCAAAGGGAAAAGTGTCACAGCTTTTAAACTTCGGTGCGACTGTCATGAGCGTGGAAGGCTCTTATGAAGAGACTTTCAATATGTCTGCCATCGCGATCGACAGATACGGGTGGTATAACCGCAATGCAGCAATCAATCCCTATCTGATGGAAGGGAAAAAGACAGTGGCTCTGGAAATTGCTGAGCAGCTTGGATGGAAGATGACAGACTATGTGGCACTTTCAGTCGGTGATGGCTGTACGATTGCCGGTGTCTGGAAAGGCTTTAAGGATCTCTATGCTGCCGGCTTTATTGACAGATTGCCGCGGCTCATTTCTGTTCAGGCAGAAGGGTGCTGCCCGCTCAACAAGGCGATCGCCGAGGATAAACCCTGGGAGCCCATGGAGGAAAACACAATCGCTGACAGCATCGCTGTCGGCGTTCCCCGCAATGCAACCAAAGCACTCAACGCAATCCGGGAGTCAAACGGCGTGGTCGTGAATGTCTCTGACCAGGAGATTCTTGATGCGATGAAACTGCTTGGCCGTACCTGCGGTGTGTTTGGGGAACCGGCCGGTGTCGCCGGGACAGCCGGACTTAAAAAAGCTGTGGAGCAGGGACTTGTGCCTAAGGACGCCTCGTTCGTTTCCATTGTCACTGGAAACGGCTTGAAGGATGTCGTGAATGCAATCAAAGCGGCCGGAGAGCCGATCAGTCTTAAACCGGATAAAGATTTGCTGCTACAGACATTCAGAAAACTTGGTGTGGAGTAGTTATGTTTAAAAACACAAAGGAGGAACCACAATGTTAGAAGGAAGAATTTATAACTTTTCAGCCGGTCCGTCTATTTTGCCGGAACCTGTTTTACTGAGAGTTCAGAAAGAACTGCTGAACTGTGAAGGCTCTGGCATGTCTGTGATGGAGATGAGCCACAGATCAAAAGTCTTTGACAAGATCATTAATGACTGTCAGGCTAATCTGCGCAAGCTGTTAGGTATTCCGGACAACTATAAAGTCCTCTTTCTTCAGGGCGGCGCCAGCGGCATTTTTGCTGCACTCCCGATGAACCTCGCTGCAAAGAGCAAGAAAGCTGATTATCTTGTCAGCGGCAACTTCTCTAATCAGGCTCTCAAAGAAGCTAAAAAGTATCTGGGAGACGGCGCACAGTGTGCCGGATCTACTGAAGATATCAACTACACCCGCGTTCCGACGCAGGATGAATTAAAGCTTGATCCGGATGCAGCTTATGTACATATGTGTTACAACAACACTATTTTTGGTACAAAATGGCATTATGATCCCGAGACAGGAAATGTCCCGCTGATTGCCGATATGTCATCCTGTATCCTTTCTGAACCGATCGATGTCAGCCGTTATGGTGCAATTTACGGCGGCGTTCAGAAGAATATGGCACCGGCTGGATTTGCCTTTGTGGCAATCCGCGAAGATCTGATCGGTGATGAGATGGACATTACACCGAAGATCTGGAGCTTTGAGAAGCAGGCTGATAAGAATTCAATGATTAACACACCTCCGTGCTGGTCTATCTATGTATGTAACTGCGTTCTCGAGTATCTGCTGGAGATCGGCGGCCTGGAGGAGATGAAGAAACGCAACGAAAAGAAAGCGGCTCTTCTCTATGACTATCTTGATTCTCAGGACTTCTACAAGCCCGCTGCAGAAAAGATCGACCGCTCTATGATGAACGTCACGTTCAGAACCGGCGATGATGAGCTCGACAAAGCCTTTGTTGCAGGATCAGCTGACAAAGGATTCTCAAACCTGAAGGGACATCGTCTGGTTGGCGGTATGCGTGCATCAATCTACAATGCGATGCCGTATGAAGGTGTAGAGGCACTTGTCGATTATATGAAAGAATTTGCAAAAGCGCACTAATACAGGAGGAACGTAAGAATGGTAAAAGTACTTGCCACTGACGGCATGGCAAAAAGCGCCGTTGATGAATTAAAGAACAAAGGTTACGAAGTCATTGAGCAGCATTATGAGCCCGACGAACTTTGCGAAGCAGTCAAAGATGTCGATGTCATTGTTGTCCGCTCAGCGACTAAAGTGCGTGAGCCGATTATTGATGCTGCAGCTGAGGCTGGCAGATTAAAGATGATTATCCGCGGCGGTGTCGGTGTTGACAATATCGATGTTGCCTATGCACAGGACAAAGGAATTGAAGTGCGCAATACACCTGCTGCATCCAGTGCTTCTGTTGCCGAGCTGACACTTGGACACATGTTTGCTCTGGCCCGCTTCATCGGCATCTCCAACTATACGATGCGTGAAGGAAAGTGGGAGAAGAAAGCGTATAAAGGTACTGAGCTCGGCGGTAAGACACTCGGACTGATTGGCATGGGCCGCATTGCCCGTGAGCTTGCAAAGCGCGCAGAAGCGATCGGCATGAAGATTATGTACACCGATATCTTTGAGATTAAAGGCCTTCCGGATTCTTATGTAAAATCCACAAAAGAAGAGATTCTCAAGGAAGCTGATTATGTGTCACTCCATATTCCGATGCCGGCTGATAAGAAACCTGTTATCACAGCTGAAGACCTTGCCACAATGAAGCCGTCAGCATTTATCCTCAATCTTGCCCGTGGCGGCCTCATTGACGAAGATGCACTGTGTGATGCGCTTGACGAGGGCAAGCTTGCCGGAGCAGCGTTGGATGTCTATGCAACTGAGCCGGCATCCAATGAGCGGATTCTCTCCAACCCGAAGATTTCCATGACACCGCATATCGGCGGGTCTACAAAAGAAGCACAGGATCGTATCGGAGAAGAGATCTGCAAGCATATCTACGATAAGTTCGAGTAATTCATGAGTTTAAAACAAGATGGCTTGCGTGCTTGCACGGCAAGCCACTTGTTCTTAAGAAACAGAACAGATATATTTTCAAATTTAATAACGCAGATGCAAAGGAGGGTGCACCATGAAATACGATTGGAAAGATTTTGGACTGCATATTCCGCAGATCATGCTCCCGAAAGAGGGGACAGATTACAGTAAATGGGCTGTTGTGGCTTGTGATCAATTCACATCCCAGCCTGATTACTGGGAACAAACGGAAGCAATCGTAGGGGATGCAGCCTCCACTTTGCGTTTAATGCTGCCTGAATTCTATTTAGGAAGTGATACAGAAGAGCAGCGGATCGCTGATGTGCGTAAAGCGATGGATACCTATATGAGTGACGGAACGCTGCGGACACTTGAGTCCGGATGTATTCTGGTACGCCGCGAGGCAGAGGGCAGAAGCAGACTGGGGTTGGTGATCTGTGTTGATCTCGAATCATATGATTACAACAAAGGCTCTCAGTCATTGATCAGAGCGACAGAGGGAACTGTCATCGAACGGATTCCGCCGCGCCTGCGTATCCGCCGCGGTGCGCCGCTTGAGATGCCTCATATCATAATTTTAATCGACGATCCGAAACATACAGTCATCGAGCCACTTGAGAAGCTGGATCTGGAATGTGTCTACGACACCGATTTAATGCAAGAGGGCGGCCATGTGACAGGTCATTTTATTCCGGAGACACAACTGGAGGAAATGAAACAGGCTCTATCTGATCTGATGGATGAGGCGATATCAAGATACGGAGAAGGGCATGTCATTTTCCAGGCTATGGGTGACGGCAATCATTCTCTTGCCACAGCAAAAGCTGCCTGGGAAGAGATCAAGAAAGACTTAACCCCGGAACAGATTGAGCAGCATCCTGCACGGTTTGCGCTTTGTGAAATCGAGAATGTGTATGATCCGGGGATTGTCTTCGAACCGATTCATCGCGTTGTTTTTGCCGCAGAAGATCTGGCCGGTAAGGATTTAATGGATCAGTTGGTTGAATTGCTTGCTGAACAAAACGGCGGTGCAGCTTTCATTCCGGCAGAAGCAGATCAGGATGATGCACATGCTGCCGGTGACGGTTTTGTCATTGATGCTATGTATGAAGGAACAGAGGGGAAATTGGTCATAGACGGACCATGCACCTCAAAACTAGCTGTTGGAACTTTGCAGAATGCTATCGATGTTCTGGTGAAAGATCATGGGGCTTCGGTAGATTATATTCATGGAGAAGCTGCGGTACGCGAGCTGGCTTCAAAAGGAGGCAATCTTGGATTCCTTCTTCCGGCCATGGATAAATTCCAGCTCTTTCCTGCTGTCGCTGCAGATGGGGCGCTTCCGCGCAAGACATTCTCTATGGGTGAAGCTAATGAAAAACGATACTATATTGAATCACGCAGTTTAATGGTTTGATGAGATAAGTCGCTAGAGAGAGGAGGATGATAACCGATGTTGTTAGTTGGTAACGGCAAAATGATCACACGCGATGATGCACATATGTTTTATGCCGACGGAGCGGTGGTGATCGACGGTAAAAAGATCAAAGAGGTAGGGGAGACAGAAGCACTCAGAAAAGCCTATCCGGATGCGGAGTTTATCGATGCCAAAGGCGGCGTCATCATGCCTGCATTCATTAATATGCATGAACATATCTACAGTGCACTCGCACGCGGGCTGTCAATCAACGGCTATAATCCGAAGGGGTTTCTTGATATCCTTGACGGTCAGTGGTGGACTATTGATCGCCATCTGAATAATGCCAGAACCAAGGCATGTGCTTATGAAACACTGATCTCCTGTATCAAGAGCGGTGTGACAACCGTATTTGACCATCATGCCAGCTATGGAGAGATCCGTGATTCTCTTTTTGCGATCGAGGATGTTGTGAAAGATCTCGGTATGCGTGCTTGTCTGTGTTATGAAGTATCTGATCGCGACGGCAAAGAGAAATGCATGGATGGCATCTTGGAAAACGAGGCATTCATTAAACATGCCCAGGAAGATGATTCGGACATGATTGCCGGTATGTTCGGTATGCATGCTCAGTTTACGATATCAGATGAAACCATGGAAGAGTGCCTGAAGCATACTCCTGATGGCGCCGGATATCATATTCACGTAGCTGAGGGTATTGAAGATCTGCATGCCTGCTTAAAGGATCATTCAAAACGGATTGTCGACCGTTTGTATGACTGGGGAATTCTCGGGCAGAAATCTCTGCTGGGACATTGCATCTATATCAACCCTCATGAGATGGATCTGATCAAAGAAACAGACACTATGGTGGTCCATAATCCGGAGTCCAATATGGGCAATGCCTGCGGATGTCCGCCCACCATGGAGCTTGTTCACCGCGGGATTCTGACCGGACTTGGCACTGATGGATACACCCACGATATGATTGAATCATGGAAGGTTGCCAATGTTCTTCATAAGCATCATCTGTGTGATCCAAATGCTGCATGGGGAGAGGTTCCGGAGATGCTGTTCAAGAATAACGCCGCTATGGCAGGACGTTATTTCGATGCGCAGCTCGGTGTCCTCAAAGAAGGGGCGGCTGCAGATGTCATCATTATGGACTACAATCCGCCGACAGAGATGAATGAGAATAACGTCAATGGACATATTTTGTTCGGCATGATGGGACATGACTGCGTCACCACGATCTGTAACGGGCAGATCCTGATGAAAGACCGCAGAATCAAGGTTGTTGATGAAGAGAAGATTTATGCGGATATCCGTGAGAAGGCCGCTGATCTGTGGACAAGCATTAACGGTTGATTAAAGGAGGCTGACATGAGTGATCTTATGACTTGTATGCCGTTTGGGCATATTATGAATTGGATTCAAAGAGAGAAGAAAGAGAGCGGCACCATTTTTGGTGTTCATAAATTCTACAAGGCCGAAGGCGACGCACCGCTGACAATCTTTGAGCGTCCGCTTGAGACAGAGATCGGACCGGCAGCCGGCCCGAACTCGCAGCTTGCCCAGAATATCATTGCTTCATATGCAGCCGGAGCCAGGTTTTTTGAGTTGAAAACCGTACAGCAGATGGATGGCCGCGAGCTGGCAGCCTGTGTTAACAAGCCGTGCATCAAAGCGGAAGATGAATGCTATAACTGCGAATGGTCTACAGAGCTGACGCTTCCGGAGGCTCAGGAGGAGTATATCAAAGCGTGGTTTGCACTCCATGTTCTGGCGAAAGAATACGGTATGGGATTGGCAGACGGTTTCCAGTTTAACATCAGTGTCGGATATACACTTGACGGTATTAAAACAGAAAAGGTGACCACCTTTGTCAACAACATGATGCAGGCTAAGGATACGGATATCTTTAAGGAATGCAAAGCATATCTCCTTGATCATATCGATGAGTTTGAGCATCTGACCAAAGAAGATGTTGAAGCGATCCCCTCTGATATCTGTAATTCAGCAACGATCTCAACCCTGCATGGATGTCCTCCCAATGAGATTGAGAGCATTGCCAATTATCTGATTCTGGAGAAGCATCTGCATACGTTTATCAAATGCAATCCAACTCTTCTCGGATATGATTTTGCGAGAGAGACACTGGATAAACTCGGCTTTGATCAGCTGGTATTCGGTGCTTTCCACTTTAATGATGATCTGCAGTACAATGACGCAGTTCCGATGCTGCAGCGCCTGATGAAGCTTGCTGACGAGCAGGGACTGCAGTTCGGTGTCAAGCTGACCAACACATTCCCGGTGGATGTCCGCAGAAACGAACTGCCTGCCGAAGAGATGTACATGGCTGGTAAATCCCTCTATCCGCTGACAATCAATCTGGCGGCTAAGCTATCCAATGATTTTGACGGCAAACTGCGTATCGCATTCTCAGGCGGTGCTGAGTACTTTAATATCGACAAAATTGTCGGATGCGGCATCTGGCCTGTCACAATGGCGACCACACTCCTTAAGCCGGGCGGCTATAACCGTTTTGAGCAGATGGTTGAGAAGCTGAACACTCTTCCCAGAAAAGAGTGGGACGGCATTGATCTTGATGCGCTCAATACGCTGGCAAAAGAGGCGCTTTCTGATCCGCATCACACCAAGGCTGTTAAACCGGCACCGTCACGCAAAATTGATGATCCTGTACCGCTCACCAATTGCTTTATGGCCCCGTGTGAGGCAGAGTGCCCGATCCATCAGGATATTGCAACTTACATGAAACTGGCCGGAGAAAACCGCTATGACGATGCGTTGCGTGTCATTCTGGAGCGCAATGCACTTCCGTTTATCACCGGTACAATCTGCGCACATCCCTGCCAGGGCGCCTGTACACGTAATTTCTACGAGACACCTGTACAGATTCGCGATACGAAGCTTAAATGCGCTGAGGCGGCATTTGAGAAGGTTCTGGATGAAGTAAAAGTGCGCGGCGAATGCGGCTTAAGTGCAGCTGTTGTCGGCGGCGGTCCTGCTGGTATGGCGGCAGCTTATTATCTTGCACGGGCAGGTGTGAAAGTCACATTGTTTGAGAAGGAAGATAAGCTTGGCGGTATTGTCAGCAAGGTCATTCCTGATTTCAGAATTGATCAGTGTGCTATCGACAAGGATGCTGAGCTCTTACAGAAACTCGGCGTCGATATTCAACTTGGAACAGAGGCACCGGCTGTTGCTGAATTGAAAGAGAAGTTTGATGCGGTTGTTCTCGCAGTCGGCGCATCCAAGAGAAGCACTCTTGTGCTGGATGACAAGAAGGCTGTTAACGCACTTGACTTCCTTGAGGAGTTTAACGCCAAGAAGGGAGAAGTCGATCTTGGTAAGCATGTCGTCGTGATTGGAGGCGGCAACACAGCGATGGATACGGCACGTGCAGCCAAACGCTGCAGCGGAGTAGAGGAAGTCGATCTGGTATACCGCCGCTCAAAACGCTATATGCCTGCAGATGAACATGAGCTTCTCCTTGCGGTAGAAGACGGGGTCGTCTTTAAAGAGCAGCTTGCGCCGTTTAAGATGGAAGATGGCGCTATCATTTGTCATGTCACGAAACTTGGTGAACCGGATGCATCAGGCCGCGCCGGCGTCATTGAGACTGACGAGGAAGTGTGTCTCAAAGCCGATACGGTTATTGCAGCCATTGGCGAGAAGGTCCCGGGAGATTATTATGATGCTGCCGGCCTTAAGACTGATGAAAAAGGCCGTCCGGTTGTCGATGCGGCAACGACAAAAGCAGCTGACGGAATCTATGTCATCGGTGACGGACTGTATGGACCAAAGCTTGTCGTCACTGCAATGCAGCAGGCGATGGCAGCGGCTGCGGACATCATCAGTTCAGATGTAGCCGGTGATGTGGCAGAAAAAGCAGATGAACATAAGACAATTCGCAAGAAGGGCATCCTCTGCGAGCCGGATCCGGCTGTCAACGAAGGGGATCGATGCCTGTCATGCTCGACAATCTGCGAAAACTGTGTTGATGTCTGCCCGAATAGAGCCAATAAGTGCATTAAGGTTCCGGGACTTCCCATGGCTCAGATCCTTCACGTGGATTACATGTGCAATGAATGCGGTAACTGTGAGACTTTCTGCCCATACAGCAGTGCTCCGTACAAAGACAAATGGACGCTGTACAAGAATGAAGAAGAGTTCGCAGACAGCGAAAACAACGGCTTCCTTGTACTTGATGCCGCAGCCCATAAGATCAAAGTCCGTAAGGGCGAGTGCATTTGCGAGGGAGAGACTGGCGACTGTGAATGCCTTACAAAAGAAGATAAGATGCTGATCGAAGCAGTGATCGATGATTACAGTTATCTGATCCTGTAAATTCACAGGTTTTATCGTTGTTGAAGCCGCAGCTACCTTAGCTGCGGCTTTTTCATTTATTTAAAAAACACCTCTTTACGGGAACACTTTAGTATGCTACTATGGTATAGCATTACTACGGTACTGTATTACTAAGCTAATATACTTATAAAGGAGATTACATTATGAAGAAGGTATTTGCATTGGTTTTGGCACTGGTTCTGGCAGCTGGTCTGTTTGCCGGATGCGGCTCATCCGGAAGTTCTGACAGCTCTGGTGATTCCGCTGAGAAATATGGCGAAGGCTGGACATTTAAACATGGCTTTGACAAAGACTTTCCGCCGTATTCATATATCGATGACAACGGGGAGACAACCGGCTTTGATGTTGAGCTGGCTCAGGCAGTCTGTGAGATAAACGGATGGGAGTATGAGGGAGTTCCGGTCAACTGGGATTCCAAAGATGCGGAACTTCAGTCAGGAAGCATAGACTGTATCTGGTCAGGATTTACGTTAAGCCCTGACAGAAAAGACAAATACGCCTGGAGTGAGCCTTATTCTATCAATACGATTAAAATTATGGTGCTTGAAGGATCCGATATCAAAAGCAAGGATGATCTGAAAGGCAAGAAAGTCGGTGTACAGGGCAGTACTTCCGCACAGGAAATGATGGATACACCGGATGCAGAAGGCGGATGTGCCGATCTTGCAGCTACGTTTGGCGAAGTGGTTGTGACTGATACTTATACCAATGCCATTACAGAGTTAAAGTCCGGTGCGATTGATGCGATCGCTATCGATGTGACAACCGGAAATTATCAGATGACGAAGGTCGACGGCCTTGCTTATCTTGATGATGATATCTGTGATGAGATTTATGCTATCGGATTCCGCATTGATGATACAGAACTGCGCGATAAAGTTGATGATGCTTTGAAGAAACTGGCTGAAGACGGAACCATGGATGAGATCGGTAAGAAGTATGATGAGATTTATGATAATCTCTCCATGATCAATCAGAAGTAATGACAGACTTCAGTTAAGATGGCTGTTCTGATATAAGGATTGAATACAGCCGCTGCCGCCGAATCCTAAGGTGAGGCCGGCGCGGCTGTATTACTGTAAATATTTTCAAATCATGAGGTAAAAAGATGACTTTATCTACTATGCTGCACACCATGTCAGCTGGTATGCTGAGAACATGCGGAATATTTATTCTGACTCTGATCGGATCGCTTCCTCTTGGGATGATCGTGGCACTTCTTCGTAAATCAAGATTTGCGCTCGTGCGCGGTATCGTCAGAGTCTATATTTCAATTATCAGAGGGACCCCTTTGATGCTGCAGCTTCTGGTGTGGTATTTCGGTCCTTTCTATCTGTTTAACTGGAATATTGGAAGCTGGAGATTTCCTGCGCTCATTATCGGATTTGTTGTTAATTACGCCGCCTATTTTGCAGAGATTTACCGCGGAGGCATCGAATCGATCCCTGTCGGTCAGCATGAAGCTGCAGAGGTTCTTGGATTTACTAAAACACAGACTTTTATGCGGATTATTCTTCCTCAGGTGATCAAAACGATCTTACCGTCGGTGACAAACGAAGTGATTACGCTTGTAAAAGATACATCACTGGCCTTTACACTGGCCTATCAGGAAGTGTTTTCACTGTCTAAACAGATCTCGGCGTCACAGTCTTCATTTATGCCGTTTCTGATCGCAGGTATCTTTTATTTTATAGCCAATTATGTTGTCGCCTTTATCATGGAACGCATCGAAAAGGCCATGAATTATTACAAATAATCGCGTTGTAATAACTTATCTTGTTTGAAGGAGATTAACACACGATGATCCTGGAAATGAATCATATAGAGAAACACTTTGGTGATCTCGAAGTTTTAAAAGATATCAGCTTTGGTGTGGACAGCGGTGAGGTGGTCAGTATCATTGGCCCGTCAGGTTCCGGAAAATCCACGCTGCTTCGCTGCGCGACTTTTCTGGAGACGATTGACGGCGGTGAGATTATTTATATGGGAGATAAAGCAGCTCATATGAATGATCAGGGTCAGGCAGTTTATGTTTCGCATCAGGAACTGAGACGCTTCCGCAGTTACTATGGGCTGGTATTCCAACAGTTTAACCTGTTTCCGCATTACAGCGTGCTGAAAAACCTGACAGATGCGCCGATTCATGTGCAGCACAGAGATCGCAGCGAAGCAGAAGAAACTGCGATGGAACTGCTTGGCAAAATGGGACTTGCCGACCGGGCAGATGCTTATCCGTATCAGCTGTCCGGCGGACAGCAGCAGCGCGTTGCGATTGCACGGGCACTTGCAATGAAGCCTCAAATCCTGTTTTTCGATGAACCGACGTCGGCGCTGGATCCGGAATTAACCGGTGAAGTCCTCAATGTCATTCGCCAGCTGGCAGAAGAAAAGATGACCATGGTTGTTGTCACACATGAAATGTCTTTTGCCAAGGCAGTCAGCAACCGCGTCATATTTATGGACGGTGGATTGATTGTCGAGCAGGGGGACCCGGCTGAGGTATTTGATCATCCGAAAGAAGACAGAACAAAACAGTTTTTACGCGTTTTTGAGAGATAATGAATCAGATTGTATACAGCTTGATGAATCCGACCGGGAACATCACTGCGCTGGTGGAAAGTGATGTGGATGCTCGTGAATATCTGAGCGCGGCATCCGCTATCATGGACCGCCATCCGGAGGTGGAACAGGTCGGATTTGTCCAATTTAATATGCGGCCTGAACATCTGACAGATGGGCAGCTGCGCATGGCAGGCGGTGAGTTTTGCGGAAATGCCAGCATGAGCACAGCCGCATTGTATTTGATACGCTCCAAAATGGCTTCCAAAGATCTGCTGCTTTCTGTTTCAGGCGTGAGGGAGCCTGTCCGTATTCATGTAGAGCAAACAGACATCAGGACCTGTTCTGCCTGCGTTGAGATGCCGCCGGTCCGTTCCATTGACAAGGTGGAGCTGTCTTTTAACGGAATCACAGAGCGCCTTCCGATTGTCAATCAGGAGGGTATTTCACATCTGATCATAGAACCGGAATGTGCATTTTCTGCGCTGGAAGAACACTCAGAGCAAGCTGAAAAGGCTGTCAGGCAGTGGTGTGCAAAGATGAACACCGAGGGCCTCGGATTGATGTTTTTAAGGCCTGATACGGACAGTGAATCATTGTATCATCTGCGGCCTCTGGTCTATATTCCGGCGGGCCAGACTATTTTCTGGGAACATTCCTGTGCCAGCGGCAGTGCTGCTGCAGGCAGGTATCTGGCTGAGCATCTGCATCAAGATACAGACATTGAATTAAATGAGCCCGGAGGCCTTTTGAGAGTTGTCAGTCATCTGTCTGACAACAGGACCCTTCTGTATGGAAAAATCAGTCTGATCGGAACGTACAACACCTGACATTTCATCTGAATATTTGCTATAATATCTTTGTAAGAGTGTCCCTTTACAAAGGAGGCGGTCAAAGTGAAAAAGACATTACTGAAAGGCGGCAGAGTTGTATCGGGAACATCTGTGAAAAAAGCCGATGTCCTGATTATAGATGATAAGATTGCAGCTGTTGGGCCGGATCTTATGATGGAGCAGGAAAAACCGGGCTGTTCATGTCCTTACCGGACAGTAGACGGCGCATCAAAGAGTCAGTCTGAATATGTGAAATGCAACCGTGGCGGTGATAACGGACATCAGTCGTGCACCGTTACGCCTGCTGATCTTGCCGGAGCTGAGATTGTTGATGTGAGCGATAAGCTGATCTTTCCCGGATTCATTGATACACATACTCATTTTCAGATGCAGGCAGCCGAGTGCGTCACTGCAGATGATTTTGACAGCGGAACACGGGCAGCTTTGGCAGGCGGAACCACATCCATCTTGGATTTTACAACGCAGGACAAAGGCGATACCCTGATGGCTGCACTTGATCACTGGCATGAGATGGCTGATGGTCACTGCTCCTGTGATTATAGTTTTCACATGTCTATTACTGACTGGAACCCGGATGTCAAAAAAGAGATCCCTTTGATGACACGGGAAGGAATTACCTCATACAAAGTGTATATGGCATATAAGAATCTGCGTATTTCTGACCGTGAGATATATGAAATCCTGCAGGCGGTTGCGCAGGAGGGAGGGATTATCGGTACGCACTGTGAAAACGGCGACTTGATTGATGCGGTAACAGCTACGTTAAAAGCGAGAGGAATCACCGGGACATCAGCACATCCGATCGCACACAGCAGAGAAATCGAATCCGAAGCGGTCAACCGGTATCTGACGATTGCAGGCGAAGCAGATGTTCCGGTTAATATTGTTCACCTGAGCACAAAGCAAAGTCTGGATTTTGTCCGTAAAGCCCGCAAGAGAGGACAGCTGATCTTCGTTGAAACATGTCCGCAGTATTTTTTCCTTGATGATTCCCTGTATTCCCTGCCGGACTTCGAGGGAGCAAAATATGTCTTTTCTCCGCCGGCAAGAAAGACTGAGGATCAGGATGCCTTGTGGGAGGGGTTAAAGCACGGTGAGATTGATACCATTGGCACCGATCACTGCAGCTTCAATTTTGCAACAGAAAAAAAACTCGGCATTGATAATTTTGCCAGGATACCGAACGGGATACCTGGAACAGAGCACCGGCCGGCTCTGATGTTTGCATACGGTGTGCTCAAAAACCGTATCACCAACCAGGCATTCTGCAGACTGCTGTCTGAAAATGCGGCTAAAGAATACGGTATGTATCCTCAGAAAGGTGTGATTCAGGCCGGTTCCGACGCGGACATTGTTGTCTGGGATCCGTCCGCCAGATGGACGATCAGGGCATCGGAACAGACACAGAATGTAGATTATACGCCTTATGAAGGAATGGACGTGTGCGGAAGAGCAGAGAGGGTTTATTTACATGGTGTTCTGGCAGCAAAGGACGGTCATGTGGTCGCCGGCGGACATGGACAGTTTATCAGCAGGAAGGCCTCGGATCTTTCTTTCAGAGAACCCGGGGCATAAACGATACAGGAGGCACGTTAGATGTATGATGTAAGTTTGTTCAGCAAGATTGCAGAGGCGATCAAAAATGGCCGCGTGTGGGTTGCCACATGTGTCGAGAATGAGTCAGTCAAGTGGAAAATTGTTTTCACGGCGGACGAGATACTGCACAGAGAACCGGAAGATTTAAATGTCGATGAAGCCTGTTCTCTGAGCGCAGCTCCCTATGATTCTATTCTTGACTTATGGCGTACACGGTTTAATGCGGAAACACTGGTTGACGGTGAGCGTCTGATTCTTCTGGAATCCTTTGGCCAGAGAAAACATCTGGTGATCTGCGGAGCAGGCCATGTGGCATTGAATCTGATCAAAATGGCTAAGCTGGTGGGATTCAATGTCACATCACTTGAGGACAGACTTGTTTTTGCCAATATGGCGACTGAAGCCGGCGCAGATGAAGTAATCTGCGATGCCTTTGATCAGGGCCTTCAAAAAGTAGTGTCCACCGAGGATACCTGTTTTGTGATTATGACACGCGGGCATCGCTTTGATGAAATGTGCCTCCGTGAGATTTTCAAGAAACAGTATGCTTATATCGGGATGATGGGCAGCAAGGGACGTGCAATCAATGTAAGGCGTGACATGGAAAAAGAAGGCATTGATAAAGACACGTTAGCTGCTCTGCACGCGCCTATCGGGATGGAAATTGGCGCTCAGACACCATCGGAGATTGCGGTCAGCGTTTTGGGCGAATTGATCCATTTTCTCCGTTCTAATGACCGCGCTATCGACGATGGGATTGAGAGTGTTATTCAGGGTGCTGTGGATCCAACACAATACGGGGTTGGTAAAGTGATGGCTACGATTGTCTCAAAGAGAGGAGCTACGCCGCGTACAGTGGGGACTAAAATGATGGTTCTGGGGACCGGCCGTATTATCGGTACAATCGGCGGCGGATGTGCGGAAGCAGATGTCATCACACAGGCCAGAGCCATGATCCAGGAAGAACGCGAAAAAGGGCCTGATGCCGTTGAGCCGCGTATCGTGAACGTCGATCTGACAGGGGCACAGGGCTTTGATGAAGATGCGATGCACTGCGGCGGAATCCAGGATGTTCTGCTCGAGCTGGTTGCAGACTGATAATTGCAAATATGTAGGCAACATGGTATCATAATGCCAGCGGATTTTTTAAGATTCGTTGGCATTTTTGTGCAGAGAATCAGAAAGGAATGATACCTATGAAGCGCGTGCTTCTTAAACTGTCCGGAGAGGCTTTGGCTGGTCCGAAGGGGACTGGATTCGACGAAGATACATGTCTGGGTGTTGGCCGTCAGGTTAAAGAGCTTGTTGATGAGGGAATGCAGATTGCTGTCGTCACAGGCGGCGGTAATTTCTGGCGCGGCAGACAGAGTCCGGAGATGGATCGCAGCAGCGCTGACTCCATCGGTATGCTTGCAACTGTGATGAACTGTGTTTATGTATCAGACGTATTCAGAAGAGTCGGTCTGAAAACCAGTATTTATACTCCGTTTGCATGCGGATCTTTCACCAAAGTATATAACAAGGATGCGGCGATAGCTTCACTTGAGCATGGTGAAGTTGTGTTCTTTGCCGGCGGAACAGGCCATCCGTTCTTTTCAACTGATACCGGAGCGGTCTTGCGTGCGCTGGAGATTGACGCGGACGCCATGCTCCTGGCTAAAAATATCGATGGCGTTTATGACAGTGATCCAAAAGAAAATCCTGATGCTAAACGGTTTGATGAGATATCCATCGATAAAGTCATTGATCAAAACCTGAAAGTCATTGATATGACAGCTTCCATCATGTGTCGAGACAACAAGATGCCGCTTCTTATCTTTGCTCTGCAGGAAGAAAACTCGATTGTCAGAACTGCCGGCGGGGAAAAAACCGGAACAGTCGTAACAGTATAACAGCGATTTTGCGAGGAGGGTTATTATGCACGAATCATTGGAAAAATGCGAATCAAAGATGACTAAAACTTTATCAAAACTGGATGATGATCTCGGCGCAATTCGTGCCGGTCGAGCTAACCCGCACGTACTTGATCATATTCGTGTAGACTATTACGGTTCTCCAACACCGATTCAGCAGACTGCGAACATATCCGTTCCCGAGCCGCGTATTATTCAGATTGCTCCGTGGGATAAAAGCATGGTTCCCGAGATTAATAAAGCGATTCAGGCGTCAGATCTGGGCATCAACCCGACTGTCGACGGGAATAATATCCGTCTGATTTTCCCTGAGCTGACTGAGGAGAGACGTAAAGACCTCGTGAAAGATGTTAAAAAGAAAGGCGAAGATGCCAAAGTTGCTTTGCGCAATATTCGCCGCGAAGGAAATGATATCATTAAGAAGCTTAAGGGATCGGATTTCTCTGAAGATACGATCAGCGATATGCTGGATGATCTGCAGAAGATGATTGAGAAGTATTCGAAAAAAGTTGATGAGGCTGTTGACGTTAAATCCAAAGAGGTTATGACAGTTTAAAGATCATCGCAACGGGTGTGCCCCGCACACCCGTTTTTTAAACAAAAAGGGGGGAGAAATCATGAAAGTGCCGCGCCATGTCGCAATCATTCTGGATGGCAACGGACGCTGGGCAAAAGCAAAGGGGATGCCGCGCACATACGGTCACGTCCAGGGAGCAAAGAATGTTGAGACGATTTGCCGTGCCGCGCACAATCTTGGAATTGAATATCTTACCATGTATGCCTTTTCAACCGAAAACTGGAACAGACCGGCTGAAGAGGTCTCTGCTTTAATGCGTCTTTTACGAAACTACCTGAAGACATGTCTTTCCACTGCAAAAAAGAATAATATGCGCGTCCGCGTCATCGGTGATACGAGCCGGCTGGATGATGATATTCGCGAGAGAATCAATCAGGTTGAAGACGCATCCCGCCATTACGATGGACTTAATTTTACCATCGCAATCAATTACGGGAGCCGTGACGAAATCAAAAGAGGAGTTATTCGGCTTTGTAAGGATGTATTAAGCGGTCAAGTGAAGCCTGATGATGTTGATGAGACCATGATTTCCGGGTATCTCGACACATATGATTTACCTGATCCGGATTTGATGATTCGTACAAGCGGAGAACAGAGATTATCAAATTACCTGCTCTGGCAGCTTGCATATGCTGAATTCTATTTTACTGATGTACCCTGGCCTGCATTTACAGAAAACGATCTGATAGCAGCTGTTCAAGCTTTCAACGAACGAGACAGGCGCTACGGCGGTGTCAATGTGTCAGAAGGGGGAGAAGAGAATGTTTAAAACACGTCTTATCAGCGGCATCGTTTTAGTGATCGCTGCTCTGATTTTATTTTTAACTGGAGGAAAACTGCTTTGGGCTGCCATGATGCTGATCAGCGCAGTTGGTCTTTATGAGTTCTATAAAGCAGTGAGATTGTTCTGGGATAAGATTGCAGTGATCGGATTTTTGGCGATGGTTGCATATTATGTTTTGCTGCTGTTTATTGATGCAGACAGAGCACTGGGGCTGATGATCTCAGGACTTATCATATTGCTCCTTGTCTTCCTTGTTGTCACTTATCCTTCTTATCAGATATCTCAATTAGGAGTTGTCGTACTGGGAGTCATATATATTCCCGTGATGCTCTCCTTTATTTATCTGACCAGAAGTCTGCCTCACGGCAAGTGCCTTGTCTGGTTAATTTTCCTTGCTGCCTGGGGCAGTGATACACTTGCCTACTGTACCGGAATGCTGATTGGAAAACATAAAATGACACCCCGTCTTTCTCCGAAGAAGACAATAGAAGGAGGCATCGGCGGCGTTCTCGGTGCAGCTCTTCTCGGTGTCATTTATGCAGCGATCATGCATGCCGCATCTCCGGCAACCGGTGCGCACATCGGTTGGTATGCACTGATTTGTGCAGTAGGAGCAGTTATTTCCATGTTTGGTGATCTGGCTGCATCAGCGATCAAGCGCTCATTTGATATCAAGGATTTCGGTAATCTGATTCCCGGTCATGGCGGAATTCTGGATCGTTTTGATTCGATCATTATTACCGCACCGGTCATCTATTTTCTTTGTCTGTATTTACTGTAGTTTTCCATGAGGGAGTCAGGTATGAAACGAATTGCAGTTTTCGGATCGACCGGTTCAATAGGCACACAAACGCTGGATGTTATCAGCAGGGAACCGGATCGTTTTAGTGCAGAGATCCTGGTTGCGGGAAAAAATGATGCATTAATGGAGCGCCAGATCAGACAGTTTCATCCGCGCAAAGCAGTGATGGGTGATCCGGAAGCGGCGGTCTCTCTTAAGGTGAGAGTGGCCGATCTTGATGTAGAAATCGGATCTGGTATGGATGCGGTTGCAGAGGCAGCTTCTGATCAGGATATTGATCTTGTACTTATGGCGCTTGTCGGCATGATCGGAATCAGGCCGACAGTGGCGGCGCTTACCGCCGGACATAAACTGGCTCTGGCCAATAAGGAAACGTTGGTATGCGCCGGGCATTTAATCATGAATCTATCCCGGGACAAGGGGATCTCTATTCTGCCGGTTGACTCTGAACACTCAGCGATTTTTCAGTGCATCGGAGAACATCCGGCATCTTCGATAGAACAAATCCTTCTGACAGCATCAGGAGGTCCGTTTTTTGGGAAAGATACGACGTTCTTAAAAACTGCCAGGCTTGAGCAGGCCTTGAATCATCCAAACTGGTCGATGGGGCAGAAAGTGACGATTGATTCCGCCAGTATGGTTAATAAGGGGCTGGAAGTGATCGAAGCAAAATGGTTGTTTGATACTCCAGTTGAACGTATCAAAGTTCTGGTGCAAAGAGAAAGCTATGTGCACTCGATGGTCCAGTTTGTTGATGGATCTGTGTTGGCTCAGATAGCGCCTCCGGATATGCGCGTTCCGATTTCTTATGCGCTGGGATATCCTGAGCATTTTAAGCTTCCGGTCAATCCGCTCGATTTTGCGAAGATTGGCGGGATTCAGTTTTTTGAGCCTGATCTCGATACATTCCGCGGACTTGCTCTCGGATATGAGGCAGGAAGAGTCGGCGGCAGTCTACCGGCTGTCTTCAATGCAGCAAATGAAAAAGCTGTTCAGATGTATGCCGTAGGTAAAATAGGATTCTTAACTATATATGAGATCATTGAAGATTGTATGACTCATCATCATGTCATTGAAAGCCCTTCCTTACAGCAAATCTTTGACTGTGAACAGGAGACATATGAGCGGATTGAAAGCAGGTGGGAATAGTCTTGGGTATATTGTTAGCGATTATCATTTTTGGCTTTATCGTAGCCTTTCATGAATTCGGCCATTTCATTCTGGCTAAGGTGAATCATATCCAGGTGTTTGATTTTTCTGTTGGATTTGGCCCGTCGATCCTGCATAAGAAGATCGGCGAGACAACGTACAACCTTCGGATCATTCCTCTTGGCGGTATGTGCCAGATGGGTGAAGATAATGCTGAAGGGGAACAGGGAAACTTTAATGAAAAGCCTGTGTGGGCCCGCATGCTGGTCATATTGGCCGGTCCCTTTTTTAATTTTATACTGGCTTTTTTGCTGGCTGTTATTCTTGTTGGAATGACAGGGTATGACAAACCTGTCATCGGTAATACCATGCAAGGGTATCCGGCACAAAAGGCCGGGTTAAAAAAAGGAGATGAAGTCATTTCCATCAATGGAAGAAAGATTCACCTGTGGCGGGAGATTTCTCTTAATAATGCGATGCATCCCGGTGAGAAGGTTCATATGGTCTACCGGAGAGACGGGAAAGAACGGAGTGTTGAGATCACACCTCAGAAACAGGAAGATGGATCTTATCTGCTCGGTATCTCGCCGACAGAATCCTTTTACACAAAGGCCAGCCCTGTCACGGCAATGCAATATGGATTATATGAAGTTACCTATAGTGTCAGATCAACACTTGATGGTCTGAAGCTTTTAATCTACCGCAAAATCGGGATTGAGCAACTATCCGGTCCGGTCGGTATAGGAAGCATTGTCAATGAATCATACAACGAAAGCAAAGATTACGGCATTAAGGCAGTCGTGATGACAATGCTTTCGCTTGCCATATTGCTTTCGGCCAATCTGGGAGTGATGAACTTACTCCCTATCCCTGCACTGGATGGAGGCCGATTCCTGTTTTTACTGATTGAGGCTGTCCGCCGCAAGAGGCTTCCGCCTGAAAAAGAAGGGTTTGTGCATTTGGTCGGCATGGGTCTGTTGTTGATACTCATGGCTTTTGTGATGTATAATGATATAACTAAGCTCATTTCAGGAAGTTAAGAAAGTGGTGCCATTTGAAAACCAAGATTAATAAATATTCAAAGGGTGATTATTCTTCGGCTAAACCGCAGGTTGTCTTCTCTGAGACTAATATTCAGATGACGATCGGGGAGGGCGAGTCTTATCGCGGATCATTTGTGATTAAGAGCACCAATGAGATGAATGTCCGCGGTCTGATCTATGCATCGTCGAGACGTATCAAAATCGACAAAACCGGATTTGACGGTCTGGAGAATAAGATTACTTATACATTTGACGGACGGGGACTTTCGCCGGGAGATATTGAAATGGGAACATTCGATATCGTCTGTACAGGGGGAGAGTACTCGCTTCATTTTGCTGCTTTTGTAGAAAAACCGTTCATTATGACCGCTTATGGCAAAGTTCAGAGTCTGAAGAACTTTGCACACCTGGCCATGATTGATTACATGGAAGCACACAGGCTGTTTAAATCTCATGATTTCTTTGAGATTCTTAAGTATGAAGATGAGCGTGTTTCATCGCTCTACAAAAACATGCGCACCTGGTCTCTCAGCGAGGAGGGCATGGAGGAATTTCTTGTTGGGACCAAGCAGAAAGAGCGTGTAATGCTCTCGCTGCCCAAGACCAGAAAATCAATTGATTTTCTGAGCGAAACCCGTAAAACGGTGATGGTTGTTCAAAAAAACACATGGGGTTATCTGCCGGTCCATGTCGAGGTTGACGGAGATTTCATTTATCTTGACAAATCCCGTTTCTCCACTGATGATTTTGTCGGCAACAGCTTTACACTGGAATTTGTAATTGACAGAGACAGACTGCATGACGGACGGAATTATGCCAGAATCATCCTGACAACACCATACCAGACATTAAACTATGATGTTGATGTGCTGGAAGGCCACCATTATTCCGGTCAAAGTGCACAGATCCATTCGGTTTACGGCAGAATCATTTCCGAATACCTCCCTTGTGTCTGCGGGAAAAAAGGCATATCAGAATGGGTTGAAGAGGCGCTTGAACTGATTGAGCAGCTCCATGCTCATGACAGCGAAGACCGCTTTGTGGATCTTGTACAGGCACATATACTCCTGCGCGGCAACCGGAAAGAAGAAGCCAAGTGGGTACTTGATAACTTTGAGTATAATCGCATTATGCTCACTGCTCAGCCTGAATTGGCTGCATATTATCTGTTCCTGTCTGCATTGTTATCCGGTGATCAGAGGCAGATGAGACGCATTTCTGAAGAGCTGGAGAGGCTGGAGCTGCGCAATGATGATTCATGGATGATCGTCTGTATGCTGGCACTTCTTTCTCCTTCTTACCGTGAATACCGTTCCAGGCTGGAATATCTGAAGATGAAGCATATGCGTCATGGCTTCCACTCCTTGCTGTTTTATACAAACTGCTATATTTGCTACCAGGAAAACACAGGGCTGCTTACGTCTATCGGTGCTTTCGAACTGCATGTGCTTGAATTTGCATGCAAGAGAGGGATGTTTACAGCTGAGCTGGCGGCTCAACTTGCTTCCCTGATTCCGCAAGTCAGGAGGTTTGATGAGCGGCTGTACAGGATCTTATGTCATGTTTATGATATGTTCCCCTCTGATCATGTCCTGGCAGCTATCTGTACGCTTCTGATAAAAAAGAATGAACCGGACAGCGAAGATTTTAAGTGGTATCAGATGGCAGTTGATCAGAATCTGAATATTCCAAAACTGTATGAGTACTATATGCTCACCATATCAGAGGATCAGGTCAAGGAATCACTTCCGAGATCCATCTATCTGTATTTTATGCATGGGGACATGCTTGACTATAAAAAGAAAGCGCTTCTGTACTCCAACATTCTGACTTATGAGGAAGAAAGCTCCCAGCTTTTTGCTGATTATCTTAATCAGATGGAGACGTTTGCATTTAATCAATTATTGATGCGGCGTATTAATGACAGACTGCGTATCATCTATAAACGCTTCTGCAATGAAGAAATGATGACAGTTGATCAGATTCAGGCCTTAAACGATATCTGCCATGCCTACTCGATCAGTACTTCAGTTTCTAACATGCGCAATGTGCTGGTGCTCGATGGCCAGGGAAATATCATAGAACGGGTTCCATACACTGGTCCTGATACGGTCATCTTTGTGCATGATTCTACCTCGCGGGTTATCTGGGAGTCCGAGGAAGGACGATTCTATGCAGATTCTATTCCGTATGAAACAAAGCGCCTGTTCTACGAACCGCACTTTATTGAGTTTTGCAAACGTTACATGGATACGACACACCAGAGTGTTCCGGTGACTATAGAAGAAGATGTGCTGATTCAAACTGTTCGCGATCAGGGGTTTGCATCTGCCGATCCTGAATTTGTTTTTCAGGCATGTTCACGCCGGATATCTGACGGCGATGGTGAGGAAGATCAGTTCCTGCTTGATCTGGCCTTCCATCTGTTTGAGCAGGGATACTATAACAAGACGACGCTTTCGTATCTGAATGCCTATTACTATGGCAGCTCATACAATATGAAAAAGCTGTGGCGCAAAGCACGCAAATATGATCTTCCGACTGAAGAACTTGCAGAGCGCATTATGACTCAGATGCTCTTTTCTGATCAGTTGATCAGTGAAAAAGAGGTGTTTGAAAACTATGTCAGCAAAGGCGGGTATTTCCGCCTAAGACAGGCCTATTACGCATATGCATCTCATCTGTATTTTCTTTATGACCGCATCACAGATGATGATGTGTTTGAGTTGATAGCCGACGAATTTCTGCGTGATGAGAATCTCCCTGATATCTGCAAACTGGCGCTGATCCGTTTTTACAGCACGCATCAGGCTTCAGCGGAGATAAAAAAGATTCTTAAACAATTCATGCAGGATTTTTGCGAAAAAAGAACAATATTTCCATTTTTTCTTCAGTATCCCGACTCCTGGAAAAATGAGATGTGCTTAGAGGACAAGACGGTTGTTCAGTATCAATCTAAGTTTGGCGGTAAAGTAAAAATTCATTACCGTGTCATTAAACCGGGACTTCAGAAGAAAGAGTTAAAATTCCAGTCTGAAGTGTTGATTCCTGCATACGGAACAATTTATGTGAAAGTATTTGTTCTCTTTTTCCGTGAGACACTGGAATATTATTTTGAAGAATTTTCAGAAGAGAAAAGCTCGAACACACCGCGCCAGCAGTATCGCATTGACAAGAAAGAAGGCGCTTATGGCCGGTATCAGCGGCTTAATAGATTGATTTCACTGCCGGCGGGCAGCCGTGTGCGCACTCAGGAAGCCGCATCCTATGATCAGGAACTGAAACTGGCTGAAGAAATATTCTTGTATTATTGATTTCTGTTTTAAGGGGACAGACAATGGATAAGATGACCGAAAATGTTATAGGATTTGACTTAAATGATCAGTATTGTCAGATCAGTTATTGCCATGAGGGAATGGAAGAGCCCGAGACAAAAGAAGTCGTTGGAGATAATGATAAAATTCCGCTCGCTATCGGTACATACCGCAACCGCTGGACATATGGTCAGGAGGCTATTCGTCATGGCCTGGGTGAGAATGGCGTTTTTTGCGACAGGCTGTTTTCACGGGCGCTGGCTGGCGAAACAGTAATGTTCGGCGATAAAGAAGTGAGTGCAGCCAGTCTTCTTGAAAAGTATATTGAACTGTCTCTGAGCACATACGACCCTGTCACATATATCGTTTTTTCGGTGCCGGCATTGTCGGAAGATATTGTCAAGCTCCTCAAAATGATTGGTGAACGGATCGGTCTTGAAAAGAATCATACCATCGTCCAGGATTACAAAGAAAGCTTCTGTCACTTTATGTTTGATCAGCCCAAGGAGCTTTGGCAATATGAGGCTGCCTTATTTTACTGTGACAAAGAGCAAGTCTGTGCATATATGATGAAACGGATTGATACAGGATATAATCGTTACGGATCTTCTTTTGTGATGGTAGAAGAGGTTTCACACGCTCTGATGAGTGAGCTTCATGTGACATTCCCGGTTATGAATGTGGATTCTGCAATGGAAGCGGATGTGCGCTTTCTGCATTGGGTTAACGGCGTTTTTGACAGACGGCGCATATCTTCTGTGTTTTTGACGGGAGAAGGGTTCGAGACGAACTGGTATCCAGAGACATTGAAGGTCATGTGTAATGGCAGACGTGTTTTTATCGGCAATAATCTCTACAGTAAAGGTGCCTGCTATGAAGCGTTCAGACGTCAGATAGGGCGCAGCTCAGGTCCGGTGTATCTCGATGAATCAAAGATGACTGACCGGATATGCATGAAAATCAGACGCGGTGATAAAGAAGAGATGTATCCGATTGTTTCGTGGGGTGAACACTGGTATGAGTCAGACTGCACCTACGAAGTGCTGCTTGATAACAATGATCCGATTGAATTGTATCAGAATTCCCTGGCAACAGGAGAAGAAAAGACGATCACTGTCAACCTTGACGGACTTCCAAACCGTAAGAACTATTCACTGCGACTGGTTATCCAGGCCGTTTTTCTGGATGAGAACCGTTGCCGAATCACGTTTACTGATGCCGGTTTCGGTGAGATTTTCCCGGAGACAGATTTTTCGAAAGACGTGACAGTCATGTTAGGAGGAAGCAATGAGCAGTTTAATACTTTGT
This sequence comes from uncultured Lachnospiraceae bacterium, assembly GCA_902796355.1. Classification (GTDB taxonomy): domain Bacteria; phylum Bacillota; class Clostridia; order Lachnospirales; family Lachnospiraceae; genus RUG842. The sequence goes on from CADBOU010000101.1 coordinate 52,560, forward strand.
CATAAACAGAAGGCGACTCAGCCTTATAAGCTTCCTCATATACGATATAAGATTTATACGATTGAGGAGATGGCTTATGTCATTTTTGACAATCTGTATCTTCTTGATCACACATTGATGAGCGAATCGCTGTGCGAATGGCTAGAGGGGGAACTGGGTCTGTTTTCGTTAGCAGACAGTCTGCGGGAGCAGATTGCCAAACGCGTCTCACTTGAAGATTTTATTTTGTATTTCCTCGAGCACACAGGGATTTATTCTACTGCGGAAATATCTGGAATCAAAGGCGTTCTGGCGGCACTCGAAGGACAGGAAGAAGTTGAAAAACAAAAGAAAAAGGCCGATGATCTGCTGTCCATGAATGAATATGAAAATGCAATATTGGCATATAATTCGATCCTGGCAGCCACCCGCACAGATGCAGTTGATGCATCGTTTTATGGAAAGGTGTATGCCTGCCTTGGCGCAGCTTACGGCCGTCTGTTTCTCTATAAGGAAGCGGCAAAAGCCTACGCAGCCGCTTATCAGATCTGTGATGATTTTGAAATGATCAAAGCATACTTGTATGCATGCCGTCAATACATGCCGGCTGAAGAGTATCACCTGTTATTGTCAGAAAATGATTTGTTCAAAGTGGCCGATAAAGAAAACAGCCAAAAGATACATGAGTTTGAGGATTCTCTGCACAGAGAGCCGGATGACAGTCTGATTGAAGAGTGGAAATCTGCTTATCGCGAGATTCCGATTTAAGGAGAGAAAAATGTCTACAGACCGATATACAAGCCCGTTATCTCAAAGATATGCCAGCCGTGATATGCAGTATATCTTTTCCGAAGATAAAAAGTTTACTACCTGGAGAAAATTATGGATTGCTCTTGCTGAAATAGAAAAGGACCTTGGGCTGGATATTACTGATGAACAGATTCAAGAACTGAAAAAGCACGCCAATGATATCAATTATCAAGAAGCACGGGAGCGAGAGAAAATTACACGCCATGATGTGATGTCTCATGTGTATGCATACGGGCTTCAGTGTCCCAAAGCAAAGGGAATTATCCATCTGGGAGCAACATCGTGTTATGTCGGAGATAATACCGATGTGATTATCATGAAGGATGCGCTCACATTACTGCGCAGGAAACTGCTGTGTGTGATTGCTAATCTTGCTTCTTTTGCTGAAGAATACCGCTCGCTGCCAACTCTTGGATACACACATTTCCAGCCTGCACAGCCGACAACAGTCGGCAAACGCGCAACACTTTGGATTCAGGATCTGATGACTGACTATGAGTATCTGAATGATGTGCGCGACGGGTTAAAGCTTCTTGGAAGCAAAGGAACAACCGGTACACAAGCATCGTTCCTGGAACTGTTTGACGGAGATCTTGAAAAAGTAAGAGCGCTGGATCCTATGTTGGCTGATAAATTCGGCTTCTCTGGTTGTGTTGATGTGTCAGGACAGACTTATTCGAGAAAAACTGATCTCATGGTGCTGTCTGTTTTGGAACAGATTGCTGTTACGGCATCAAAGTTCTCCGGGGATATCAGATTACTTCAGAATCTGAAAGAAGTCGAAGAGCCGTTTGAAAAAGGTCAGATTGGATCTTCTGCCATGGCCTATAAACGTAATCCCATGCGCAGTGAAAGAATCGGATCTCTGTCACGGTTTGTCATCAGTAATACTATGAATCCGGCTATGACTGCCGCTACGCAGTGGTTTGAGAGAACCCTTGATGACTCAGCGAACAGACGGTTATCTATTGCCGAGGGATTTCTTGCAACAGACGGTATCCTGGAATTGATGATTAACGTAACCAGCGGCCTTGTTGTTTACCCCAAAGTGGTCGAAGCACATCTTAAGAGAGAACTTCCGTTCATGGCCACTGAGACAATTTTGATGGATGCAGTCAAACGGGGCGGAGACCGTCAGGTTCTTCATGAAAAAATCCGTACTGCATCGATGGAAGCTGCAGCCAAAGTAAAACAGGAAGGGCTTGACAATGATTTGATGGAAAGACTCATGGCTGATCCTGCCTTTTCGCTTGATGAAGACGGAGTTGCGCATGCTATGGATCCTTCCCGTTATATCGGTTGTGCCAGCAGCCAGACAGAGCATTATCTGAATGATGTTGTTTACCCTGTACTCAATGAAAATAAAGAATTGCTCGAAGATATCACAGCACAGATTAATGTATAAATCTGTATCTGTCTAACGAATCATATCAGCACATATCAGGACATTCCTTCACCGGCTTAAATCCCTGTCTTTCAGAGGATGTATGTGAAGGGATGTCTCTTTGTGAGTTCGTTGACTTTAAAGGTGTTATTGAATATAATTAATCTGTATATATATGCATAATAGACAGGAAAACAAACATATGTATTTTGAAATTCAACCTGAAAAAATGCTTCCGAAACGGAGTCCCGACAGTCACAAAGGGACGTACGGAAGAGTTCTTTTAATTGCGGGATCAAAGGGTATGGCCGGTGCAGCGTATCTGGCCGGTATGACTGCTTACAGATCCGGCTGCGGGCTTGTGGAAATATTCACCCATGAGGACAATCGAATTATTTTGCAGGAGCTGCTGCCGGAAGCGATTATGACTACATATCGGGACGAGCTGGCAGATGAGTTGTCAGACAAACTGGGTCGTTCGCTTGATAAAGCAGATTCGGTTGCCATCGGATGCGGTATAGGGTGCGATGAGACATCGTCACTTCTCTTGTCACGCACTTGCCGGTTTGCTGCTGATTCGCCTGTACCGATTACCATTGATGCAGATGCCATTACGTTGCTGGGACGCCGCGCTGATCTCATGTCATGTATCAGCGGACGCAGTGTTGTTCTGACTCCTCATCCGAAGGAAATGTCCGTTTTGATCCACACTTCGGTTGAAGAGGTGGAAGAGGACCGCGAGGTCACTGTTGACCGTTTTGTCAGGGCTGCTCAGGTTACTTGTCTGCTCAAAGGACACCGGACCTTAGTGGGAGCGCCCCAGAAAGATGTTTACATTAATATGACCGGAAACGACGGTATGGCCTGTGGAGGCTCAGGAGATGTTCTGACCGGTTTGATCACCGGTCTGACGGCACAGGGGCTGACACCTTATGACGCC
>CADBOU010000102.1 GCA_902796355.1 uncultured Lachnospiraceae bacterium
CTGCTCGCGCAGGCAGCGCAGAGCGTCAGCGACAGCCCAGACTGCCTTGATCTCATCCGGAGTCTTCTCCCATGTCAGGAAGAAATCACCTTCATACATGTTTTTAAAATCGAGTTTATTTAATACGTCAATATATTCCTGAAGATTCTTAGCCATGATAATCAGTCCTTTCTGTGTGTGATCAATCAGTCTTTTGCTACATAAGCTGTCGGCAGTCCTGCATAGACAGCTGCGCAGCGTACCAGGTCAGCCTTCCATGTCTTTTCGTTCGGAGCGTGTGCCTGACTCTCAGCTCCCGGGCCAAATCCGATGCACTTGACGCCGTTGCGGCCCATGATGGCCACGCCGTTTGTGGAGAAGGTCCATTTGTCAATCAGCGGGCGATCCTGTCTCTCTGGTGTTGTCTCGGAGATGCCCATGCGCTCGCTTCCGTAAAGGCCTTCGTGGACTTCCTTCAGGGACTGTGTGATCTTGTCGTCTTCATCGATCCACCATGTCGGGAAGTAGCACTCGATCTCATAGACGCATCCTGTGTAGGACGGGCGGTCATAGTGATACATGGAAACGGTGACATCATCTTTATACTTCTGGCAGGCCGGAAGCTGACGGATCTCTTCCAGGCAGCTCTCCCAGGTCTCGCCTGCTGTCATGCGGCGGTCAAGAGATACCGCGCAGGAGTCTGCAACCGCGCAGCGGCTCGGTGATGTGTAGAAGATCTGAGAGCAGGTGACTGTGCCGCGGCCGAGGAATCTTGCTGCTTCCCAGTCTTTGTTGTATTTGGCATCGAGCATCTTGACAAGGCCCTTGATCTCTGTGTCATCAGCTGCGTCATTTTCATTTAATGCGCGCACATCCTGCAGAATGTCTGCCATCTTGTAGATCGCGTTGTCGCCGCGCTCCGGAGCTGAACCATGGCAGGAAACACCCTTGACATCAATGCGGATTTCCATACGGCCTCTGTGTCCGCGGTAGATGCCGCCGTCTGTCGGCTCTGTGGAGACGACAAACTCCGGACGGACTTTGTCCTCATTGATGATGTACTGCCAGCAAAGGCCGTCACAGTCTTCCTCCTGAACAGAACCGACAACCATGATCTTGACATCGTCCGGAATCAGATCCAGATCCTTCATGATCTTTGCGCCGTATACAGAAGAGACAATGCCGCCGAGCTGATCGCTTGTGCCGCGTCCGCCGATTTCTGTGTCATTTTCATATCCATCGTACGGATCAAAGTTCCAGTTGCTCTTTAAACCGATGCCGACCGTATCAATATGGGCATCATAAGCGATGATGCGCGAGCCGGTTCCCATATAGCCGATGACGTTGCCTTCCGGGTCAACCTCTACTTCGTCAAATCCGACTTTTTTCATCTCAGCGGCGATGGTTTCGACGTGTGCTTTCTCGTCGGAGCTCTCACCGGGGTTAGCGACGATCGCGCGCAGGAACGCGGTCATATCCTTCTCATATCCCTCAGCAGCTTTTTGAATCTTCTCATAATCCAGTCCCATGTGAAAATCTCCTTTCTTTTACCTGACTACTTGTTAATGTCTACGTAACTGTATAACGTGTATTTCGATATTCCAAAATATTTGGCGACCTTGTCACCTGATTTTGTGATCAAAAATGCACCTGCGTCATTCAGGAACTGAATGGCTTTGATCTTGTCCTCCTTGGACATCGCGCGTACCGGAACACCGACTAATTCAACCGAGCGGTCAATCAGCTGATCGAGCAGCGTGTTGACATCGCTTGTGATCGGCTCCGGTTCGTCTCCGGCTTCACCTCCAAAGCTTAAGAATGATGTCACGGATTTGTTGACAATCTGCAGTTCTGTGACATCAAAATTAATAGCAAAGATGTAGTCGATCCGACCCTGTTCATTCCGGATAAAGACCGTACTGCTTTTCAGGATCCTTCCGCTGGGCGCGTGCAGCAGGTATGCAAGATGATCTGGCAAATCTGCCTCGTCCCGCTTCGCGAAAGTATCAAGTACGATCTGTGAGGGGCCATCCCCCACCTTTCTTCCGGAAACGTCTCCGTTTTCAATATAGACAATGGAATTTTCCAGCTCGTTACCGGTTAAATCATGTATCACAACTTCACATTTCTCACCAAACTGAGCTGCCACGGCGTGCGCGGTTTGCTTCAGATTCTCAAGTCTCACGCCATTCATATCATGCCTCCTTTCCTGACATATCAATTTTAGCAAATAGTAAGGGGGTTTACAATAAAAAATACAAAAAAATTTATCAAGTCTAAAAATTTTTTGGATGCATGCGCGATCTGTTTTATTTTGGGGAGTTGTGCTACACTAATTACGGTTTATGATGAAGAAGATCAGCAGGAGACAGCGACAGGATGAAACCACTTAAAAGGCGGATTTTACAAAGAAAAGCAGCACAGCTGCGGACGGAAAACAGCAGGCCGCAGCCAAAGAAGGCCGGGGCTTCCACAGAGAAAGCCCGCCGCGGTCTGGCACGCGTCATTTTCTCGCGCGGTGTTTTGATTGCGCTGCTTGTTCTTTTTCAGATGCTGCTGACGGTTGTCGTGTTTCAGGCGCTTCCACAGTATGCGGGGTGGATACAGATCGTGTTCCGTTTAATCGGTGCCGTTGTCGTCATCGAAATTGTCAATGCGGACGGGACGGATGCCCACAAGGTGACCTGGATGGTCTTCATCATGATTTTCCCGATTGCCGGGGTGGCCTTTTATCTGTATTTCAAATACGATGTCGGTGTGCGTGCGCTCGGAAAGCGCATGGATATCCTGCGCACTGAAACAGCCTCCATGCTGCGCCAGAGCGCCCTGGTCAGGCGCGATTTAAATGAATACCATCCGGAGTTGAACGGCCTGTCCAATTATCTGGGACGGCGTCTGGGCTTTCCGACCTATATGGGGACGACGGCAAAATACTATCCATGCGGCGAGGCTTTTTTTGAGGATGTGATTCCGGAGATCAGGAAGGCTGAAAAGTTTGTTTTCATGGAATTTTTTATTGTCGATTACGGCAGGCTGTGGGACCGCGTGCTGGAAGTCCTTCTTGAGAAGGTGGCGCAGGGCGTGGAAGTGCGTCTGATGTACGACGGCATGTGCTCTCTCAATAAGCTCCCGATCAGTTACTGGAAAAAACTCAATGAGCTAGGCATCAAATGCAAAGTATTTAACCAGATCCGCCCGGTCGTCTCCTCGGTGCAAAACCACCGTGATCACCGCAAGATTGTGGTGATTGACGGAAAGGCGGCCTACACGGGGGGCATCAATATCGCTGATGAGTATGTCAATTTGCGAGAGCGCTTCGGCAAGTGGAAAGATGCCGGTATCCGCCTTGAGGGCGATGCGGTCAGAAGCTTTACCGTGATGTTTTTGCAAATGTGGAATGTCAGCGAAGCGCAGACAGAGGATATGACGCCTTATCTTGAGAGCGGCAGGCTGCACAGAAACAGGTCTCTGAACGGCCAGGCGGATTTTGCAGACGGGACAACGCCCAGCTTTGTGATCCCATACGGAGACAGCCCGTATGATAATGAGGATGTCGGGCGTAATGTCTATTTGTATCTGCTGCAGCGCGCTCAGAAATATGTTCATCTGATGACGCCTTATCTGATTCTCGATAAGGGTATGCGCCGCGTGCTCGCTCAGACAGCCAAGTGCGGGGTGGAAGTGCGCATCCTTATGCCGCATATCCCCGACAAGAAGTATGCTTATATTCTGGGGCGCAGTTACTACAAAGAACTGCTCTCAGCCGGCGTGCAGATCTACGAATACGAAGAAGGCTTTGTGCACTCGAAGGTCTGGGCCATTGATGACAAGTACGCGACAGTCGGCTCTGTCAATATGGATTTCAGAAGCCTGTACTGGCATTTTGAGTGCGGTGCCATCGTGTGCGATGAGCAGCTGGCCTCATCTGTCGAGAAAGATTTTGCCGAATCATTTAAAAAATGCCGCCGCATCTCTATGGTGGACGCCGAAAAACGCAAAGGCTCCGAGAAAGTACTGGGTGCTATTCTGCGGGTCGTCGCACCGATTTTGTAGAGGTGTTTTCGAGGCTGTATGGTGGAACTCTTTCTATTATTGATCAAAATCCTCCACCTTTTGATTTGCAGGCAGACACGTATGGAGCGGAATCAATATTCGTTTTGATTCCACTCCATTTTTTTGCTTTTTGACAGGCGGACAGAGGGAAAATATGGAGGAGATAGCCGCTTTAGTTAATCTGCACTCCATTGGCCGTGACCATCAAGCGTGTAAATGTACAGGGGTGCATATCATTTTCCCTAAAACACTCCATTTGCTGGTTCATTGTTGTCAGATTGTAGGAGAGAAATACGAAAAGTGCATCATATTTTCTTATCTTGTCACTTTGCCGCACTTGTTGCGGGCGGCGGTTTTTTCGTGCTGCCAGCACGCCAAGGTGGCCGGGCCAAAAAGTATACTGATTAATGAATATACAGGCGCAAAAGTCTGAATTCAGGCTGTTGCGCCGGATCTGTAGTTCTTTAATTCAGTAAGGAGGCATCAGGATGGCAAATAAGATGATTACCTGCAGTGCATGTGGAAATACGATTGCTGCATCGGCGAAGAACTGCCCGCACTGCGGCGCAAAAGTCAAAAAACCGCTGATTAAAAAGGCATGGTTTTGGATTCTGGTGGTGATACTGGCTGCCGGTATTGGCGGGGCGCTGGGATCTTCCAAGGATTCCGGGTCAGGCAGCACCAGTCAGAGTGCATCGAAAGAAACTGCGTCTGGCCAGTCAACCTCAGACCAAGCGGCTGCCGATCAAGCGGCTGCCGACCAGGCCGTTGAACCAGAAAGCCAGGAGGAGTCGGTTTCCTACACGCCGGTCACGGTTGAGGAGCTGACTGAGGCACTTGAAAAGAATGCGGCAGCGGCCAGCGATCAGTACAAAGGACAGTATGTTGAGCTGACCGGAAGACTGACCAATATTGATTCGGATGGTGATTATATCGCCCTAGGCGTTATGGATGAAAATGATTATGAGCACATGTTTACCAGTGTTCAGTGCTATATCAAGAATGATGAACAGATGGATATCGTCAAGACACTGGAGACAGGAAACGCAGTAGTGGTACGAGGGAAAATCAAATCTGTCGGTGAAGTGATGGGATATTCGATCGATATTGATGAACTGTCAGCACAGTGATCGAGATTAAACTATCTCGATGATGAGAGAGAGTATCGTTGTGACAATGAGGTAGGCGCCAAAGATCAGGGCGGCACCGAGGATGATGCGGGCCGCGCCAAGAAAGAGGCTCCTGCCTCTCCGTTTTTTAAAGGGGAAGCGTTCCCTCCAGCCGAAGGCATTGCCGAGATACAGCGTCTCGGTCATAAACAGGGCAACGACATAGATATTCATCAGCCAGGCCTGGGCGCCGGTGATGGGCTGCCCGTTTTTATCGTGGCTTGTTCCAAAGAAGAGCCCTGAGATGATAAAGAGATACCAGATGGCACCTAAAACAGCCGGCAGAGGACGGCCGGATTGAAATCCCGGGAGCTGCCTGATGAAACGCTGCAGGCCTGATCGTCTGACAGGCGTGGCATGCGGTGTGGGGACAGTCGAGGTGTCAGACGTGGCAGGCACCGCAGAAATCACCGGCCTTTCATACTGGCTTAGAGCCGTAGACAGCGCATCGACGGTTTTGAATCGGTCATCCGGATCCATCTGTGTGCAAAGCCGGATGATGCCGGCTAATGGGCCGTCATACTGAGATTCGCCGAGTGTCTTTCCGGTGAGCATTTTGCAGATGAGCACGCCGCAGGCGTAAATGTCAGTACGGCTGTCTGACTGGCCGAATCCGTACTGCTCGGGCGCCGCATAGTTTTCTGTGCCGATCAGAACTGTGTCGCGGGATTTTGACGGATCATAAAATTTGGATGCGTCAAAGTCGATGAGAAAGACCTGCCCCTGATCACTGATCATGACATTGCTGGCCTTGATATCGCGGTGAATAATCTGGGGAATGTGCATGTGCAGCGGCCGTAGGATGCGGCATAAATCAGTCATGGTGCGAACGGCTTCATCTTCGCTGAAGATGCGATGCTGCAGGATCTCTTCGATTGTCTGACCGGAAATATACTCCTCGATTAAAATCAGTGCATCATCAGTTTCAATGAGCTCCTGTATGACGGGAATGCCATTAAAATGACCTTGCTGCAGCGCTTCGTAGACTTTTTTGTCATAGTGTGTCAGCTGCTTACGCACAAACAACCGCCCCGTTTCGACATGCTTGACGAGGTAGATGTCATGGCTTTCCTGCAGCGCAGTCACTTCCTGATAAAAAGAGAGGTGCAGTTCATTTTCCGGAGACATGAAGGTCCTTTCAGGTAAAAACATTTTCTGCTATGATCATATTGTATCATAACAAGTAAATGAGCGAAGCATATGTTGTCAGAAAGCTTATGATATAGAAAGAGAAAAATGATGAAACAATCAGATCAATCCAAGGATGAGACAACGAGAACATTATCAAAGAAACTGGAATATGTCAAAAATTGTATTGAAGGCGATGTCTTTATCACTGAACATAAGATCAGCGGACGTGAGAGCTTTGCGGATTATATCAGCAGACTGATGGCTGAAAAGAAGATCACAGCAGCACAGGTGATCGAGCGCGGCAACATCAGCAAAAACTATATTTACAATATCTTAAATGGTGTGCGCAAAAACCCGGGCAGAGATAAGGTGCTTGCGATCTGTATCGGCCTGGGAGCCACATTTTCTGAGACAAATCACGCGCTGGAACTGATTCGCCACGCGCCGCTCTATCCCAAGGATGAGCGCGACGTGCGCATTGCGGTGGCCATCAATAAGGGAATGATGGATGTGACAGCGCTCAACCTCCTGCTGGAGGAAAAAGGACTCGATCCGCTGGATGTGTAAATGGGTTCTCATCCCACTGCTGTTTCCTTATAACAAAAACCAAGCTCCATGCCAATCGCATGGAGCTTGGTTTTTGTTAACGGAGAGGGTGGGATTCGAACCCACGCGCCCTTTCGGACAAACGGTTTTCAAGACCGCCTCGTTATGACCACTTCGA
>CADBOU010000103.1 GCA_902796355.1 uncultured Lachnospiraceae bacterium
ATGGAAAACATCCGGCAGATCTGTCCTGACTGTGCGATTTGCGCGGCGCCGGCAGACGCAAAATCAGACATTGCAGGAAGTGCAGATCCGGAAGATCAGCCGGCTGGTCCTGCCCCGGACGCCCTCGCCTATGTCCTCTATACATCCGGGACGACAGGCCGCCCGAAGGGCGTTGCAGTGACCAACCGCAATGTCTGTCACTATGTCCGCGCCTTTGAAAATGAATTTCACCCGAAGCAGGGCGATGTCATGCTCCAGTATTCGGTCTGTACATTTGACATCTTTGTCGAGGAAGTGTTCGCCAGCCTGCTAAATGGGGCAGCGCTCGCCATCCCCGCCGATGAAGACAAGAAAGATATCCGGGCGCTGATGGATTTTGTGCAGAGCCACGGCGTGACGATCCTCTCGGGATTTCCGTATTTGCTCGCGGAGATAAACCATTTACCCAAGATTCCGGACTCCTTAAGACTTCTGATCAGCGGCGGTGATGTGCTGCGCGCCCATCAGGTGGACCGTCTGCTTGATCAGGCGGAAGTCTACAATACTTACGGACCGTCCGAGACGACTGTCTGCGCATCGTATTACCGCTGCCGGGGCGGGCAGATCCTGGAGGACGGGACCTACCCGATCGGAAAGGCCGTCTTGGGCGCCGAGATCAGGATTCTGCCCGAGAAGGACGAAACGGCAGGGCCTGTGCGCGCAGAGCTGCCGCAGGATGAAAGCGCCGCACAGCAGACAGAACTGCCGCAGGGTGAGACGGGCGAGATCTGCATCTTTGGCGGCGGTGTTTCAAACGGGTATATCGGCGATCACGCCGAGGAAAACGAGGCGTTTGAAAAGCTGCCTGATGGCAGCACTATGTACCGAAGCGGTGATCTGGGTTATACGCTGCCGGATGGCAACATCGCCTTTCTACACCGGAAAGATACCCAGATCATGATTTACGGCAAGCGCGTCGAGATCATGGAAGTGGAGTCGCAGATTTATCAGTGCAGCGGTGTTGAACAGGCGATCGTCAGAGCCTTTACCGACGAAGAAAGTCAGCCTTATATGGTCGCCTATGTCGTGCCGGAAGGCGAAGATCTGAAGATTTCACAGATCAGAGAAGAACTTGCCGAACATCTGACAGACTATATGATCCCCGAGTTTATCGTCAAAATACCGGAGATTCCGCTCAATCCGAACGGAAAACCGGATATGAACCGGATTCCCATTGTCATGAAGGAGGCATAAATGGACATCGAGATCAGAAAAGCAGGGGTTGAACAGCTGGAACTTCTCATGCAATGGCGGATGCGGGTGCTCGCGGAAGTGTTTGCGGGCGAGCCGGCAGATGAGGCCGAGCTGCGTGTTAACAACGAGGCGTACTACCGGGAGCATCTGGCCGATGGGACACATACAGCCTGCTTTGCCGCTGACAGCGCCTCCGGGCAGATTGTGGGCTGCGGAGGGATCTGCTATCAGGAGGAAATGCCTTCCCCCGACAATCCGGCGGGAACAAACGGGTATCTGATGAATATCTACACACTGCCCGAACTGCGCGGCGGAGGGGTCGGCCGTAAAATCATCGAGTATTTGATTGAAGATGCACGGGCGCGCGGGACCGGGAAAATTTATCTCGAGTCATCCAGGATGGCACGGGCTCTCTACGAGGAGATGGGATTTACCGGCATGGAAGATTACATGAAATTATAAGAACACAAAAAGTCGCCTGTAAGGCGACCTTTTGTTTATGGCGCTCCTTTATCATGGCATTGTAAGAAATCAATCAGAGATGCAGCGAAAGCAAGGAGGAGACAGCCATGAAGAAAAATCTGACAGAACTGGTGATGATACTGGACCGCAGCGGTTCCATGGGAGGACTGGAGTCAGACACGATCGGCGGATATAACGCCATGATCGGCAAGCAGAAAAAGGAGGAGGGTGAGGTTCTTGTCTCGACGGTCCTGTTTGACGATGTCAGCCAGGTAATCCATGACCGGGTTCCGATCGGTAAAATCGAGCCGTTAAGCGACAGACAGTATTATGTGCGGGGATGCACAGCACTGTTAGATGCACTCGGCGGATCAATCCGCCACATCCGCAACGTCCACAAATACGCGCGCAGACAAGACCGGCCGGAAAAGACGATTTTTGTCATCACGACAGACGGGATGGAAAATGCGAGCACGCGCTATACATACGATGAAGTTCGTCGTCTTGTAGAACAGATGCAGGAGGCTGAAGGGTGGGAATTTCTCTTCCTCGGCGCAAACATGGACGCGGTGAAAGAAGCAGGACGATTCGGCATCAGACCGGAGAGAGCAGTGCGTTATGAATGTGACCCGGCCGGGATTAAACTCAACTACGAAGTGGTCGGCAGTGCTGTCTGTCAAATGCGCAGCTGCGCAGCCCCGATCGATGGAAGCTGGAAAGAAGAGATAGAAGAGGATTATAATAAAAGAGGAAAAAGGAAGTGATCATATGCTGGGAGCTATATTCGGTGATATCGCAGGCTCTGCCTACGAATTTGACAACACGAATGATTATCATTTTGAGATGCTGACCAAATGGTCGCGCCCGACGGATGATTCATACATGACGCTCGCTGTCGCGCAGGCGCTGATGGAGACGTACGGGAAGGATGACGCGGTGACAGAAAAAGCGCTCGTGGTCCGCATGCAGGATCTTGGCCGCCGCTACCCCTACGCCGGTTACGGCGGGATGTTCGCCAGATGGCTTACCGTGGATGATCCGCAGCCCTATAACAGTTTTGGCAACGGAAGCGGGATGCGCGTCTCCCCGGCCGGATGGTTGTATCCGACACTTGATCAGACCCTGCACGCGGCGAAACTTACTGCACAGGTGACGCACAATCACCCGGAAGGCATCAAGGGCGCACAGGCTGTCGCAGCAGCCATTTTCCTGGCACGCACCGGGAAGAGCAAAGAAGAGATCAGGGCATATATCGAAGAGACATTTGACTATGATCTTGACCGTACGCTCGATTCGATCCGCCCGACATATCAGTTTTATGAGATTTGTCAGAAATCCGTTCCCGAGGCAATCATCGCCTTCCTCGAAGGGGAGACGTACGAAGATGTGATTCGTCTGGCCGTATCGCTCGGCGGGGACAGTGACACGATCGCCTGCATGGCCGGCGGCATTGCTGAGGCCTTTTACGGGATGCCGGAAGAGTTTAAAGAGGAGGCACTCAGCCGTCTCGACCGCCCGATGCGGGATATCGTACATGAGTTCAGGAGGTTCTGCCATGCCGTTTCAAATCATCAGAAATGACATCACAAAAGTTTGCGCCGACGCCATCGTCAACACGGCCAATCCGAGGCCAACAATAGGTTCGGGCACAGACAGCGCCATCTATGCGGCCGCAGGAAAAGAGGAGCTGCTTGCCGCCCGCAGCAAGATCGGGGACATCCCGGTCGGCAAATGCGCGGTCACCTCTGCCTTTGCCCTGCCCGCACAGTACATTATCCACACGGTGGCGCCGTCCTGGCGCGGCGGCACACACGGAGAGGAGGCTGCCCTGCGCTCCTGCTACGAAAAGAGCCTGAAAATGGCCGTCTCCCTCGGATGCGCGAGTATCGCCTTTCCGCTGCTGGCGACGGGCAACTACGACTACCCCAAAGATCAGGCACTCTCCGCAGCAACCTCAGTCATCTATGAGTTCCTGATGGAAAATGACATGATGGTCTACCTTGTCGTCTTTGACCGGGAGGCCTACGATTTGTCAGGCAAATTGTTCCGCGATGTCACCGCCTATATCGACGAGCATTATGTGGCGGAAAAAGAAATCGAGGAACGTGAAGGGACAGAATACAGAGCCGGCAGGCCGTCCCGGCAGGAATGGCAGGAAAGACGCCGGGAAGATATCATTCTGGGCAGCATGATGCATTTGCCGGATACCATGCCGGCCGCCAGCTTGCCGGAGGAGGCGCTGTCTGCCGCGACGGCGGGCTCGCTTGATGATCACCTGCGCGGGGCCGACATCACCTTTCAGGAATACCTCCTGCAGCTCATCATCGACAAAGACATGAAAAATGCGGACGTCTATCACGGCGCCAACATCACCAAGCAGCATTTTTCCAAGATCATGTCCAACCCGGACTATCATCCGACCAAGAATACCGCCTGCGCGCTGGCCATCGCGCTCCATCTGGATCTGCCGACCACGCAGGAACTGCTCGAGAAGGCCGGTCTGGCACTTTCCCACAGCAGCCGGTTCGATCTGGCGGTTGAGTATTTTATTTTAAATAAAAAGTACAACATCCTCGACGACAACATCACCCTCTACAGCAAAGGAATCGAGACCCTCGGGACACAGTGAGGCGGGGAGTGATCATTTTCTGATGATCGCTGATTTGGTCATCATTACATTTTAAGTCATACAAAAAGGACGTATAAAAGCAGATGATTATGACGAAAAAGTCTTGAGCACCATCTGGTCCGAGCAAAACCTCAGTTTTAGGGATTTGCTCGGTAAAATGAGGTCGTTCTTAGTCTGCGCCAAGGGATATTTACCGAATAAATCCTTAAAATATCCCCTTTGCTCGGTAAAATCAGGTCATTCTTCGCCTGCACCAAGGATATTTACCGAGTAAATCTGCAAAACAGACCATTTGCTCGGAAAGAACAGTGCAGAACCGCCTTGGAGAAGAGAAAAATACCGAGCAAAATACAAAAAATGCGGATCGAGTCGGAACTAAACCGTCTGCCGGCGGACTGAGCATTTTATAAAATGGTATACTGGAACGCGGAAGATGAAAAACCGAAGGAACAGGAGTAAAAATGACTGGTCAGACCCTGAAAACTGAAAAGGAACTGATCTGCCGTCCGATCGGCTATATCCGCACGCCCTTTGCATCTGCCGGGGAGACACCCAAGGCGGGTGTTGTAAAGCCGGAGGTGGAAGGGTGCATTGAATTGTTTGCCGAATATGCTGAGGCGGCGGCGTCCATGAAGGTAGGAAAGCGATACGTGGTGCTGTTCTGGTTTCATGAGGCGAAGGGGTACGCGCAGACGGTGCACTGGCGCGGGTACGGCGCCCTTATGGGGCTTTTCTCGACGCGCTCGCCGCACAGGCCGAATCCGATCGGGCTGTCCACGATCACGGTGACCGGGATCGAGCCGCCGAAAGCAGAGCAGGCGGACGAGCCGATGCGCATCTGGTTTACCGGCGTTGACATGATCGACGGGACGCCGGTGTTAGATATCAAGTCGACGGATGTCAACGAAGAGAACCGGCAACCATGAATCTCCGGCGGGCCGGCCTGGTAAAATCTCTTGCGTCAAGGCGCTTGCGGGCATACAATAAACAATGTGCGAAGCAGATCATTTTCAGCAGCACACACTCAAAACAGTAATCACTTCAATTCAAAAATACATCAAAGGAGATGGTGGCTATGGCAGAAACATTACAGACTATCAAAACACGGCGCAGCTGCCGTGCGTACAAACCGGAGCTGATTGAGGAGGACAAGCTGCAGGCGATCCTTGAGGCGGGCATGTATGCCGCGACCGGCATGGGTAAGCAGTCACCGATCATCATCGCAGTGACCGACAGGGCGATGCGCGACAAGCTCTCCAAGATGAATGCAGCAGTGCTCGGTGCGGATATCGATCCGTTTTACGGGGCACCGGAAGTGCTCATTGTTCTGGCAGATAAGGCGAGAGCGACATACATCTATGACGGCAGCCTGGTCATCGGCAATATGATGCTCGCAGCTGAAGACCTGGGCGTGGCAAGCTGCTGGATTCACCGCGCGAAGGAAGAGTTTGAGAGCGAGGAGGGCAAGGAGATCCTGAAGGAGCTCGGCATCGAGGGCGACTATGAGGGCATCGGCCATCTGGTGCTCGGCTATGCGGCACAGCCGGCCGGCGAGGCGGCACCCCGCAAGGAAAACTACGTGTACAGAATCTGATCTGCACCGTACAAGGGACAGGACAGAGACGCTGCGAATGCAGTACGGAATATAATGAAAACACCCGACCGTCAGGTGCCGGGTGTTTTTTGCTGCTGTGTGTATAAGATGCGTTTTCCTTTTTGGCAAAAATAAGTATAATATAAACTGGAATAACAGGAAGTAAACGGCGGTGTTAGCACCGCAACACAGAAAAGCAACACCATATGTCAGAGACACCGAAACAAAACAGAACAAGACAACAAAAGAAACTGCTCGTCAGATCCAACCAGCTGCTCTCCAGAAAATTTTCGCAGTATCTGGTTCCGACGATGATCACGTACGCAGCCCTGTCGCTCAATGAATTTGTTGACAGCATGCTGGTGTCAAACCTGCTCGGCAGCGATGCGCTGGCGATTGTCGGGCTGGGCGCGCCGATCATGCTGGCGATGGCGGCCATCTATGCGCTGCTGGGAAACGGCGGGTCAACGGTCTATGCGATCGCGATCGGAAGGCGTGATCACAGGACGGCGGGGCAGAGTATGACCGCAGCCGTCGTCATCTCCCTTGCTTCGGGCATCATCTTGCTTCTGGCAGGGATTTTCGCCTCCGGACCGCTCGCGCGGATGCTGTGCCATGAGGCGCGGCTGCTGGAGCCGTTTGAGGAGTACATGCG
>CADBOU010000104.1 GCA_902796355.1 uncultured Lachnospiraceae bacterium
GAGAAACAGCATATCGCTATCATCGTGGCGGCGGGCCGCGGGGAGCGCATGAAGGCTGATAAGCCAAAGGTGTTCCTCAAGCTGGGCGGCGTGCCGGTCATTGCGTATACGGTCAAAGCGTTTGAGGACTGCCCCTGGATTGATGCGATCATACTTGTGGCTGCGCCGGATTATCTGGATGAAATGGAGCGTATCGCGAAAGAAGGCTCATACGCGAAGATCAGGCAGATTGTCCCGGGTGGGGAGAGCCGGGCTGACTCTGTCTATGCCGGGTTGCGTGCTGCAAATGAGGTGGCTGAGGGAGCGGCGTATGTCTACATCCACGATGGCGCGAGGCCCTTTGTGACACAGGATGTGCTGGAGCGCGTGTGCGCGGGAGTGGAGGCAACTGATGCGTGCATCTGCGGCATGCCGGTCAAAGATACGATCCGCACGGTAGAAACGGTCTCTTCAGAGCGCGGGACAGCAGAGGGGGAACTGCTTGGCAGTGCTCCGGATCGCAGTGCGCTGCGTGCGATTCAGACGCCGCAGGTATTTGATCTGAAGCTGGTGACTGACGCTTACCAGGCATTTTTTACAAGTAATCATGGGGATCAGGATCTCAGCGGAAAAACTGCTTCCGTAACAGATCGGCTGACAGGCATTTTAACGGCGACACCTCCGACAGATGACGCGCAGATGGTTGAACAGATGACAGGGCATGAGGTGTATCTGGTCGAGGGGAGCTACCGGAACATAAAACTGACGACGCCGGAAGATATGGTGATCGGAGAGGCATTGATACATGGCGACATTTAAACTTCATTCTGAATATGCGCCGACCGGCGATCAGCCGCAGGCGATCAAGGCGCTGGCTGACGGTTTTGCCGCGGGCAATCAGTTTGAAACGCTCCTGGGCGTGACAGGTTCCGGCAAGACCTTTACCATGGCCAACGTGATCCAGGCAGTCGGCAAGCCGACGCTGATTATTTCACACAACAAGACTCTGGCCGGGCAGCTTTACAGCGAGATGAAGGAGTATTTTCCGGAAAACGCGGTCGAGTATTTTGTCAGTTACTATGATTATTATCAGCCGGAGGCGTATGTGCCTTCGTCAGATACCTATATTGCAAAGGATTCATCGATCAATGATGAGATCGATAAACTGAGGCATTCGGCAACAGCGGCACTTTCGGAGCGGGATGATGTGATCATCGTGGCATCGGTCTCCTGTATCTATGGCCTGGGATCTCCGATTGATTATAAGAACATGGTCATTTCCTTAAGACCGGGGCAGGAAAAGGAGCGCGATGCCATCATTGAAAAACTTGTAGAGCTGCAGTATGAGCGCGGCGACATGGATTTTAAGCGGGGGACGTTCCGTGTGCGCGGTGATGTGCTCGATGTCTTTCCGGCAGGTTCAGATGCACACGGTGTACGGATTGAGTTTTTCGGCGACGAGATCGACCGGCTGCTTGAATTTGATGCTCTGACCGGAACGGTAGTCAGCGAGCTCAAACATATCGCGATATTCCCGGCTTCCCACTATGTTGTCTCGCAGGTAAGCAAAGAGCGGGCGATTGCCGAGACCCTTGAAGAACTTCAGGAACGCGTTGCATACTTTAAGCATAACGACAAGCTGATCGAGGCACAGAGGATCGCCGAGCGGACGAATTTTGATATGGAAATGCTGCGCGAGACAGGCTTTTGCTCAGGGATCGAGAATTACTCTCGGCATTTGACGGGCCTTGAGCCGGGGCATCCGCCGTATACACTGATGGACTATTTTCCGGATGAGTTTTTACTGCTCATCGATGAGTCGCATATGACAGTGCCTCAGATCGGTGCGATGTACGCGGGAGACCGTTCACGTAAGACGACACTGGTCAATTACGGCTTCCGACTGCCTTCGGCACTGGATAACCGACCGCTTTCTTTCGAAGAGTTTGAGGATAAGCTTGATCAGGTGATGTTTGTCTCCGCAACGCCTGGCAAATATGAGGCAGAGCATGAGCTCATGCGCGTAGAACAGGTGATCCGGCCGACGGGACTGCTGGATCCAAACGTTGAAGTCAGACCTGTCAAGGGGCAGATTGATGATCTGATCGGCGAGGTGCGTAGAGAGGCAGAGAAAAAGAACAAGGTTCTGATTACGACGCTGACCAAACGGATGGCCGAAGATCTGACAGACTATATGCGTGATGTCGGGATTCGTGTCAAATACCTGCATTCTGACATCGATACACTCGAGAGGGCAGAGATCATCCGCGATATGCGTCTGGACAAATTTGATGTTCTTGTCGGTATCAATCTGCTGCGTGAGGGACTGGACATTCCGGAGATTTCGCTGGTGGTGATTCTGGATGCCGACAAAGAAGGATTTCTGCGGTCGGAGACGTCCCTTGTCCAGACGATTGGCCGTGCGGCCAGAAATGCCGAAGGACATGTCATCATGTATGCCGATGTCATCACCGATTCAATGCGGCATGCGATTGATGAGACCATGCGCCGCCGTGAGATTCAGGAAGCGTACAACAAAGAGCATGGCATTACACCGCAGACCATCAAGAAATCGGTCCGCGATCTGATTGCGATCTCCCGAAAGGTCGAGGAGAGCACCGGAAAGCTTCAGAAAGATCCCGAATCGATGAGTATCAAAGAGATCAAAGATCTGATGGAGAAGCTCAATAAGCGCATGAAGCGCGCAGCTGCAGAGCTCGATTTTGAGTCAGCCGCGGAGCTTCGTGACAGGCAGATTGAACTGAAAAAGTATTTGAGAGAGTAAGATGACGACAGTAAATAACTGCGGAGGCGCATACCAAAAGCGCCATCCCCATGACAACTATATAAGGATCCGCGGGGCCAATGCCAACAATCTTCAGGCAGTTGATCTGGATATCCCGCGCGATAAACTGGTGGTCCTGACGGGTCTTTCGGGGTCCGGCAAGTCTTCACTGGCATTTGACACAATCTACGCAGAAGGGCAGCGGCGCTATATGGAGTCGCTTTCTTCCTATGCGCGCCAGTTTCTGGGCCAGATGGAAAAGCCTGATGTAGAGAGCATTGAGGGCCTGTCACCGGCTATTTCCATCGATCAGAAGTCGACCAACCGCAATCCGCGTTCGACGGTCGGAACTGTAACGGAGATCTATGATTATATGCGGCTGCTTTACGCGCGGATCGGAATTGTTCACTGTCCTAACTGCGGGCGTGTGATCTCACGTCAGAGCGTCGATCAGATGGTCGATAAGATTATGGAACTTCCCGAGAGAACAAAGATACAGCTTCTGGCTCCGGTAGTGCGCGGGCGCAAAGGACGTCATGAGAAGCTCCTTGAAAATGCCAAAAAGAGCGGTTATGTGCGTGTGCGGATCGACGGGAATATTTACGATCTGTCTGAGGAGATTGCACTCGAGAAGAATATCAAGCATACGATTGAGGTGGTCATCGACCGTCTGGTGGTCAAGCCTAGTATTGAGCGGCGCTTGACGGACTCCTGCGAGAGTGCGCTGACACTGTCAGGGGGACTTCTCACGGTCGATGTGACAGATGGGGAGGAGCTTACGTTTTCACAGAGCTTTTCCTGTCCTGACTGCGGTATCAGCATCGATGAGATTGAGCCGCGCTCATTCTCGTTCAACAATCCGTTCGGCGCTTGTCCGGACTGTCTGGGACTTGGGTATAAAATGGAGTTTGACATCGATTTGGTGATCCCTGATAAGTCGCTGTCGATTCATGAGGGAGCGATCGCGGCGCCGGGTTGGCAGTCAGTGACGGGCCGCAAGGGCTTTGCTTATGCGTTGTTAAAATCTCTTGGCAAGGAGTACGGATTTGATCTGGATACACCGTTTGGCAAGTATCCGAAAAAAGTGCAGAAAGTATTGCTCGAGGGAACCGGTGGCCGGGAAGTATCTGTGCATTACAGAGGCATGCGCGGTGTCGGTGATTACGATGTGGCCTTTGACGGCCTGATCCGCAATCTGAAGCAGCGCTATAGAGAGACCTTCTCTGATACGATGAAGGCAGAGTACGAATCCTTTATGCGGATTACACCGTGTCACACATGCGGCGGTCAGCGCCTTAAAAAGAGCTCGCTTGCAGTGACAGTCGGGGGAATCAATATCGCGAAGATGACGGCCAAGACCGTGGATGATCTTCTTGTTTTTCTGGACAAACTGCAGCTGACCAAGCAGGCGCATGCGATCGGCGATCTCATCTTAAAGGAGATCAGGGCAAGGCTGATGTTTCTGCACGATGTCGGGCTCGGGTATCTGACTCTGGATCGTATGGCGGCATCGCTTTCGGGCGGTGAGGCGCAGCGTATCCGTCTCTCGACACAAATCGGATCAGGCCTTGTCGGTGTGGCGTATATTCTGGATGAACCGAGTATCGGACTTCACCAGAGAGACAATCAAAAGCTCCTCGCATAACTCAAAAAACTCCGTGATCTGGGGAACACCCTGATCGTTGTGGAACACGATGAGGAGACAATGCGCGATGCGGATTGTGTTGTAGATATCGGTCCCGGAGCCGGAGACCATGGCGGCCGTATCCTTGAGATCGGCACAGCCGAGGATCTGATGAAATGCAAAGAGTCGATCACCGGTGATTATCTGGCCGGCAGACGGTCAATCCCGATTCCGGATCAGCGCAGAGAGCCTTCCGGGTGGATGAAGGTTATCGGTGCAAAAGAGAACAATCTCAAAAATACTGACGTAAGCTTCCCGCTTGGGGTGCTTACCTGCGTGACAGGTGTTTCCGGATCCGGCAAGTCATCGCTGGTTAATGAGATCCTGTATAAAGCGCTTGCCAGAGATAAGAACAGGGCGCGCACAATTCCCGGAAAACATAAAACGATTCAGGGACTGGAGGGTATCGATAAAGTCATTAATATCGACCAGTCACCGATCGGACGCACGCCGCGCTCCAACCCGGCCACCTACACAGGCGTCTTTGATCTGATCCGCGACCTGTTTGCCGCGACAACGGATGCAAAAACCCGAGGGTATAAAAAAGGCCGCTTTTCCTTTAATGTTAAAGGAGGCCGGTGTGAAAAGTGCCGGGGAGACGGCATCATCAAGATTGAAATGCACTTCCTTCCGGATGTGTATGTCCCGTGTGAAGTCTGCCACGGAAAGCGCTACAACAGGGAGACGCTGGAGGTTCATTACAAGGGCAAGAACATATATGAAGTGCTTGATATGACTGTCGAGGAAGCGCTTAAATTCTTTGAAAATGTTCCGTCTGTGGCCAGAAAGCTCCAGACGCTGTATGATGTGGGACTGGGTTATATCAAGCTGGGACAGCCCTCTACACAGCTCTCCGGAGGTGAAGCGCAGCGCGTGAAACTGGCAACAGAGCTTTCGAAACGGGCTACCGGAAGAACCGTCTATATTCTTGATGAGCCCACGACGGGGCTGCATTTTGAGGATGTGAAAAAGCTGACGCAGATTCTCTCCAGACTTGTTGGAGACGGTAATACCGTGATCGTCATCGAACACAATCTGGATGTGATTAAGACAGCGGATTATATTATTGATTTAGGCCCTGAGGGCGGCGATGGCGGCGGCACATTGATTGCATCCGGAACACCGGAGGAAGTTGCGCTGACAGAAGCGTCGTTTACAGGACATTTTCTGAAAGATATGTTAGACATCTGACATTAAAGCAGAGGAAGAAGATATGGCAACAGCAGTAGGACTGGATTTGGGAACAAGCAGCGTGCTCGTCTATGTGACGGGCAAAGGCATTGTGTTGAAAGAGCCGTCGGTCGTTGCGTATGACCGGAGTCTGGATATGATCCGGGCGGTAGGGGAGGAAGCATATTTGCTCCTCTCACGCGGAGACGCCAATCTGACGGCGATGCGGCCGCTGCGCCGCGGCATCATCGCGGACTACAAAATGACAGAGGAGATGGTGCGTTATTTCATCTCCAAAGCCATTGGACGGCGCAGCGTTTTGAAGCCGAAAGTCTGTCTGTGTGTCCCCTCGGATGCCACACAGGTTGAAGTGAAAGCTGTTCTGGAGGCAGGATATTCCGTCGGCGCCCGCGATGTGGAGCTGGTGGAGGAGACAGTCGCAGCAGCTTTTGGAGCCGGGATTGATGCCGGTAAACCTTCCGGCAGCGTGATTGTCGATGTCGGTGCAGGCAAGACGGATGTCGGAGTGATCTCACTCGGATATCCTGTGGTGTCACACTGTGCGCCGATCGGCGGGGATGATTTCACACAGACAATCACCGATTATATCCGTAAAAAACACGAGCTGATGATCAGTGACAACCAGGCTGAAGAGATTAAGATTCAGGTGGGAACCATCTATCCTCTGGTCAATGACCTGGTGATGGAAGTAACCGGAAGAAGTGCGAAAACCGGCATGCCGGAAATGATCGAAGTGAGCTCGGAAGAGATCCGGGAAGCGCTTACACCGGTCAGCGACCAGATTGTTGAAGCGGTGCTCACAGTCCTCGAACAGACGCCGCCGGAGCTGTGTGCGGACATTCTTGCGCGCGGTATCATTCTGACAGGCGGCGGTGCCCGCATGCGCGGCTTGGAGCCGTTGATCGCGGCCAAGACAAAGATCAGAACGATGACCGCTAAAGATCCGGAGAGGGCGCCTGCACTGGGAATCGGAAAATTTCTGCAAAGCGGCCGCTCATCCTATCTGTCTCCGATTTAACGGCGGGGAGGTTCAGATGGATCAGATCACCGGGTATGTGGATCATATCATTTTCCGCAATGAGGAAAATGGGTATACCGTCTTTGTTCTTGAAAACGACGACGGAGAGGTGACCTGTGTCGGTACCATCCCCTTTTTGACGGAAGGAGAGCTCGTTGAGGTGGAGGGGACATTTACACTGCACCCGACATACGGCATGCAGTGGCAGATTGAAAAACTCCGCGAAAAAGCGCCCAAAGACACAGAGTCAATTGCCCGGTATCTCGGGTCCGGAGCTATTAAGGGGATCGGTCCCAGGCTTGCCTCCCGGATTGTCGCATATTTCGGCGAAGAGACGTTCCGTGTGATCGAGGAGGAGCCGGAAAGGCTTGCCGAGATCAAGGGCATCAGCGCCCGCATGGCGCGCAGGCTCGGCACACAGATCGAAGAGAAGCGTGATATGCGTCAGGCCATGATGTATATGGGAGGCTTCGGTATCACGCCGCATCTGTCGGCAAAAATCTATGAGCGTTATGGTGAGAAGCTGTACGCCATCATCCAGAAAAATCCTTACAAATTAGCAGAAGATATCGAGGGTGTCGGCTTTAAGACTGCCGATGAGATTGCGGCTTCTGTCGGTATTCCGGCTGACAGCGAGTTTCGAATCCGCAGCGGGGTGCTTTATGCCTTGCAGCAGGGCATTCTGGAAGGTCATGTGTACCTGCCTGACGATGAGGTGTACAGGCGTACCTGCGAGCTGCTCGGAGTTGATACATTTGATCTTGACGAAATGCTGATCAATCTGTCAATCGATCAGCTGATTGTCGTTGACAATATGCAGGCCGCCGAGAGTGAAGAAGCGGAATCCCGGCCGGTCAGGCGGATATATCTTTCTGCCTTCTATTATATGGAATTAAATACAGCGCATATGCTGCATGACCTGAACATCCGCCAGGATGTCAATGAAACGCGTGTGAGAGTTCTGATCGATCAGTTTGAAGCAGAGCATCAGATGACACTCGATGAACAGCAAAAAAGGGCTGTCATTACGATGCTGGAGTCAGGGATTCTGATATTAACCGGCGGACCGGGAACGGGCAAGACGACAACAGTCAACGCAATGATCCGCTGTGCGATCGCTGAAGAGGCAACATTCCTTTTAGCGGCGCCTACGGGTCGAGCGGCCAAACGGATGACGGAGACGACAGGATATGAAGCCAAAACGATTCATCGGCTTCTTGAGGTCGGGGGTGCAGGCGAGAACGAAGGAGTTTTCGGGAGGAATGAAGAAAACCCGCTGGAAGCAGATATTATCATCATTGATGAAATGTCAATGGTCGATCTGCCGCTCATGTATGCGCTGTTAAAGGCGATTCCTGTCGGTACGCATGTTGTGCTGGCCGGTGATAAGGACCAGCTGCCGTCAGTCGGCTGCGGATCAGTGCTAAAAGATATGATTGCATCGCACGCCTTCCCGTTAGTCATGTTGACCAGGATATTCAGGCAGGAGGGGCAGAGTGATATCGTGCTCAACGCGCACAGGATTAATGACGGAGAAAAAATCGCACTCGACAATCAGAGTGAAGACTTTTTCATGATGCAGCGATCCAATGAGGCTGTGATACAGGAAGTGCTCTTGAGTCTTCTCAAAGAGAAACTGCCCCGGTATTTAAAAGTCAACCGGCAGGAAATTCAGGTGCTGACCCCGATGAGGCGCGGCGCACTCGGAGTGGAACAGCTCAATGCCTTTTTCCAGAAAGAGCTCAATCCGCCAGGTACCGGCAAGGCAGAAGTGATCTACACAGATAAAATCTTCCGTAAGGGAGATAAGGTCATGCAGATCAAGAATAACTACCACAAAAAATGGGAGATTCGCGGCAAAGGCGGCGTCGTTATCGAAGAGGGAGAAGGAATCTTTAACGGTGACATGGGCCGTGTTCTCTATATTGATCCGGAACGTGAGATACTGGAAGTGTGCTTTGATGAAGACAGAGTCGTTACGTATGAGCGCGATGAGCTGCCGGAACTTGAACTGGCCTACGCAGTGACCATTCACAAGTCTCAGGGAAGCGAGTATCCGGCGGTTATTCTACCGCTGCTCACAGGCCCTCGTCAGCTGATGAACCGCAATCTCCTTTATACAGCAGTTACCCGCGCCAAACGGATGGTTGTGATTGTCGGTCGCCGGGAGGTCGTCTGGAAGATGATCGCCAACAGCCGGGAGAACAGACGCTACTGCGGATTGAGCGATCGGATTAAGGAATTATAACAGGACGCAGTCCTGTGTGTGCAGGGGACGGGAAACGGAGGAATTATGCATGAAGGACACCGTAAACCGTCTGAAAAACAAAACAAAAAGAGTAGGTGGACAGAGTTTTTCAGAGGCCTTGGAGGCCTGCTTCTGGATCTTGTTTTTCCGCCGGTCTGTCCACTTTGCGAAAGACCATGGCACCGATCCCTGAAAGAAGATCTGGCTGACCTGCACAGGAGGCTGCAGGGGGAAAAACCAGTCGTTTTGAAAAAGAAGCCAAGCGGTATCTGCCCGCAGTGCCGTGCGCTTTTGCCGGTTGTCATCGAGCCTTTTTGTCTTAAATGCGGGAAGCCTATTGAAGATGATGAGGCAGAATACTGTTATGACTGCAGTCATCATCACCATGTCTTTGAGCAGGGGCGGGCACTTTATCCTCACACAGGGCCTGCTAAGAGGGCGGTCTACGAACTCAAATACGGTCACCGCCGCAGATACGGGGCGGTTTTCGGCAGGGAGATGGCACAGCGCTATGGCGATTGGATTAAATCGCTGGGTATCGGACTTGTTCTGCCCGTGCCGCTATATAAAACTCGTTTAAAGGAGCGCGGATACAATCAGGCCGCTGAAATTGCTGTTTCACTGGCAAAAGATCTTGATCTGATATACAGCGATCAGGCACTTCGGCGTGTTGCGCAGACAAAGCGGTTAAAGAAGCTCGATCCGATGCAGAGAAAGCTGGCGCTTAAGGGAGTGTTTGAAGCGGATTTATCAAAGATCCCGGTACCGCTTTGCAGGAATGTATTGCTTGTTGATGATATTTACACGACCGGCAGCACGATCGATGAGGCTGCCAAAGTTCTGAAAAGGGCCGGTGCTGTGCATGTCTACTTTTTGACTGTCACAATCGGCCAGGGAATGTAAGGAGGAGATGTTATGGCTGTACTGGCTGCATTTATGGTGCCGCATCCGCCCATGATTGTGCCGGCCATCGGGCGCGGGAGTGAAAAGCAGATCGAAAAAACAACGAAAGCATATGAGCAGGTTGCCCGTGAAATAGCGGCGCTTAAACCAGAGACAATCATTGTGACCAGTCCGCACGCGCTGATGTATGCGGATTATTTCCATATTTCGCCAGGAGCGGAAGCGAAGGGGTCTTTTGCCTCTTTCGGTGCACCACAGGAGCGATTTGCTGTTGAGTACGATGCACAGCTAGTCGATCAGATATGCCGGATCGCTGCGGAAGAAGATTTCCCTGCCGGGACGCTTGGTGAGAGGGATAAAAAGCTGGATCACGGCACGATGGTACCGCTGTGGTTTATCCAGAGAGAGTACAGTGATTTTAAACTGGTCCGCATCGGCCTTTCCGGCCTTCCCCTGACAGATCATTACAGACTTGGTGAAATGATCCGGGAGGCAGTTGAAATGACAGGCCGCCGTACTGTTTTGGTGGCAAGCGGCGACTTATCTCACAAGCTGCAGGATTACGGACCCTATGGATTTGCACCGGAGGGGCCCGTCTATGATGAGCGGATCATGGATGTGAGCGCACGCGCAGCTTTCGGGGAGATGCTTGAGTTTGATGAGACATTCTGCGAGAAAGCATCAGAGTGCGGCCACCGCTCGTTTGTAATCATGACAGGTGTCTTTGACGGGTTGGCTGTAGAGGCGAAGGCATTGTCTCATCAGGATGTCACCGGCGTTGGATATGGTGTTTGTACATTTTATCCAAAAGGATTTGATGAAAACAGGCATTTTCTGGAGGCATACCTGAACCGGCTGGAAAAGGAATTATATGACAAGCGGGTACAGTCGGATGATTACGTGAAACTTGCGCGCCGCACGATCGATACATGGGTCTTAAACCGCGAGAAAATCAATGTGCCGCAGGATTTGCCCCATGAGATGCTTCATGCGCAGGCAGGCGTGTTTGTCTCTATACACAAACACGGCAAGCTGCGCGGCTGCATCGGGACGATCGCACCGACAACAGGATCTGTGGCGCAGGAGATCATCGATAACGCGATCAGCGCCTGTGCGCGGGATCCCAGATTTGCACCGGTTACGCCGGATGAAGTCAAATGGCTCGACATCAGTGTTGATGTCCTCGGCGCGCCGGAGGATATCATGGCAGCAGATGAGCTTGATGTCAAGCGTTATGGCGTGATTGTGACAAGCGGCAGAAAAAGAGGACTGTTACTGCCGGATCTGGATGGAGTGGATACAGTTGAGCAACAGGTGTCAATAGCGATGCAAAAGGGCGGGATTCAGCCTGATGAACCATATCGGCTGCAGCGATTTGAGGTCGTCAGACATATTTAGTTCAGGAGACACGGAATGCGGCAATGTGATGTATGTTTCAGGCACTGTCAATTAAATGAAGGTGAGACCGGCTTCTGCGCAGCACGAGGGTTTATCCCGGGACAGGGCATCGTGCCGTTAAATTACGGGCGGGTTACAGCCCTTGCACTGGATCCGGTTGAAAAGAAGCCGCTGGCCCGGTTTCATCCTGGCAGCATGATCCTCTCATACGGAAGCTTTGGCTGTAATCTGCGCTGTCCCTTTTGTCAGAACAGCGATATTTCATGGTCAGATGAGACGTTTTCTCTGTCCCGTCAGGCATTTGGCGAAAGCCCGGATTCTGCACGGAGTGAATACATATCGCCAGAGGAACTGGCGGCAACCGCAGAATACTACCGGGATCAGGGCAATATCGGTGTAGCGTTTACTTACAATGAACCGCTGGTCGGATATGAATATGTCCGTGATGCGGCGAGACTGGTTCATGAAAACGGCATGCTGAATGTCCTTGTAACCAACGGCTGCGCCGAACTGACGGTGCTTGAAGAAATCCTGCCTTATATCGATGCCATGAACATTGACTTGAAAGGCTTTTCTGACTATTATTACAGTCACGTGCTCAGGGGAAACAGGAAAATGATCATGGATTTTATTGAGCATGCTGCCGGAAACTGTCATGTAGAGCTGACGACGTTAATTGTGCCGGGCGAAAATGATTCTGAGGATGAAATGCGTGCGATGACTGAATGGATCGCGTCGCTGCCAGGCGGCTGCCTGATCCCGCTTCATGTGACGCGCTTTTTCCCCCGGTTTCATATGACTGACCGTCAGGCAACTGATGTCAGACTGCTTTACCGTCTGGCAAATGTCGCAAGAGAGCGGCTTGAACACGTATATACAGGGAATTGTTAGAATGGAGTACCAGATGAATAACGAAGAAATGAAGCCGGTGATTTCAGTTGCCCAGATGCGCGCAGCTGATGCCTATACGATCGGCAAAGGGACACCGTCAAAAGAGCTGATGCACCGGGCAGCGCAAGGGGTTTTTGATGCGTATGACGGATGGCAGAACAAGCGGACACTTGTGATCTGCGGCAGCGGCAACAACGGTGGTGACGGCTATGCACTGGCTTCGATCATGAAAGATCATGGATATGATGTGGAGCTGTTGCTGGTTTCGGATAAGTTCTCCGAGGACGGCCGGTATTACTATGACATCTGTATAGAAAAACAAGTGCCGGTACATCAATGCAGCGGCTCTTTGAATTATGGTATCGTCGATTTTTCACAGTACAATGTCTTTGTTGACTGCATATTCGGTACCGGATTTGCGGGTGTGCCGCGGGAGCCTGCCGCCAGCGTCATTAAGGAGATCAACAGACAGCGCCGGGAGAGAGTGGTCTATGTCATCTCTGTTGATATTAACAGCGGTATGAACGGCGATACAGGTGAGGCAGAGCTGGCTGTGGCTAGCGACCTGACCGTGTCGATCGGATATTATAAACACGGCTTTTTTAAAGGGAGTGCAGCAGAACTGATCGGGAATCTTGTCAATGTTGACATCGGCATCGAGCTGCCGGAATAGAACTTTATGAACGAGCAAATAGTGCCAACTTTATTTGAACACCAGGATATCGCTTACCGCGATTTTCAGGCAAAGCTGATTCCGACAGTCGACCCGGAGACAATGATCGGCGTGCGCACACCGGCGCTCAGGCAGATGGCAAAAGAGATGTACCGGCAATATACCAAAGGTTCTGGTTCTGTTACCGGTTTTTTGTCAGATCTTCCCCATCACTATTTTGAAGAGAATCAGCTTCATGCGTTTATCATTTCTGAAATCAAAGAATATGATGCCTGTATGAAAGCGGTCAACACCTTTCTGCCCTATGTCGACAACTGGGCGACCTGTGATCAGATGTCGCCAAAGGTGTTTAAAAAACATCACAGACAGTTGACAGATCAGATTAAAAACTGGCTGAAGGGAGATACCTATAGCATTCGGTTTGCCATCAAAATGCTGATGGATCATTTTCTTGATGATAATTTTGACGCACAGTATCCAGCCATCGTGGCGCAGATCCGTTCTGATGAGTATTACATTAATATGATGATCGCCTGGTATTTTGCCACAGCGTTGGCCAAACAGTATGAGAGTATCCTTCCTTTTATTGAAGAGCGCAGACTGGATACCTGGACGCACAACAAATCGATTCAGAAGGCCGTCGAGAGCCGGCGGATTACAGATGCTCAAAAAGAATACTTAAGAAAATTAAAAACCGTTTAACTGCAAGTCATGCAGATAAACGGTTTGGATATGGAGCATACGGGATTCGAACCCGTGACCTCCTGAATGCCATTCAGACGCGCTCCCAACTGCGCTAATGCCCCGCAACAAATCTATTATAGTGGCAGTGGTATGTTTATTTCAAGTGAAAATTCATAAATCATATAAAATGTTGCCATATGCTTCAGTAACAAAAATGAGGAGAATGCATGATAGTCAGGAAATACACAGAAGAAGATTTACCGGCCATGAGAGCATTATGGAATCAGATCGTGGAAGAGGGAAACGCCTTTCCGCAGGAAGAGCCGCTTGATGAGGAAAGCGGGGCAGCATTTTTTGCCGGGCAGACCTATTGCGGCGTGGCCGTCACGGAAGAACACCTCATCGGCCTGTATATCTTACATCCCAACAATATCGGGCGCTGCGGCCATATCGCCAATGCCAGTTATGCAGTCGATGCAAGCTGCCGTGGGCAGCACATCGGAGAAAAGCTTGTTTTAGACTGTCTGGCGCAGGCTAAAGCACATGGCTTTCGTATCCTGCAGTTTAACGCTGTTGTCGAGTCCAACATTCATGCCCGTCATCTGTATGAGCGTCTTGGCTTTAAGCAGCTGGGCACTATCCCCGGCGGCTTCAGGATGAAAAATGGACAATACATAAATATTTGTCCTTATTTCAAAGAAGTATAGAGAGCTTTGATCAGAGATCTATAGTGGATCCTATTAACAAGCAACAGCCGGAGAGCCTGTTCCGTCAGAACCGCTTCCGCTACAGAAAAACGCAGCGGTGCATAAGGGCGCATACAACGCGCCCTAAGCACCGGCGTTTTTTATGTTTCTGACTGGAACAAGCCCACCGGCTGTATTTCAATTAATTAGAATCTACATGCACATCCATATGCGGATATGCAAATTCTATTCCCGCCTTATTGAAGTTGTTATACACATCCTCCAACAGGCGGTAGCGGGTCGGCCAGTATTTTTCATTTAACACACGTGAGCGGGAGCAGAGGATAACTGCACTGTCAGCTAGCTCATAGACGAAAACATGGATACTTTCCGGATCAAAGACTTCATCGCGCTGATCTTGTGCCATTTCCTCTTCATGGTCCTGCTGATCAGCAAGGATTGTCGATCGAATAACATCCTTTGCGCGGTCCAGATCAGTCCCGTAAGGAACAGCATAGTGCAGGTCGAGTGTGCGGTATTCCTGCGCTGTATGATTGGTAACACTTGTCGATGTCAGAATCTGGTTCGGTATGACGATGGTCTTTTCATCGAGTGTTTTAAGCTTGGTAAAAAAGAGACCGACTTCCGTGACTGTTCCCTCGCATTTGGTGGAGGCTTCAGAGATATGATCACCGACTTTAAAGGGCTTGAGTGTCAGGATCATAATCCCGCTGGCGACATTGCTGAGGCTGTCTTTCAAGCCAAGGACAATAGCCAGACCGATCGATCCCAAAAGGGTTAAGAGAGATGATGTTTTAACCCCGAATCCGTTTAAGATTAACAGAATCACAACCAGATAGAGCACAATTTTCATAACCGTATTCAGGAATTTGACGGCGCCCTGATCGATGTCCGGTTTTGCGCGCAGCCTTTTTAACAGATGATTGCAGATAAACTCGATAATCCGGGATGCAATCAGAAGCAGAATCAGACCGACAGCAATTTTAAACACTAAGACAGCAGCATTGCCGGCGGCTGCATGTTTAAAAATATCATAGATGGATTTTTCAATCTGTTCCATACAGGTTCCCTCCTCGTAAAAAAAGTATATCATACCCAAAACTCCTTTGTCGACGAAGGCGGATCGTGTATAATATGATGGCAGACGGTTATGACCGCCTGCAATGAATAAAACGATAAGGAAAACAGATCAATGGAAGAACAGAAGATAACAGACAAGGTGCAAACAAAGATTACATGCCCGAATTGCGGGAAGCAGGCTGATTTTGATATGTGGCTCAGTGTGAATACACAGACTCATCCTGAGCTGAAGCAGGCGGTGCGCGACCGCTCTGCATTTGTCTTCACATGTCCCGGGTGCGGGAGCCAGACCCCGGTTGATTATGGATTTCTCTATCAGGATCCGGAAGAAGGGGTGATGATTCAGTATGTCACCGATGATGCACAGGCAGAAAAGCTTCATGAGATGCTGACTGATCCGGACAGCAAAAGACTGCTCAACATCCGCAATGCCGGCTATCTTATTCGCATCGTGCGCTCGGCTAACGAGCTGGCAGACAAGCTGGCCATTTTTGACGCGCAGCTTGACGATCGCATTGTTGAGGTCTATAAGCTTTCAGCGCTGGCGACGATCCGTAAAGAACGGCCGGAGTTTGATCCGGTGGACAGTGAATTTGTCTTCTACACGGATGAAAAAGGGCACCACCGGCTGCAAATGGTCAATCACGGAGAACCGTTCGGCTCGATCGCCGTCAACATGGATGCTTATCATGCGATGGAAAACGACTTTATCGGGCTCCTTACCGATATGCAGCACGACGATCCGCTGATCAACAGGCAGTCAGCCATTGAGCTGATGAAGATTCTGGGAGACCGGTAAAGAAGCCTGACGAGGTTACAGCCCGACTGATCTGATGCACCGCGTTGTACGCGCCTTGACAGTCAAAATAAATAGTGATAATCTTTAAATAGTTAGCGCGAGCTAACTATTTTTTGCAAACATAAGTTAGTGATAGCTAACTTAATTATCTTATAAAGGAATAGGAGAATATATGTCACAGAAAGAAATGTTCTTGCAAATCAATGACCTGCATAAAAGCTTTGGAAGCGGCGATACTAAGCAGGAAGTTCTGCGCGGTATGACTTTTTCTGTTAAAAAGGGTGAGTTCTGTGTTTTGCTGGGTCCTTCCGGATCCGGGAAATCTACATTACTCAATATCATCGGAGGGATTGATGCTGCAGACTCCGGGACAATCTCTATTGATGGTGAACTTTTAAAAGATATGAACGAGAAAGCACTGACACAATACAGACGCAGACATCTCGGATACGTTTTTCAGCTCTATAATCTGATTGCCAATCTGAATGTCAAGGAAAATATCGAGGTGGGAGCGTATCTGTCTGACCATCCTCTTGATATTGATGATCTCTTAAAAACTCTGGGCTTGTGGGAGCACCGCTACAAACTGCCCAATCAGCTTTCAGGCGGACAACAGCAACGCGTATCCATCGGACGGGCGATCGTTAAGAATCCAGATTTGCTCCTTTGTGATGAGCCCACGGGAGCGCTGGATTATACAACTTCAAAAGAGATTCTCCAATTAATCGAACAAATCAATCATAAATATGGAAACACGATCATTATGGTAACCCATAATGAACCGATACGCGGTATGGCAGACCATGTCATCAAACTGCGCGATGGCATCGTGCGCACAGATGAGTACAACGAAAACAAGATTCCTGCAGCGCAGTTAGAATGGTGAGCCGGTTATGAAAAAAGCGATACAAACCGTCAAAAATCCTCTGCGCCGTCGTATTTTGCGGGAATTCACAGGGGACTGGAAAAAATATCTTGTTATTGGGTTGTTCCTGATTTTGATGATCGGTTTTATTTCCGGTGTCTATGTCGCCAATGGCAGCATGCTGACTGCTTTTGATGAATCGCCGGCAAAATACCGCACGGAAGACGGACATTTCGTGTTGTCGGATGAAGCAGATCGTGAACTGCTTGATCGGCTGGAGGATGATGAGAACATCACAATATATCAGAATTATTACCGGGAGGAGAAAGAATCCTGGAGCGGAGAATTAAAAGGCCGCGAAAAGCTGAGCAAAAAACAGAAAAATGATGTCAGGATCCGCATTTATACGCTGCGCGAGGATGTCGATCTTCCGTGTATTATGAGCGGGAGGCTTCCCGAAAAAGAGGATGAGATTGCCATTGACCGGATGCATGCTGAAAATGTCGGGCTGAAAGTCGGCGGAAAGCTTAAAGCAGGAGACCGTAATCTGACAATCACAGGCTTTGTGTCCAATGCAGATTATACGACGCTCTTTGAAAACAGCAGGGACATGATGTTTGATGCACTGACATTTGATGTCGGTCTCATGACACAAGAGGGGGTTGATACGCTCAGTGCGCCGGTGCGCTACAACTATTCCTACTTGTTTACGACGGAGGGTGGAAACGGCCAGATCGAACGTGCCGCAGATGATATTAAAGAAAAAGAGAAAAACGATGACCTGATGGAAAATCTTTATCAGAAAGTCATTTTAACTGGCAATCAGGTGGATGATTTTGTTCCGGCGTACGCCAATCAGGCTATTCAGTTTGCACCTGAAGATTTCAGTTCTGATGAGGCTATGGCCGGGATTATTCTGTATGTTTTGATTGCAGTACTCGCCTTTGTCTTTGCTATTACTATCAGCAATACAATTACCAGAGAATCAACTGTCATCGGTACACTGAGGGCATCTGGGTTTTCGCGCGGAGAGCTGATCAGACATTATATGGCGGCACCATTGATCGTAACATTGATCAGTGCACTGATCGGCAATCTCCTCGGATATACGTATTTTAAAAATGTTGTTGTGGCCATGTACTATAACAGTTACGGTCTGCCGACCTACGAGACAGTAATGAGCAGTGAGGCGCTGATCAAGACGACAATCATTCCGATTGTGATTATGTTTGTCATCAATCTGATTGTCATTGCGCATAAAATGCGCTATACGCCTCTCCAGTTTCTGCGCAGAGACCTTAAGAAGCACAAGAGAAGCAAGGCCATGCGTCTGCCCTCATTCTTTTTTTTGTCGCGGTTCAGGCTGCGTGTGCTGATACAGAATATTTCGGGGTATTTTATTCTTTTTGTCGGTATCTGTTTTGTTATGATCATGCTGGCGATGGCAGTCGGGATGCCCGATTCGCTTGGGTATTATCAGAAAAAGGCGCCGGAGATGGTCATCGCACCCTACGAGACGCTGGTTAAAACAGATCATGATATCTATGGAGAAGTGATTAAGACGAAGGAGAAGAGTGCCGAACAGTTTTCGGCAAGTTCCCTTGTCTATACGACAGGCGGACGTGATGAAAATCTGGAAGTATACGGCATCATAAAGGACAGCGAATATCTGGATTCTGAAAAGCTCAATGATTTGGACAAGGATGAAATAATCGTCAGCAAGGCGATGGCTGGCAAGTTTAAACTGAAAACCGGTGATACAATTAGGCTGTCGGCCAAATACGAGGATAAGAAATATACGTTTAAGATTGCCGGCATCAATTCATATGAGGCGGGAAGCGCTGTGTTTATGCCGGTTGACCGGTTCCGCGATACGTTTGATACGGAGGACGATTCGTTTTCCGGATGGTTTTCAAGGGAAAAGATTTCAGATGTTGATGAAAAATATATTCTCAATGAGATTACGGCTAAG
Organism: uncultured Lachnospiraceae bacterium; assembly: GCA_902796355.1. GTDB lineage: Bacteria > Bacillota > Clostridia > Lachnospirales > Lachnospiraceae > RUG842. The sequence continues at coordinate 18,878 of CADBOU010000104.1, forward strand.
GATATCACAAAAATGGTTGATCAGCTCGATCATTCGATGGGTGATTATATGCACTACTTTCAGTATCTGTGCATCGGCTTGTCAGCGATCCTGATGTTCTTGCTCACAAAGCTGATCATCGAGCGCAATGAAAATCCGATTTCGATGACTAAGATTCTCGGTTATACAAACCGTGAAATCTCATCAATCTACGTGACGGCAACAACCATCGCAGTGATCATCTCTGAGTTCATTGCAGCATGGATCGGTTATGAAGTGATGATTCAGCTTTGGAAGAAGATCATGAGCCGTATGAACGGCTGGTTTGATTTCTACCTCAGTAGACAGGGCGTTATAAAGATGCTGCTCTTTGTCTTTATCGGATACTTAATCGTGATGCTTCTTGACTTCAGGAGGATTAAAAAGATTCCGATGGATCAGGCGCTCAAAGTAGTAGATTAAAAAAGAGGCTGTTATGCATCGGGCATAGCAGCCTCTTTCAGATAATCTAACCGGTTAATTAAGGCCGTTGGCATAATAATCCTCAAAATAATCCAGATGGATCTTTGTCAGATAGTATGCTTTGTCCTGATCATGCGCCTTGATGGCTTCCATGATGCCGCGGTGCTGCTCAAGGTCAATCTCCTTGATGCGCAACTGCGACTCGCCGCCCAGAAGGTAGAGCTGATCAAAGGGGCTCTCCATTTCCTCCAGTTTTTCGAAAAACTCTGTCAGCGTCGGGTTGCCGATGGCGCGGACAAAGGACATATGAAACTCGTGACCGGCATCTTTATAGTGAAGGTTGGAATCAAATGACTCTTCCATCTTTTTGAAGGCAGATTCGATTGCGTTTAAGTCTTTTTTTGTAGCATGGAGCGCCAGATATTTGGCAATCTCCGGATCAAGAAGTTTTTTGATGCTGATCGCCTGCTGAAAATCATTCTTAAAGCGGGAGATCATCTTGTTGCGGTCTTTTTCAGACTCGCCGCCGAGTGAGTCGACAACGACAAATGAACCGACACCGCGGCGTGTCTCGATCAGACCCATATCAGTCAGTGCCGCAAGTGCTTTGCGCGTTGTGACACGGCTGACACTGCACATGTCAGACAGCTCATTTTCCGACGGAAGCATGTCTCCTTTCGTTAGTTCACCGCTCAAAATCATCTGTCTGACCGTCTGAATCACACGTTCGCTCTTGGTTAACGCTATTTCCATCGCAGGCTCCTTTCACACAGTACTAACTTGTATATAGTATACAACTATATAAGTTGTTTAGACAAGTAATAATTGTTTGTTTAATTTCATAACAAGTATTGACAAGAAGCAGTTTATCAGATAATATACAACATGTAATATATATAACATACAAGACAAAACAAGGAGAGGAGACATCATGGCACATTTATTCACATTGCACGAAGCAACAGATAAGTATGTCAAGATTCAAAAGAAGACGCAGGAGATTGATATCATCGTAGAACTTTCAACTGAGTACAGGCCGGAGCTGCACCCGGATACAACCAGTGATTTTCTTGATCACGCGGTTGAGACGCTTGCCTGGGGCATGTGCATGTCGATCGGTGTGCAGGTGACCATGGGCAAATGGCGTTCAACACATACCTTATGCGAGGATGTAGCGATCACGATTGGTGCCGGATTAAAAAGACTTTACTATGACCGTCTTGAGAAGGTCGGGGTCAATATCGTAGGCCGCGGCGATGCCACGCTGGATGAGGCCGTATCGAGCGTCATGGTAGGTGTTGAAGGACGCCGCAATTGCTTTATCCATGTTCACGACGGATGTACAGGTGCGCTGACAGAGGATGTTGAGGATCTGCACACACAGGATATGTACTCCTTCTTTGAGGGCTTCTTCCAAGGAATGCCGGCGACGTGTCATCTGGATCTGATCCACGGCCGCGATCCGCATCATTGCTGGGAGACAGCCTGCCACGCTCTCGGGGAGGCACTGAGGGAGGCTATGGCTCCAAATCCGTGGAGACTCGGCAGTCGCAATCCGTATTATGCAGAAGAAGGGATTGCGGACGCGTCACTGTAGTTCTGGATCGAGTTGTTTGTATGATTGAGGCGGTTGCTTTTGGCAACCGTCTTTTTATGGGAACAGGCAAATGTCTTTGAAAATATATTTGACAAAATATAATATTATAAAATACAATTTGCTTGTTTAAGAAATGTTCGAATGAAAAGACAGTTAAATCTTATTTAGAAAGATGGTATCAATCATGAGCGAATTCAATATCCAGGAATACATGACGCGCGGTGTGGAGCGCGTGGTGGCAGATGCTATAAGAGCGACATTAAAGAATCCGAAGGAAAGTGCTTTTATGCTCAAATTTGCAGCGGTCAGCAAAGCGGCGTCCAAAAAACGTGCAAAAAGTGAAGAGCAGGGGGAGCATATCCCGCCGTTCCTGATTGCCAGTATCACTTCTAAGTGTAATTTGCACTGCGCCGGGTGCTATTCGCGCTGTACAGAGGCGACGACAGACACCGAGCCTGTCAGCCAGCTCAGCGGCGCTGACTGGGCCAAGATTTTTGACGAAGCGCAGGAAATTGGTGTCAGCTTTATCCTGTTGGCCGGAGGCGAGCCGCTGCTTCGCTATGATGTGATCGAGGAGGCGGGATTCAGGAAGGATATTCTGTTCCCGGTCTTTACAAACGGGTCATTTATGAATGAAGAGTATTTTAACAAGTTCGATCAGTGCCGCAATCTGATCCCGATTTTCTCAATAGAAGGAAATGAGGAGATCACGGATGGACGGCGCGGGGCAGGAGCCTATGCCACTCAGATCGCCAATATGGATGAGATGAAAAAGCGCGGTCTGATTTTTGGCGCTTCTGTCACAGTCACAACTGAAAACCTGGATGAAGTAACGTCGGACGAGTTTATTAGTTCTCTGTCAGAACGCGGATGCAAAGCAGTGATTTATGTCGAGTATGTACCGGTGACAGAAGAGAACAGTCATCTGGCGCCGGGCGATCAGGAGCGTGATGCTATGAATGCAGGGATTTCCCGGCTGCGTGAGGGGCACCAGGAGATGATGTTTGTTTCATTCCCGGGCGATGAAAAGAGCTCCGGCGGATGCATTGCCGCAGGAAGAGGTTTTTTCCACATTAATTCTCATGGCGGCGCGGAGCCATGCCCGTTTTCACCGTATTCTGACATCAATGTGCGTGACACATCACTGAGAGAGGCGCTTCAGTCAAAGCTTTTCAGAGCGCTGACGGCAGGAGACATTCTCAAAGATGATCATGAGGGCGGATGTGTCCTTTTTGAAAAGAAAGTAGCTGTAGAGGCGCTGCTGCAGGCATAAAGCGGCATGCTGGGTTTTAGATATAATTAAGATACTGATCAATAAGGAACAGATTGCAGAGGAGTATGATATGCAGGCAGATTACCACGAGGCGATGAAACTATCGAATCAAATGTGTTTTCCGCTCTATGCCGCGGCCAGAAAAGTGACATCGCTCTATACACCTTATCTTAAACCCCTGGGATTGACATACACACAGTATATTGTCTTTCTGGTGTTATGGGAGAAGGAGTCAGTTACAGTCGGTGAGCTGTGTGAAGAGCTGATGCTGGACAATGGTACTATCTCGCCGCTTCTTAAAAAGCTTGAAAGCGAGGGGTATATCTCGCGTACACGCCTGCCGGAAGATGAGAGGACCGTAGTCGTCTCATTGACAGAACAGGGAAGAGTACTGCAGGAGAGAGCAAAGGATATTCCTTTCCAGGTTGGGTCTTGTCTTTCTTTAAAACCTGAAAAAGGGAAGATGCTGTACGAATTGTTGTATGAGCTTCTTGGAAGCGGAGACTTCTAAACAGACAGGGCTGTATAACCGGTATTTGTCAGGGATCGAGCTAACTATTCGCTTAGTCAAACTCTAATTTGAAAAAAATCGATTGGTTAAAAAGAAGGCTGACACAAAAGTGTCAGCCTTCCTTGCATATCATAGAGTATTCTTGTTTATTTCATCAGTGGCATGCCGGCATTCCATGCCTCACCGACCTTCTCGCCTACGACATAATAGCCATTGACAAAGTTGTCAAAAACGAGTGTGTTCATCTTCAGCGGGTCAACATGACCGTTTTCATCCAGGACACTCTCATCGGCACAGACGTTGACGATCTTACCGATTACAGCGTGATTATCGCCTTCGATAATCTCGTCTAATTCGCATTCCATACAGACAGGAAATTCGTCAATTATCGGAGCGTTGACATGGGTGCTCTTAGCAGCATGAAATCCTGTCCGCTCAAACTTATCTTCCGTATCGTTGCCGCTGGCAATACCGAAGTAGTCTGCTTCAGTCATGGTTTCTTTTGTGGCGATGCTGACAGTAAAAGCTTTTGTCTTGCGAATGTTCTTGGTAGTCTTGTGGTCTTCGCCAATGAATAAGGATATTTTGTCCATCGCACTGATCATACCCCATGCTGCATTCATGACATTGACTTTGCCGTTTTCATCATATGCGGCCACCATCAGAACCGGCATCGGGAATACTGCCTGCTTGACACCGAGATCTTTTTTCATAAAACAGAATCCTCCTTTTCTCATACCTTAAATGACAGATAGTGCTTTCGTAATGATATCGCCGTGATCAAATGCAAGGTCAGACCTTTCAGGAGATATGATCAGACTCATATCATTGTTTTTTAATGTGATCTGCTTGTCTTTGCAGATGATTTCAAACCATTTGGCATCGCCGGCATCGTCGCCGGCTTTGACTTTTGTTTTGTCCATATCGACAGAAGCAGTGTAGGCAACCGTGACGACCCAGCCGCGCGGGTCACGTCCGGGTTTACTGAAGACACCGACAGGACAGATGTTTGTGCCTGCGACGTTCGTCTCTTCCATCAGCTCCCGGGCAGCGCCTTCTTCCGTTGACTCATCAGGGTTTAAGAATCCGCCGGGCAGAGCCCATTGGCCGATAAAGGGATGTCCCTTTCGTCTGACAAGCAGGAGATGTGGGCGGTCATCTTTTTTTGCGAAGATGACATTATCTGTTGTGACGTAAGGGCGGGGATAATCCTTGGTTTTGTAGATTTCTAAAAACTGTTGCTCGGTCAAGCCGTTTTTGTCTAAAGGTTCCATTAATCGTTCGCCTTTCTCTTAAATAAAAAAATGCAGTTTGGTTTGACCGATTACTATGGGGAAGTAATCGTTGTCCTTTTAGTTTATTTCAGGACGCAGGTCAATTCAATCTTAAAATTATTAAGGTTCCATGAACTTTAATAAAAATGGAAAAAGATTAACAAGCGCATAGATATAGGCGGTCTGTTTGCTTTGCGAGAGTTTTACAATTTATAATAAGTAACTCATTTTTAAGAACAATTACTTGAAACAACTTAACCCCTTCATTTGATTCAAGTTTTTTGTAAAAAAGCAGATGCTGCTCTGAGGAATTTCCCGGAGCGGCATTTGCTTTTTTACAATCATATCGTACAATAAAAAATGTATGTATACTAACGAGAAGAGACTTAATCAGTAGTGTTGAAGAAGTTACAAATGACAAGTGTAATAAGATATAAGCGAGGTGGATGATGGCTGA
>CADBOU010000105.1 GCA_902796355.1 uncultured Lachnospiraceae bacterium
AGGAGACGACAGACCATGTCGTCACAGCACTCACGAAGCTTCCCAACGGGGTTCAGAAAATGAGTGCAGATATCCCGGGGCTTGTACAGACATCCCTCAACTTAGGGATTATGGAGACAACACTCTCCGGACAGGGCAGTTCCGGAGCGAGGATGAGTATCAACGCCGGAGTCAAGCGGGGGCCGCGCGATGAAGTGACGCTGACGTACGGTCTGCGCAGCAGTGTCGAAAAGGAAAAAGAGGATCTTGTTCATGAGATGCAGCAGGTCATGGAGAGTGTCGGCGGGACCCTCACGCTCAAAGGGGACTACCCTGCCTGGGAATACCAGGAGCATTCACCGCTGCGCGATCTGATGGTTGATGAGTTTAAAGTGCAGTACGGCCGTGAGCCTGTGATCCAGGTGATTCATGCCGGCCTTGAGTGCGGGCTGTTTGCAGCCGGCATTCCGGGGCTTGAAAGTGTATCCTTCGGTCCGGATATGAATGATATCCACACGCCGCGCGAGACGCTTGATGCGGCGAGCGCAAAGCGGACCTGGGATCTGGTGCTCGGGGTTCTGAGGCGGATTCCGGAACTGGAAGGAAGAAGTACAGAAGGAGGTAAAGGCATGAGCAAAGCACTGGTAGCTTATTTTTCAACTGGCGGCGTGACAGGGAGAGTAGCCAAAGATCTTGCAGAGGGCGTCGGCGCCGATCTGTTTGAGATCGTTCCCGAAAAGCCCTATACTGCGGCAGACTTGAAATTTACCAATCCGTTTGCCCGCTGCAACAAAGAAAAATTCGGAGGAAAAGACGTCCCGATTGCAGACAAGGTCGAGAACATGGACCAGTATGACACGGTCTTTATCGGATTCCCGATCTGGTATGCGGGTGCTCCCAATGTCGTCAAGACATTTATCAAAGAGTATGATTTTACAGGTAAGAAGATTGCCATCTTTGCGACATCCGGCGGCACCGGTATCGGCAAGAGTGCTGACAAACTGCAGCCTCTTCTGGGTGAAGGTGCACAGATTGTCGCAGCCGAGCGCTTCAATGCAGGTGCAGGCGCTGAACTGCTGAAATCCTGGGCACAGCGCGCGCTGTAAGCGGCGTCCGAAGCGAATTGCAACCGCTGGTTGCGGAAGTTTAAAGCCCGCTTGATAGCAGGCAACCATCCGGAATAGTAAGCTGAGGTCAAAGAAAAGCAAACAAACCGGACGGAAGGAGTTTTTACAATGATACTGGCAGATAAAATAATTGAACTGAGAAAGAAAAATGGTTGGTCACAGGAAGAACTGGCAGAAAAGCTGAATGTCAGCCGGCAGTCCATTTCAAAATGGGAAGGCGCACAGTCGATTCCCGATATGAACCGTATCATCATGATGTCCGAGATCTTCGGCGTGAGCACAGATTACTTATTAAAAGATGATCTGGAGCTGCCGCAGGAGCAGGAGCTGAAAGAGGACTACCCCGAGACGCGCCGGGTAACGATGGAGGAGGCAGTCTCATTTTTTAAACACAATGAAACATCTGCGCTGCGCATCGCGCTGGGCGTGATGATGTGCATCCTCTCACCTGTGCTTCTGATTATTTTGAGTGTAAGCCAGGAAGAAGGCCGGCTGGCCATGACAGAAAACAGAGCAGCAGCGCTCGGGCTTATTGTCCTGTTTCTGCTGATCGGCGGTGCCGTCGCACTCTTTGTCATCTCAGGCATCGCAGGCGGCCGCTATGAATACCTTGAAAAAGAACTGATCGAGACAGCCTACGGCGTCGACGGGATGGCAAAAGAGAGATGGGAGCGCTTCAGACATACATATACTGTCATGCTGACGGTGGGTATTTCCCTCTGTGTCGTGGCGGTGATCCCGGTCTTTGTCGGCCTGGCCCTGTTCGGGGATACAGAGATGGTCGGCAGCATCGGCGGCGCCATCCTGTTGGTGTGCGTGGCGATCGGCGTCTTTCTGATTGTCCGCGCCTGCATCTTAAAAGGCGGCTTTGACCGCATCCTGCAGGAGGGCGACTATACAGCAGAGAAGAAGATCCAGAACAAGAAAAATGACGCGCTCTCCACGATCTACTGGTGCGCCTGCATCGCGATCTACCTGGCTGTCAGCTTTATTACCCAGCAATGGCACCGCACATGGATCATCTGGCCCATCGCCGGCGTGACCTACGGTCTGGTTCTGGCCATCGCGAATGCGGTAAGAAATAAGGAGTGAAGCTGCTGGGCTGTCGCTTGGCCGGCGATTAGATATAGCATAGCTTTTTGGCTGGCGATTAGATGCTTTGTGGAGGGAACACGTGAAAACAGACCAAAAACCTCCACATATAGCCTGGAAGACAAATGCAGATGGAGTGGGTTCTGTAGAGTTACAGATCCCACTCCACTATTAATGTTCTCTGGCAGGATGTCATTGGAGAAAATGGAAGGTGCAGATCGCTTTTCAAAGCTGCACTCCATAAGGATAGGTTTTCCAGTGAGGAAAAGTACAGGACATACACTTGTTTCACATAAAACACTCCATACGAGGGACAGCGTTGATCAAAAAGTAGGAGTGAAACATGAAAAAGTGTGCTGTCTTATCCTATCTTCATTTCTGCACCACACATTTTCCCTGATTTTAGGCAAGGATAAACCAGGTAAGTGTGTTGGTTAAAAGTGTGGCTTTGAATCAACAAATAAACATCCGCCGCACCGCATCACTTGAACATCCGGGCTGCAGCAAGTAAAATTGTTGTACCGGCCCTGCCGCGCACTGGCGGCAGCCAAAAGCAAAGCGGTAAGGAAGTAAAGCCGGAAGAAGCAACAGCAAAGCAACAAGAACAGGCATGACAGAGAATCATGAAGACAGAGATATTTACAGCCAAAGGGCGTACAGCGACAGTATACATGGCAGAGAGCGCTAACTGTCCGCTGATTGTGTTAAATACTTACAAGGGAGACGGCAGATCGGTAGTCGATACGATCCGGGAGATTGATGAGCACTCCTTTAATCTTGTGTGCATCGGGGATTTGAAATGGGATCACGATATGACACCGTGGTACTGCCCGCCGCTCTCGGCGGATGATACGCCGTGCACCGGCGGCGCCGATGATTATCTGGCGCTGCTCACGGAAAAGATTTTGCCGCATACGCTTGAGATGATTCATGGCACGCCTGCGCATATCGGGATTGCAGGGTATTCGCTGGCAGGGCTGTTTGCGGTGTATGCATTACACAAGACGGATGTCTTTGACTGTGCGGCCAGCATGTCGGGGTCGCTCTGGTTTCCTGATTTCAAGGACTATGTGTTAAGCCATGAGATGAAAAGACAGCCTGAAAAAATGTATATCTCGCTGGGGGATAAAGAAGCAAAGGTGCGCCATCATCTGCTGCGGACGGTGCGTGATAACACAGAGGCAATTGTGGAATATTTACGGCAGCAGGGGATTGATGTGACCTGGGAACTTAACCCCGGCAATCACTATCAGGATGCGGCGATGCGCAGCGCAAAGGGCATCGCGGCCAT
>CADBOU010000106.1 GCA_902796355.1 uncultured Lachnospiraceae bacterium
CAATCAGCACGCCTCCTTTGTGACGACGCCGTGGGATCAGCTCACCGGGGCACAGATCCTGGATATCATGGAGCAGCGCAGGACCTTGTCGGCTGAGCTGGATCACCTCAGGGAAGAGGCTTACGCTGAAGAAGCGGCGCATGCGGCAGAGCATGAGCACGAACATGATCACCATCATCACGAGCATCACCATCATGATCATGACCACGACCATGACCATCACGACCACGATCATCATGATCATAACTATGGTCATCATCACCATCATCATGACGGCCATCATCACGCTGACGAAGTGTTTGAAACATTCGGCTGCGAGACGGTGCATCGTTATACAAAGGAAGAGATCGCAGCAGCCCTTGCCGGATTACAGAATATCGCCGAGGCGGGGCAGGTGCTTCGCGCCAAGGGGATTGTGGAGAACCGGGACGGCGGCTGGATTCACTTTGATTATGTGCCTGGCGAGCCGGAAGTCAGAGAGGGCGCGGCAGCCGCCACGGGAATGATCTGCGTGATCGGTGTCGGCCTCGATGAGGAGCGCATCAAAGAACTGTTTGATCTGGCTTAGAAATGAGAGAGTAGGATCATGGAGATACCAGTCTATTTGTTCACCGGCTTTCTGGAGGCCGGAAAGACGAGATTTATTCAGGAGACACTGGAAGAGCCGGGGTTCAACTCCGGGGAAAACACACTGCTTCTGCTCTGCGAAGAGGGAGAAGAAGAGTACAGACCGGAGCGTTTCTTTGCCGGCCATGTATTTATCGAAGTGGTGGAAGAGGAAGAAGATCTCACCACAGAGCTTATGCAAAGCCTGTTAGCACAGTACAGTGCAGAGCGGGTGATTATCGAATATAACGGCATGTGGAATCTGAGTACACTGTACGGCTCTATGCCGGACAACTGGCTGATCTATCAGGAGTTCCTGTTTGTCGATGCCAGGACCATCATGCTCTACAATGAAAATATGCGCCAGCTCGTGTATGATAAGCTCAAGACAGCAGAAACGGTGGTTTTTAACCGGTGCGACAGGAAGCTGATGGAAGAGAAGAATCAGGACGGACTGTCTTTGAAGTTCCGATTTCACAAGCTTGTCCGTGCGGCTAATCGCAAGAGCCAGATCCTGTATGAGTATGGACCGGAGGATGTGGAGCCAGACACCTTCCCTGATCCCCTTCCTTACGATATGAATGCTCCGGTAATCACTGTGAAGGAATGCGATTACGCGGAATGGTACCGGGATATCAACGAAAACCAGGACGCTTATGACGGGAAAAAGCTCCATATCAAGGGGCGTCTCATGAACGGAGGAGAGATCCCGGCGGACCGCTTTGTGTTCGGCCGCCATGTCATGACCTGCTGCGTGGAAGATATTCAATTTGCGGGGCTGGCAGCCAAGTGGACCCAGGCTGCCGCAGATTTTGATAATGGTCAGTGGGTAGAGATTACCGCTGAAATTAGAATCGAAGATGATGAGTTGTACATAGACGGAAGACCCGGGCCGGTGCTTTATTGCAAGGAGGTAACTCCCTGCGATCCGGCAGATCCGGAAGTGGCTGAGTTCTGATAGAAGATACCAGAGGAATTCCCGGTGAAATCAGACAGAATCTATATCAGCAAAATTCAGAAACGCATGTTTTTTCTCGCCTTTGCGACTGCGTTTATCGCCGCTTTTACACAGACGATGGCCGTGTTGGTTGACAAGGTCATCGTCTGTGCTTTCTATGGCGAGAAGGAAATTGCCTCAATGGCGCTGGCCAGCCCGTTTTTTTATATGCTGGAGATTCCGGCAGCAGGGCTGGCGGCAGGGATCCAGGCTGTCTGCGCAAAACATCTCGGTGCCGGGCAGATCGGGCGGGTAAACCGGCTGTTTAACCAGATCTTTTTCCTGGCTGCCATTGTATTGACTGTTCTGACGGCCCTTTCTTTTGTCAGCGTGCCGCAGATGGCGGTTCTTTTTGGCGCCAGAGGAAGAACCGCAGCCCTTCATCCGTATGCATCGCAGTATCTGTTCGGTCTTTCTTTTGAGATTCTGCCGTATGTGCTCTTTTGTATCGCAACACCCGTTGTGATTCTGGATAATGGGGGGAGACTCATATCGATCGCATCCGCCTGTGGATGCGTCACGGATATTGTGCTGGATTTGCTCAGCGTCAAATTCGGGTGGGGACTTACCGGTATCGGTATGGCAACTTCTGCCTCTGCCGTTGTTTATTTTCTGGGTATCATGCTCCACTTTCTAAAGCCCGAAAGAATCATCAGACTTCGGCCGGTCCGGATTCGTCTGACAGAGTTAAAAGAGATGTTTGTCTGCGCCCCGCCCAAAGCGTTTCTCTCTCTGGCAGATGTGCTGCGGTCGGCTGTCTTTATCACGCTCGTCTCTGTCACCGGCGGTGTTGCCGGCACCTGCGTTTTATCAATTCATGAAACAATTGCCTATACGCTGACCATCTTCTCGACCGGGGTTGCCGGAGCCGTCGGGGTTCTGGCAGGGATTTGTTTTGGAGAAAAGAACAGAGACGAGCTGGAAGGGGTCGGCGCACTGGCGCACCGGTACGGCCTGATCCTGTCTGCGGGCGTCGTTGTCATCATGGCTGTCCTTGTTCGCCCGCTGTCAGCGGCGCTGACTGAAAGCAGGGAGACCGCCAGTCTTCTGGTCTTTGCCCTGTGCACTGCGACGGTCATGTTTCCCTTTTCCATTCTGGTCCACGCCAGAATCAGTTACCTGCAGGCAGTGGGACAAGTCAAGACGGCACAGATGGCGGCGGTCGCCGTCAATCTCATTTTCCCTGTTGCCGGCGCCGCGCTGCTTTCTATTCCCTTTGGCATAAAAGGCGTCTTTATTGCTCTTCCCTTATCACAGATCATGAGTCTCTTTGTCAGCTGGGTGAAGCACAGCAGACAAACCGGAAAAACCTGTCCGGCGGGTGCTGATTATCTGGAGGTCGATGAAAGCTTTGACCTTAAGCCCGGTGATGTGATCTCATATCCCATTAAAACCATGGAAGACTGCGCTCTTGCAAGCGAACAGGTCGGGATGTTCTGCCGGGGGCATAAGCTGGATGAGAGGAAAAGCCTTTTCGCAGGACTTTGTACGGAGGAGCTGACAACCAATGTGCTGGAAAAAAGATCAGAACGGCCGCTTGCGATCAAGACAGCGGATATCCGTATTGTGATCGATGCCGGGGATGTGGTCATTCGTGTGCGTGACGGAGGAGATTCTTTCAACCTGAAACGGTTTTCTGACCGGCTGGACGGACAGGACCATACTCAGGCCGGTGTCAGCCGCAGGATTCTGTTAACCTCGGCAAAGTCTGTCAGCTATTACAAAACGTATGGAATGAATACGACCATCATGAGAATTTGAGCAGAAAAGAAGCCGGACAAGGGAAATAGGAGGTCCCTTGTCCGGCAGTCACCTATGCTTTTCTTGGAAAGTGAGTTCTTATGCTTTTATTATACTGACATGAGCAGGGTTGTCAGTGGCTGATTGTCATATGAAATATGGCAAAATGTAACATTTCAGGCCAAAACCGGTTGATCGCTGGTTTTTCTGTACTCTGCCGGCGTCATGCCGAAATGCCGTTTGAAGGCACGGTAGAAACTGCTGTCATCACGGAAACCGGTTGCCTCTGTAATCTCATGAATGGTCAGTTTGGGATTTGCTAACAGAGTTTCGGCATAATGCATCTTGACACGCGTGATAAATCCTCTGAAAGTATCACCGGTGTTCGCTTTGATCAGACGCTCCATATGCCCTCTGCTGTAGCCAAAATGGGCAGAGGCGTTTTCAACTGTCACATCCGTCAGATTGTCGTTGAGATAGCGCAGGACAGAGACGATGTCAAGATCGCTTTGCCGGGTGTCTTTTGTGAGTATGTCTGTCAGGTGATGCTGAATCACCTCTAAACACAGCAGTTCGAAGAGCAGATTGTACCGGCGGCTGGCGATCTCATTATCATAGTCAGCGCTGTTGCTCATTGAGAGGACAATTTGCTGGATAGCCTGGTTTTCTTTTGTGTGGAACAGGACATGCCGGCCCACACCTCCCTTAAAGACAATATCTGAAAAGAAGACAGACAGTGCATCGTGCCGCGCCAGCAGGGAGAGAAAAGCATTTTCAAAGGTGCTTTTCCTGACCATGATATAGTAGATCAGGACATCGTCGGAAAACGAGCTGCTGCGATGTCTGGTTCCGGGCGCCAGCAGGACGAGATCCCCCGGTTTCATATGATACTCGTTTCCGTCAACAAACTCGTCGTTTTCTCCCTGAAGCAGATACACAAATTCGATATATTCGTGTGCGTGTTCATGGGTGGCCAGAAATCTGCCGCCCCGGAGGATGACCAGGTCATGGCCGGGCGGAATAGGAATGTCTTCATCATACATGGCCCGGGGGCCCGCATAGCTGACCGGAAGAGCGCTCCTGAACTGCGCCATCTGCTCGGCGGTAAATGCATCGAGTGTTTTATCTCCGCTCAAGTAGGGCGCCAGAGGCAGATTGTGTTCATGGAGATACTTGCAGATCAGTTCAGTGTCTGTTAAAGGAATGTTGATCATGTTTTCACCTTCTCTGTCTCACTTTCCATGCAGAAACCGGCTGCCTCGTGTTCCCAGGATATTCTCTCATATTAGGTGCACTGGACACAGGCAATACAGCCAGAGGCCATACTCCTCTCAGAACCGGTTTCTATATTTATATTGTACCAAAAGGAACAGGAATAACAATTCAAAAACAGCGGAATCATCGCAGAATATTTTAAAAATACCCGCTATCCATGTATAATAGAGCGGTACATGCATCAGGTTATGAGGAAATAAAACATGATAGGAATCGGAACGATCATCAATGCTGCTGCCATCGCGGCCGGCGGCGTGATAGGACATTTTACGGGCCGGCTCTTTCGCGGAGAGCAGCAGGAGGCCATCAATAAAACATGCGGGATCAGCGTGCTGTTTATCGCTATCGCCGGCGCTATGCAGGGAATGCTTAGGATAGACGGGAAACAGCTGGTCAGTGGAAAATCCATGCTGGTTGTACTGTGCCTGGCCATCGGAACTGTGATCGGAGAATTGATCGGCATTGAGAAAGGCTTTGAAAAATTTGGTGAATGGCTTAAGAGGAAGACAGGGAACAGCAAGGACAAGCAGTTTGTCAATGCGTTTGTCACAGCCTCTCTGACAGTGTGCGTGGGAGCCATGGCGATCGTCGGCGCTATCCAGGATGGTGTGACAGGTGATTATACCACACTGGCTCTCAAGGCAGTTCTAGATTTTATCATTGTCGCTGTACTGACATCGGCGCTCGGGAAAGGAGCGGCCTTTTCAGCAATACCGGTGTTTATCTTTGAGGGATTGATCACTTTGCTGGCGCATCTGATTGCGCCGGTGATGACAGATCTGGCCATCGCATACCTTTCACTGATCGGATCTATTCTGATCTTTTGCGTGGGTGTGAATCTTGTATGGGGGAAAACGCTCCGGGTTGCCAACATGCTTCCGGCGGTAGTGCTTGCTGTCGCTGCAGCGTATGTCCCCTGGTCGTTTTGACAGGAGTTGACAGGATGAGCAGGTGTGATTTAAAATTGTCGTACAACATGCAATAGATGTATGACAACCAGACACAACCTGTGAGGCAGAAAACGACTATGGCACATGAGACAAAAGCACACCGCGTGGCACAGGCGCTGCGCGGACTCATCGATCAGGGCACGTATGCAGCGGGGACGAAGCTTCCCAACGAGAATGAATTGTCCGCACAGCTGGGCGTCTCGCGCACAACGCTGCGTGAAGCCACCCGCATTCTTGTATCTGAGGGGCGCCTGAGCGTACGCCGCGGAAGCGGCACCTATGTGGCTGATCCGCTGGGTCAGAAGGCTCAGACGAAGATTGATATGCATGATCTGAAAGTGACGCTCCGGGATCTTTATGAGGCGCGGGTTATCTTTGAACCGCAGGCCGCAGCACTTGCCTGCAGGCGGGCCAGCGATGAGGAGATCGCGGAGATTCTCCGCCTGGGCGAAGAGGTCCAGAAGCTGATCAAACAGGATCCGGAAGGAGAGGCCCGGGTGGCCTCAGAGACAGCGTTTCACTCGGCGATCATCAAGGCCAGCCACAATGAATTTTTAGCCAATTTTATGCCGATCATCAACGAGACGATCGAGCAGACTTTTGCGCTGAAATACAATCTGGACATCATTGCGGAAGATGCCTACAAAGACCATATCCTGATCATGAATTTTCTTGAGAAAAGAGATGCGGAAGGCGTCAGGAGCGCGGTGCTGATTCACTTACATCACGCGATATGGAATGAAGAAATCTCATTAAATGATTGACACGCGGAAAAAATAGTTTTAAAATTGTCATACAACACAGATAAAGTTGTATGACATCATATTTGACATAAGGAGGAACATCACCATGGAACAAGCTCGTATTTTTTATGAATCAGACTGTAATTTATCTTATCTGGACGGCAAGACGATTGCCATCATCGGCTACGGCAGCCAGGGACATGCGCATGCACTGAACTTAAAGGAGTCAGGATGTCATTCAATCGTCGGCCTGTACGAGGGATCCAAATCCTGGGCCAAGGCTGAGAGCCAGGGACTGGAGGTTTATACAGCAGCAGAGGCAGCCAAGAAGGCAGATATCATCATGATTCTTATCAACGATGAGAAGCAGGCTGATATGTACAAGAAAGATATCGAGCCCAACCTTGAAGCGGGTAACATGCTGATGTTCGCACACGGCTTTAACATCCACTTTGGATGCATCACACCGCCGGCAGATGTCGATGTGGCGATGATTGCTCCGAAGGCACCGGGTCACACAGTCAGAAGCGAGTATCTGGCCGGCAAGGGAACACCGTGTCTGGTTGCTGTTGAGCAGGATGCCACAGGCCATGCGTGGGATATCGCGCTGGCTTACGGCGCAGGGATCGGCGGCGCCCGTGCGGGACTGCTTGAGACTACTTTCCGCACAGAGACAGAGACAGACCTCTTTGGTGAGCAGGCTGTGCTCTGCGGCGGCGTATGCGCCCTGATGCAGGCAGGCTTTGAGACACTGACAGAGGCCGGATACGATCCCAGAAATGCATACTTTGAGTGCATCCACGAGATGAAGCTGATCGTCGATCTGATTTATCAGTCCGGTTTTGCGGGTATGCGCTACTCGATCTCCAACACAGCTGAGTACGGTGACTATGTCACGGGTCCAAAGCTGATCACACCGGAGACAAAGGCAACCATGAAGAAGATTCTCTCCGACATTCAGGACGGCACATTTGCCAGCGAATTCCTGCAGGATATGTCCCCGGCAGGCCGCCAGGTACACTTCAAGGCAATGCGCAAGAAGGCGGCAGAGCACCCGTCTGAGAAGATCGGAAAAGAGATCCGCAAGCTTTACAGCTGGAACAACGAGGAAGACAAGCTGATCAACAACTAAGAAGAACAGATCAAGAGACGAAAAGAAGGAGTATCACATCAGGTGATACTCCTTTTTCTTACAATAATTCAGGATTAAGAGAATTGATAAAATGCTGCGCAACGCGTCCTGTGCGGCCGCCTTTTCGCACTGACCAGGCATTGGCCTGTTTGATCAGTTCATCCTCCGGCATGTCGATGCCGTATTTTTCAGCCAGGCGCAGGACGATCTGGTGATACTCTTCAAAGGAAGGTTTCGAGTAGAGGATGTTTAATCCGAAGCGGTCTACTAAAGAGCGCTTTTCCTCGATGGTGTCAGAGCGGTGGATGTCATCGTGATGCTCCATATCTGCGCGGTCGCTGAAGTTTTCCTTGATCAAATGCCGGCGGTTGGAGGTCGCGTAGATCAGAATGTTGTCCGGTTTTGTCTCAAAACCGCCTTCGATCACCGCCTTCAGATATTTGTATTCAATCTCAAAATCCTCAAAGGACAAGTCATCCATGTAAATGATGAATTTATAGTTGCGTCCTTTGACGGAGGAGATCACATATGACAGATCCTTAAACTGGTGTTTATAGATTTCAATCAGCCGAAGTCCCTGCGGGTAAAATTCATTGAGTGTCGCCTTGACGGTGGTTGACTTACCGGTGCCGGCATCGCCGTAGAGCAGGACGTTGTTGGCTGCACGCCCTTCGATAAAGGCCATCGTGTTGTCTGTCACCAGTTTTTTCTGACGCTCGTAGCCCACCAGGTCATCATAGCGGACTGCATCCAGATTGTTGATGGGCACCAGCTCCGGAGTGCCGTCGGCATGATTGCTGATCCTGAAAGCCTTGTTCAGCCCGAACATTCCCACGCCGTAATCCCGGTAAAAAGAGTCTACAGATGTTTGAAAGTCTTTCGGGGAGGACGCGCTCCCCAGTGCACCGGCCAGGTCGTTGACGATCACGCTGACATAGCGGTAGTACATCCGGTCGTGTTTTTGCACAGACTGATAAGAACACAGCGTACTAAAGCAATTCGTCTCCAGTGCTGTCTCTACGGCCGTAAAATCATAATGCATCAGCTGCATCAGTACTTCAAAGTCGTGAAGGGCAAAGGAGGAGGCAGAGCCTTCAGGCATGCCCTTTTTCTCGCTGACAAGCGCCAGCGGATTCTCGTCAGTCATCAGACAGTAAGTGATATAGCCGTGCCACAGGTTTTTTTCAAAGCCGTAAGTTGTTCCTGTCTCCATAATGGTGTGGATCTGGTCAAAGGCACTGGCGCGCAGACGGTCTTTTTGAGTGCTGGTAAGCGCTGCGCCGCCGGCCTTTTCGATTTCCGTGCAGATGGCGGCCAGACTGGTTAAAACGGGATCTTCCTTGATCCGCTGATAGACGATGATATTTGACAGAAGATGTTGCATGGACTCCCTCCGTGTTTTACAGCATGACATATGTGTATTTCTATTTAGAATACCATTTCAGGGTTGTTTTCTCAAGGAAGGAACGGTATGAACATTTATCAAAGCAGAGAATGCATCCCGGATGAACCTGTGTTATGATCAGAAA
>CADBOU010000107.1 GCA_902796355.1 uncultured Lachnospiraceae bacterium
AATAAAACAACGTATAATATAAAAGACAAAATGTGCGCTGGCGATCATCGCTGCTAAGTTGAGGAGAGTCAAATCACTATGGATAAAAACACTCGTGAACTATCACGTTTTCAAAAGGTGCGTCATGGACTTGCCTTCAAGGCATTTATCATGGTGGTGCTGCTTACATTTCTGATCGGTGTGGCCGTCCTGCTGGCCGGTCTCTACATGTTTTATCAATCAGCATTATACGAGACGCGCCTGCACACCTGCACGCTCGCCAAAGGGATGGTCGCTGTACTGGACGACGATGTCGTCAAGTCCAAGACAGAAGAAGTTCTGGACATTTATGAGAGTCTGCCCAAGGATGTCACGGACAATCCGAAGGCTGACGGATACAAAGACTATTATAAGGATGTCGTCGACGATACTTTCAAAGATCTGCAGCAGCAGATGTGGGATATGCAGCATGAGCTCGGTCTGCGCAACTCCTTTATCGTCGCGATGGATTCTAAGACAAACCGGATGATTTATCTGCTGGATGCCGATCTGCGCGAAAAATCATTCTGTTATCCCGGCACTTGGGATCAGTATAAAGCTGAAGAAGTCGACGTCCTGATTAACGGCGAAAAAACCACCAAGCTGCAGGACCGCCTCGGCTTGAAAAACGACTATCAGGCGACGATCACCAACTCCAAGGAATTCGGTCTGCGCTGCACCGGCGGCGAGACGCTCTATGAGCGGGGCGACTTTTCTGTGATCCTGTGTCTTGATGAGACGCTGGATCATCTGACATTGATCAGCCGGATGTTTACGCGCCGTTTTGCGCTCTTGCTGCTGATCACAATCGGTATCGCCGCGCTGATCGCCATCATGATTATCAGGAGAAACGTGACGGTGCCTCTTGGCAAGCTGGCGCATGCCGCGCGCGGGTATTATGAGGATAAAAAGCAGGGCATTTCTGCGCCAAACCGCTTCAGTCAGCTTGAAATCAACACACGTGATGAGATTCAGGAACTGGATCTGGCCATGAAGGACATGGAGTCCGGCCTCATTGAATATGAAAAGCATCTGAAAGAAGTGACGGCTGAGCAGGAGCGCATCAACACGGAGCTCAATCTGGCCAAGCGCATCCAGATGGATATGCTGCCGAGCATTTTCCCGCCGTTCCCCGAACGCAATGACTTTGATATTTACGCCACGATGGATCCGGCCAAAGAGGTCGGCGGCGATTTCTATGATTTCTTCCTGATTGACGATAATCATCTCGGATGCATGATCGCAGACGTCTCTGGAAAAGGCGTTCCGGCTGCACTGTTCATGATGGTATCCAAGACCATCCTTGACAACGTGCTCAAACGCGGCGCCTCGCCGGCCCAGTCTCTGGAGTACGCCAACAATGTCATCTGTGCGAACAACAAAGAAGAGATGTTTGTCACGGTCTGGCTGGCTGTCTTAGAGCTTTCAACGGGTCTTGTCACAGCAAGCAACGCCGGCCACGAATGCCCGGTGAAAATTAAGGCTGACGGTACAGTCGAGCTGATCAAAGACAAACACGGATTTGTCGTCGGCGGCATGGAGAATATGAAGTACAAGGATTACGAAATCTCCCTTGAATCCGGAGATAAGCTCTTTGTCTACACAGACGGTGTGCCGGAAGCGACAGACAAGGATGAAGAGCTCTTTGGAACGGAGCGGATGCTTGAAGCGCTGCGCAAAGACCCGCAGGCCAATCCGCAGGGCATCCTTAAAAATGTCCGCACCGCCGTAGATGATTTCGTGGGCGATGCGGAGCAGTTTGATGATCTGACTATGCTGTGTCTGCAGTTAAAGGATCGTCGCGGTTAACAATCCCGGCGCACCGGATATCGGAAGTTCGATCAGCGCA
The DNA here is from genome assembly GCA_902796355.1 of uncultured Lachnospiraceae bacterium. Taxonomy (GTDB): domain Bacteria; phylum Bacillota; class Clostridia; order Lachnospirales; family Lachnospiraceae; genus RUG842. The sequence continues at coordinate 1,868 of CADBOU010000107.1, forward strand.
CTCGATACTTTGAGCAATATCTCCATCCCCTCAATCCCGTAGGGAAGATGGCTGTAAGTACTCTCCGGGATCAGGATCCTGCCCCCGGGACAAATCTTATCCATAAAGCTAAATATCTGCTGGACGATACTCTCCAGATCAACAAAGGAGGAGGGGTCGCTCAGATCAAGAATTCCCTGGTCGTAGTTTGCATAAGCTGCCTCCAGGGTTTCTGTTTTAACGACATCGGCGCCCTCGTACTCATCCAGCGTATCACTAAAGATGAGGATCTCTCCGTGGCAGTCTGCCGTCTCAATGATCTCGCCGATATCCCGCTGATCTGTCGTCTTTTCTTTTTCTTCTGATGACTCCTGGTAAAGGAGCCGCGGGTATTTCACCTCGATCAGATGCAGAAGATCGCAGTCATCGCGAACCTGCTGCTCATCGTCATGGAGCAGGTAAATCAGTCCGGCCTCAGTCTCCAGATCCGTTGTCTGGATCAGCAGATCGGTCCGGCCGATCGTGCCGAATGATGCGGAGTAATAACTCTTTAAGCGCCTGACAATCTGCAGTACCGGAGCGGAGCTGTAGAGTGTATCTTTTGCAAGCACCATATCTTTGCTGACACCGCTTCGCTTTAAGCGGTAGGGCCGCAGCGCGTCTTTGCGGAATTTCTCAGGATCCAGATAACTGTCGAGGGCAGAGTCTGTCTCGTGCTGGCCGGAGATAAGCTCCGAGTAGCGGCGCTCCAGGCCGCCGCCCATCGGACGGCAGTTGACCTCGATCAGCACCGGTCCCTTCTCATCGACCATGTACTCACCGTGAACCGGCCCGTATTTGACGCCGATTGCATCGGCCACCTGACAGGCGTACTGCATGAGCCGGGAGTTGCCGATCTCAAGCTTTGTCACATAGCGGAAATAATTGTAGGCAATGGTACCGTTATCCAATCTGTATTTATCGTAAACGCCGACAGAGACAATGCGGTGGCGGCCGTTGCAGGAGACGGTGTTGACCACATACTCAGTGCCGTTAATGCGTTCCTGGACAAGAACAGACACATCGTCTGCGCCGTTTTCAATGCACTGTTTAAAATGCTTGCGCACAGCCTCCAGCATCTCTTCTTCTCCGCGGCACAGATAGACACCCTGTGAGCCGGCGCCGCGCGCCGGTTTGACGACGACATCCTCATTATCGAGCGACCGGTAAAAATCGATCGCCTCCTGTTCGGAGCGCACGACCTCACCGAGAATGGAGCGGATCCCATAGTCCTTGAGCGCCTGGTGCATCGCATCCTTCTCTGTCATCATGGGAATACTCTCCACGGGATTTCCGGGAAGTCCCAGATCAGCGGCAAGTCTTGTCGCCAACGGCACGCCGAACTCGCTTCCGGCCACAACGAGGCGGGGATTGAGTTTTTTGACCTCCTCCAGCACTTCCTCGTAGCTTAAATCCTCCGGAATGATACGCACTTTTCCGCGCATCCGCCGGTTGATTGTCTCGCGCACTTCGCGGAAACGCCGCACGTCATCGGGTGAACCGACATACTTGCCCTCCACGAGGACCGGGACATATCCCCTCTCCTTCGCGTCGTCCACGTAGTTGATGCCTGTGGAAATATATTCGCAGATAATAATTGACTTTTCCAATGTATTACACTCCTTTACTGCACGTCGGCTTTCGGCCCTTCTATCACAATCCTCGTCGAGTTCATCCCGAGGAGGTACTCATTTTCAATCGATGAGGCAACGCCCCGAAGCAGGCGGACATTTTCCTGGATATCGCTCTCTGTATCATCCTGCGGGTCAAAGGCCTCGCCGAGGCTTCTGAAGTCAATCTCGACATGCCCTCCCGCCAGACGGACCAGCACATCCGCGTAGGTGCTTGACATTTTCTTGTTGGCAACATAGACGGCAATCTCCTCCACCGCAAGGGCCGCGCGCATCGCGTTGCGCGGGCTGATGCCGTTTTCCTCGCAGGCCAGCTGCACCTGTTCGCTGACACCGGAGATGTCGGCCGGATCTTTGGTGATTGTCGCATCAATCACAGGCTTTGCATCCTCGTCGTGCTCAATGAGAAGAGGCCCCTGCAGTCTTCCGTCTGAACGGACCTCATACCAGCGGTTGCAGATCACTGTGATGACCAGCAGAATGAGCGATGCCAACGGGAACGCCCAGTACAGACCCATGATACCAAATAACTTCGTCATAATCCATGCGACCGGCACGATTGCCGCAAAACTGTCGAGTGCGCTCAGCACCGTTGAGTAGCGGGACAACCCGATGACTTTGAGATACCGGTAGTAAGTGATCACCGCGTTGCGCGGCAGATACATCAGAGAGTAAATCCGCAGCGCCGCCACTGAGAGCGCCACCTGTGCCGGAAGCTTGATATTGTACAGAGCTGCCGCCTGCGGCGCAAAGATGACAAATACAAAGATGCCGATCACTGATGCAGCCATCTGACTGATCATGGATGTCTTTAAAATACCGGCTTCCCCGGTATAATCGCGCTGTCCGTGGAGCACCGCCA
>CADBOU010000108.1 GCA_902796355.1 uncultured Lachnospiraceae bacterium
CCGCCCTGTTTGCTCGTCAGATTCGTCAAATGCTCGCAAACCGGCGTCTCAATCTGCGTGAATCCATACCCGGTATACACCTCGCGGATTGTCTTTAAGACATAATCGCGCACCTCCATCTCAGCAGGCATCATATCGCGCATTCCGGTGACAGGTTTCTTTTTTAACATAAATACTCTTCCTTTCGTTTGATCATATCGTCAATCTGATCCATGTAGAGAAGTACATCTTTGACATTGTTGATCCGAACGATCTCTTTTTTGTTGCCGCCGGACATCAATTTGGTCACGGCACCGGCTCCGAAAGCCAGGATATCCTGTACCTCTTCCATGATCAGAATATTGTACAAACCTTCTTTCCCGGGTTTTGCAAACCCGATGTTCTCCCCGTTACCGCTCATGTTTTTCTGTCGGTAGAGGTAGTACGGCTTGAGTTCCTGCTGAGCAGCCCACAGCCGCGCCTCATCAGCCATCTGTGTCATCAGATCTTCTGCCGGCAGCGGATGGTCCTTTTCCTGCCCGAGGATTGAAGCCCGCTTTACCGCCAGCGCATGGACTGTCACACTGTCCGGTTTTAGTTCTCCAACCATTTTTAATGTTGCTGTAAAATCAGAAAGATCTTCCCCTTCCAGCCCGGAAATCAGATCCATGTTAATATTGTCAAAGCCAGCTGCACGAGCCATCATAAAGGCTTCTCGAATCTGCGCTGCCGTATGTCTGCGGCCGATGCGCTCTAACGTCTTATCGTGCATCGTCTGCGGATTAATTGAAATCCGATCGACACCTGCTTCTTTGAGGATGTGCAGCTTTTCTTCTGTAATTGTATCGGGTCTTCCGGCCTCCACTGTCCACTCACAGCTTTCTTCGGGCAAATATGACCGAATCATCCCGCAGAGTCTTTTGAGCTGCTCGGAATCAAGCGCTGTTGGCGTCCCTCCTCCGACGTAGATACAGGAGAGCGGCCTGTCTGAAACAAAGGGCGCCACAGAGGCCATTTCTCTTTCAAGAGCATCCAGATACTGATCGATCCGGCTGCTGTATTTGTCGACTGGTACAGAGGCAAAAGAACAATACAGGCACCGGCTCGGACAAAAAGGAATATGAACATAGACGCTCATGGGCTTTTCGGCAACATGACATCCATGCTCAAGCGTTCCAATCAATTCTCTCTCCCGCTTTGCTACCTCAACTGCGAGAGCCGCGCGTGCTGCGCTGACCTTCAGCTCATATTCAAAGCGATCCCTGCAGGATGTCTCATCCATTCCTTCTTCGAGCCACCTGCGTGCAATCTTGGTAGGCCGTACACCGGTCAGAATACCCCAGGGAAGTCTCTTGCCGGTCAGAGCAGAAAGTGTTTCGTACAGAGAACACCCCATCTCATATTTGAGTTGTTTTCTTTTCTGTGCGGACTGCGTTTGCTGTTCAGTTGCAGCCTGATGAAACCGGAAAATTTCATCCGCAACACCGCTCGCATCCTGAAATGAAATAATAACCCATGCATCGATCCCGGGATCTGTTTTCTGCCGGATTTTTCCGAGACGAACCATCTCCGGAAAAAAAGCAGCCGTTATATGATAAGCATCATATGAATCATAGGCATCTCTGCAGCAGATGATCAGCTCTTTTTCGCGTAAATCCTTTGCCATTTGATGTTGATGACTCATTTTTTATAAAAACAGATTGAATTTCTTCTCAAATCTGATGTCCGTGCCCGGTCCGTGTCCCGGAAGCACTTTGGTCTCATCCGGAAGGATCATGACCTTCTGCTTCAGGGCATCCACAAGAGCTTTCATATCCCCGCCCGGAAAATCAGAACGTCCGATACTGCCGCAGAAGAGAGTATCGCCTGAAAAGAGCACGCCTTCATCTTTCACATAATAACAGCAACCGCCATAGGAATGCCCCGGAACCCAAATGGTTTCAAATGAAAGGCCCCCGGCTTCCAGCACATCACCTTCTGAAAAATATGTGATCTCAGACTCGATCGTTACACTCTCTCCGCCCAGATCAGCGGCGAGATTGTTGGACGGATCGGTCAGCATCTCTTTTTCCTTATCAAGCGCATATACCGGAACCTGGTATTTTTTTACTAAACCATCCACACCGGCAATATGATCAAAATGGCCGTGTGTCAACAAAATCGCTGCTACTTTGCGGCTGTCCTTTTCGATCGCGTCCAGCAAATGGGGTGAAGAGCCGCCGGGATCAACGATGACAATCCCGTCTTTGCCGCCGACCACATAACAATTTGTCTCCAGTACGCCCAGTTGGTATACATTCACATCCATTTTATAATTCCTCTTTCTCCGATGATCAGCTCGGACGCTGGATGTCCACGACATCCGGCACCTGTCTGAGCTTTATCATGATTTCCTGCACTTCATTGCGGTTTCCGACCGCAAAGCCGGCCTCAATTGAGGCCGTATTCTGTTTGTTGACTTTTATGTTGAGCGATGTCAGGTCAACACCGTTTTCCACAAAAATCTTGGCTATATCCATGAGCAGTCCCTTGCGGTTGTTGGCATAGATAATGATATCGACAGAATAAGAACCGTTCTCCTGTGACATATCCACCCACTCAGCCGGAATCAGACGTGCCCGCTCCTGCTCAGACATGTTCATGATATTTGTACAATCTGTCCTGTGAATGGACAGGCCGCGGCCGCGGGTGATAAATCCAACGATCTCATCTCCGGGAACCGGGTTGCAGCAGCGAGAGAAATGGACAGCCATATCGCCGACACCTTTGACAATCACGCCACTTTTTGACTTCAGGACGTGCCCGCCATCTGTCTTTCCCGACTTGTCAAGACTGCGAACCTGATCCTCCAGATATTCATTCTTATGGTCATTGCGGTAAGCCTGGCGCAGGCGGTTGATGATCTGTCCCTCTTTAATGCCCCCGTGTCCGACGGCAGCCAGCACCGCATCCCACTCTTTGAAGCCGTATTTTTTCATGACGGCATCCATATAGTTTGGAATTAAAAGAGATGAAAGGTCATACTTCTTCTCGCGGCAGTACTGCTCAAGCATCGCCTTGCCCTTGACGATGTTTTCCTCCTTGAACTGCTTCTTAAACCACTGATTGATCTTACTCTTGGCCTGCGTGCTCTTGACGATCTTAAGCCAGTCCCGGCTCGGCCCCTTCGTGTTCTGCGAAGTGATGACCTCAATGCGGTCGCCGTTCTGAATCTGATAGTCAATATTGGCAAGCTTACCGTTGACGCGGGCTCCCACCATCTTATTGCCGACAGCCGAATGGATCGCGTACGCGAAATCAATGGGAGTTGATCCGGCAGGCAGTGTTTTGACGTCACCCTGCGGCGTAAAACAGTAGACATCGCCTGCAAACAGATCCAGATCTCCCTTCAGGATATTCATGAACTCTTTGTTGTCAGACGTATCCTGCTGCCACTCCAAAATATGGCGCAGCCATGTCAGCTTGGCCTCCTCACCGTCGCCCGGCGCCTTCGTGTCGGAACCGCCGCTTTCCTTGTACTGCCAGTGTGCTGCGATACCATACTCAGCAATACGGTGCATCTCTTGGGTGCGGATCTGCACTTCAAAGGGTTTGCCTTCATTGCCGATCAGCGTCGTGTGAAGCGACTGATACATATTTGGCTTGGGCATGGCAATATAATCCTTAAAGCGCCCCGGGACCGGTGTGTACAGATCATGGATTAAGCCGAGAGCTGCATAACAGTCTTTGACACTTTCCACAATGATGCGCGTAGCAAAAATATCATAAATCTGATCAATCGTCTTTTTATTCTGCTGCACCAGTTTTTTGTAAATCGAAAAAACGTGCTTGACGCGCCCGAAAACCTGCGCCTTAATATGTGCCTCCTCCATATGGGCAGCCACATCGCTGACTGTCCGGTTGATAAATTTATCCCGCGATGCATGGTATGCTTCAAGTTGTTCACAGATATCTTCATACTCTTCCGGCTCCAGAAACTTAAGTGCCAGATCCTCCAGCTCGGACTGGATCTTATAGATACCGAGCCGCCCGGCAATCGGTGCATAGATATCAAGTGTCTCTTCCGCTTTCTCCTTCTGCTTTTCAGGCTTCATATACTGGAGTGTCCACATATTGTGCAGACGGTCCGCCAGCTTGATGACAATCACGCGTATATCCTTGGCCATGGCGAGGAACATCTTGCGAAGATTCTGAGCCTGCGCCTCAACCTTGTCACTCGAATAATCAATCTGACCGAGCTTGGTAACGCCATCAACGAGCAGGATGATGTCTTTTCCAAATGTCTCTTCCAGCTCCTGCTCGCTGACTGCTGTATCCTCCACCACATCATGCAGCATGGCTGCGATAATGGTTTCCCGATCCATCTCCAGACTGGCAAGAATCACAGATACCCAGAGCGGGTGAACGATATACGGTTCACCGGACTTGCGCTTTTGATCAGCATGTGCCCGTGCGGCCACCTCGTAAGCTTTTTCGATCAGACTCAGATCGTCGGAAGGATGATACGTGCGTATGCGGGCAAGCAGCCCTTCCATCAATTCATCCGGATTAAGACAACCTGTCTCGACAACCGGTGTAAAGGCGTGCAGATTGTAGGCAGGATCAGCGATCATCTGCCTGCATTTGTCCTTGTCAGGTAGGCTGCCTGACATATCGATCACATATTTGTGTGTGATGCTGTCTGTCGCATAGTCCATGTTGTGCGGAATCAGACTATTTGGTCTTTTAGCTTCTCCCATACGCCACCTCTCGTTATGAGCGCTTATTTCTCAACCAGCACATCTCTTACAACGGCCTGCAATGTACGGTTTCCCCTGTATTCATTGATACTGAGTGTATATGCCAGTGTCAGCCGCAGCTGAGCCGGGCTCTGGCTGTCAATACTTATCCCGGACTGTTCCTGTATATCATCAATCAGTGCCTGCGTATCTCCGAAGTATACGCACGGCATCATTGTTCCTGAACCGTCATCCCCATTAAAGGATAACACACGTCTGTCTTTGCCGAGAACTCTGACACCCTCAATCCTGACATGACGAGCGGCAAAAAGCGCCCGGCGGTTCTGCGGACCACAAGGCTCCAGGAGCGCGATCTCCTCCAGCAACTCCTCGCTGCACTGTGCAAAGGGAAGCACCATATCGAGCATGACCTTCTC
>CADBOU010000109.1 GCA_902796355.1 uncultured Lachnospiraceae bacterium
GTGTGTTTGACGCCGTGACCGACCCGTTGATCGCGTCCCTGTCCGACCGCAGCACCAACAAGCGCGGCAGACGCATTCCCTTTATGCGGACAGCAGCGGTTCCCTTTGCTGTGATTACGGTATTAGTGTTCTGCGCACCGGTCGGTCATATCAGCAAGATCAATATCGGATGGGTCTTGATCTTCCTGATTCTGTTCTATCTGTTCATGACGATGTACTGCACACCATACAACGCACTGATCTCCGAGTTTGGCAAGACGCAGGATGACCGCATGTTCATCTCAACAGCAATTTCTCTGACGTATTTTATCGGTACCCTGATTGCCTATCTGCCGTTCGTGCTGGCAGGGCCGCTCCAGAAGATGGTCGGCTACTCATGGAGTTACCGTGTATGGTTTATCGTGTTGGCTGCGCTGGCGCTGTACTGTATGCTGGTTCCGGTCAGAAAACTCAATGAAAAGGAGTTTGTCGATGCCGTTCCCAGCAAAACCAATACCATCAAGAGTCTTGGGGCGACATTCCGTAACCGCAATTTCAGACGGTTTGCCTTTTCTGATATTTCTTATTGGATCGGATTGACTTTATTTCAGACCGGTCTTCCGTTTTTTGTGAAAGTTTCCATGCAGCTGGATGAGTTCTACACAACCGTTTTTTTAGGCGGCATGACAGTGCTTTCGGCCTGCTTTTATCCGATGGTATCCAAACTGGTCGTTCTCTTTGGGAAAAAGCGGCTGGTTATCACTGGATTCATAGGTTTGGCACTGGCCTATGTCATTACAGCCCTGATTGGTATTCTTCCGCTGGGCGGGATCGTACCGGGCGTTTTGATCTGCGTGATCGCCGCTTTCCCAATGGCTCTTCTTGGCATTATTCCGCAGTCAATCGTGGCTGACGTCGCAGAGGAGGACGCCATCATCACCGGAGAGAAGCGGGAGGGTATGTTCTTTGCTGCCCGTACCTTTGCGATGAAGTTTGGACAGTCGATCGCGATGTTGGTTTTCACATCTCTGGCTGTGCTGGGAACCACACAGAACATCAAGAGCAATGATTTGACGGCTTCGCCTGTCGGGCTGAGAATTGTGGCCATCGTGGCGGTTGTGTTCTGTATTTTGGGTGCAGTGATTCTCTCATTCTATGATGAAAAGAAGGTGATGGGAACGATCGATGCAGCCAGGGAGGCAGCAGAACTGGGAACAGCCGGAATCGATCAGAATGAGGGTGCAGATGCATGACCACCATATCCATCCGGTATCTGATCGACGGTGCCCAGCGCCGATCGACATACAGAGAAACAGAAGATTACAGGGTATCTGTGTACAGAAAAAACGAGCGGGTGCAGGTTGAAATCTGTGCGAAAAAGCCGATTGAGCTGATCAGCTGTTCTTTTAAAAAACCGTTTCACTATCACAGGAAAGATCAGATCTATTTAAACGGGTACCAGTCATGGACTGATACCCGGGAGTACGATCTGTCTGAGGAAATACACAATCTGAACCGCCTTCCACAGGGGATCAAACACCGGTATCATTTTGAGATGTATGGTGATTCATGGTTTTGGAAATACCACGATGAAAGCTGTCATAGTTTTACGTATTCGTATATACGGCGGGGAGAGCGATCAGCGTTTATCGGATCGCTTGGCGATGAGAACGCGTATCTGATTATTCATCATAAGAAAAAAGAAAATGAAATGTCGATCCGCAGTGACTGTGAGCACAAGAAACTGAAAGCGGGTGAGAAATTTAAGCTGTATGACTTTGTGTATTATGTCGGTGATGTGCAGGAGAATCTCAAGCGCTATTTTGCGCATTTCGGCATCTGCAAATCAGAGAAGATCAGCGGATATACGTCGTGGTATCTCGATTATCAGGATATTAATGACGAAAAAATACATACAGCACTTGCTCAGACAGACCCCGATAATTTTGACCTGTTCCAGATTGACGACGGTTACGAGACCTTTGTGGGCGACTGGATGGATATTGATCCGGTGAAGTTTCCGCATGGTCTGCAAGATATCGTGACTGAAATCCATCAAAAGGGGCTCAAAGCCGGTATCTGGCTGGCACCCTTTGTCTGCGAAGTGGACAGCCGCCTGTACCGTGAGCACCCTGATTGGATTTTCAGAGAAGATAATCAGGATGTTTATGCCGGATCCAACTGGAGCGGAGACGTAGTCCTGGACCTGAGAAAACAGGAGGTGATGGATTACATCAGGGAATGTCTTCAGTACTATATTGATACCGGATTCGATTTCTTTAAGCTTGATTTTCTCTATGCAGCAGCTCTCGTGCACGGCAACGGAAAAACCCGTGCTGAAATGATGCGCCTGGGGATGAAGTTTCTGCGGGAAGTTTTGAAAAACAAGCTTATTCTGGGGTGCGGTGTGCCGTTGTCGTCTGCCTTTAACCTGGTTGATTACTGCCGCATTGGCCCGGACGTGTCTCTTGAGTTTGACGATGTCTTCTATATGCGCAGAATGCACCGGGAGCGTATTTCAACAAAGACGACACTTCAAAACACAATTTACCGAAGCTGCATGGACGGATATGTTTTTGGCTGTGATCCGGATGTGTTTTTACTGCGGGATGATCAGATTAAACTGTCCGGAAAGCAGCGCAGGGCACTGGTGACGCTCAATCATCTGTGCGGATCAGTCTATCTGACCAGTGATCGTGTCGGTGAGTATGATGACGAAAAAAAGACATGGTTAAACGAGGCGCGGAAGCTGACAGATGCCTCTGTAACGTCTGTAAAGAGAACGAAAGATCTCATCACAATCACATATGAACTGCACGGACAGGAGAGCCGGTTGGTTTACGACAGGGAAAAAGGTGTTCTTTTGTGAATGAAGAGAAGGGGAATACATTTGGATAGAACAAGTATGATTTTCGGCAATCCAATAGACCGGAAAACCATTAAAAAAGCACAAAAAAGCAAAGAAAAGTTTATCAGGCGTTTTGGCGATGATACGCAGACGGTTTATCATCTGGGGCTGGAGCCGATCTCTCAGATCAGAGAGATCAGAATGCAGAATCTGGTGCATGCCAAAGATCCGCTCAGACTGCCCGGGAAACCGCTCATTGTCGGGAATATCCGCATGGGATTCGGGCACTACCGTATTGCCCTGGCGATTGCCTCCTGTGCGCAGGCGCTGGGTTTTTCACCAGTGTGGTTTGACCTGGCTTCCTTTGACGCGACAGGTTCTAAGATGATCCGTGCACAAAATGACTTGTACTCCATGGGATCAAGGCTGTCTCAGAAAGTCGGTCTGTTCAACAAACTGTACTGGGAACCCCTTAATTCGGAAGGCTTTCGCAAGATTACATACAATGCGCAGGATCAGAAGAATGCGGAGCTGTTAGTTCCGCTCTTTGGTGATATCCCGAAGGACACGCCCTATGTCGGAACGCATGTCTGGCCTTCGCAGGGAGCTGTTCATGCCGGCCTGACTCAAGTGGTCAACGCCATTCCTGACAACTGGCCGATGGGTCTTCATCTGGCTGAAGGGTCCATCCATACTGTGCAGACACCGTTTGCCTATATGGGATATAAAAAGCTGAACGGGATGGCGAAAGAACCGCTTAAACCCATGCCGGATGATGCCTTGTACAGAGTTGGTCACTATGTTGATCATGAGCTCGTCGCGGGAGTGGAAGATGACTGTGCCAGAAGGAAAGCGCGTCTGACAGACGGCGAACCTGTCCGTTTCCTGATGACTGTAGGCGGAGCCGGAGCCGGAGCGGATTTATATCTGGCTATGACACAGCATCTTTTGCCGTATATTAATGCAGGACAGGCATCACTGATGATTAATTTCGGCGATCATCTGGATATGTGGGAGCTGTTCAGAAAGAAGATTCCCGGATTTGAAGAGAACTGTCAGACGTTCTTTGATGATTATGAGGGTCTGTGCAAATGGAGCGCCATGATAAAGAATCAGACGTGCCGCGGGGTCACAGCTTTTTGCCATCACGATATTTTTGAGGCAGTTTACTCGACAAATCTTCTTATGCCTCACTGTGACGTCCTGGTTACAAAGCCGTCAGAACTGACATTCTATCCTGTGCCGAAGCTGATGATGCGCCATATCGGAGGACATGAGGCTTACGGTGCCCGTTATGCCTGTGAACTCGGTGATGCGACGGCAGAGTGCATGACAGCTGACGAGCTGTGCGAGATGATCGACACACTGCTGACGGATAAGTCTGTGCTCAGATCGATGTGCGCGCGCATCGTGGAATTAAAAAACGAACATGTGTATGACGGCGGTTACGAGGTCGTCAAGCTGGCTGCTAAAGCGTAGAAAGAAGGGGAGAACGTGACAGACACAAGAGCTGTGATATACAGATCACCTGGACGGACGGAGATTATCGGAAACCACACAGATCATCAGAACGGTTGTGTGATTGCGGCAGCGATCAACCGCGAAATCTGTGCGGAGGTCATTCCGATCGATGCGCCGCATGTCACCCTCACACAGGATGATCACAGATTGATCGATTTTGATCTGACGGACACAAGAATGCGAAAAGAGGAGCGCGCTTCTTCTCCATCTCTGGTGCGCGGAGTAGCCAATTATCTGAAGGAGCGCGGCTACCACCTGCACGGATTTAACGCACATGTTACCAGTCATGTGCCGGCCGGAGCGGGCATATCATCTTCTGCAGCTTATGAGATACTGATCGGTAAAATTATGACTGATCTGTCCGACGAGGGGTTGGCCGATCCGGTTACCCTGGCATTGGCAGGGCTTTACGCCGAGAAAGAGTATTACGGAAAACCATCCGGCCTGATGGATCAGATGGCTGTTGCCAACGGCGGGTTAACATTCATTGATTTCGGAAAAGGAGATGGAGAACATCCCTTGACAGAGAGTCTTCCGTTTGATCCTGAAGAGTTTGGATATCAGCTCTGTCTGACAAATACGGGAGGATCACACTCTGATCTGACTGATGCGTATGCGGCGATACCGCAGGAGATGGGACAGGTAGCAGCGTATTTCGGAAAGAGATATCTTCGCGAAGTAGAGCCTGATGAGTTCTTTGCAGCATTGACACCGCTTAGAAATAAAGTGACAGATCGGGCTTTGCTGCGGGCAGCACACTTCTTTGGGGAAAACGACCGTGTTCTGCAGCTTTGTACGGCAATGAAAAAGAAGGATATCAAAGAATATCTTCAGATTGTGCGTGCTTCGGGACGCTCCTCTTATGAATTGCTGCAGAACATACATCCGGCAGGGGCCATCAGCGACCAGAGCATCGGATTAGCGTTAATGCTTTCCGAGAAAGTGTTGGCCGGGTCGGGGGCAAGCCGGGTCCATGGCGGCGGTTTTGCCGGAACCATTCAGGCATATGTTCCGAAAGATTTATGTGATGAGTATAAGAGGTGCATGGAGCAGGTGTTCGGGGAGGGGTCCTGTCACTTTGTTTCGATTGTTTCCTAGAACAGAGAGGCAATCATATAAACTGCGAAAGCACATATCCAGGCAATCAGACATTGGGCGGTGATCATGATCATCGCCCATTTTCCGCCTAACTCACGTCTGACAGCGGCTACTGCGGCTACACAAGGCGTGTAAAGAAGGCAGAAGACCAGGATAGAGGCTGCTGATGCCGCTGTCAGTGAAGCGGCAAAGGCGGCCTTGCTTCCAAAGATGACTCCCAGAGTAGCGACAACGCTTTCTTTGGCAATGAATCCGGTGATCAATGCTGTGGAAAACTCCCAGCTTCCAAATCCCAGGGGCTTAAAGACAGGTGCAATCCAGCCGGCAATGACAGCCAGAATGGAGTCATGGGAAGAGCTGACCATATGCATGCCAAAATCGAAGGACTGCAGAAACCATACGACAATGGTGGCAAGCATGATGATAGTGAAAGCACGCTGCAGAAAATCTTTTGCTTTATCCCACAGAAGCCGGATGACATTTTTGGCAGCCGGCATACGGTAATTAGGCAATTCCATGACAAAGGGAACCGCTTCGCCTTTAAAAACGGTGTTTTTCGATAGTAAAGCGGTCAAAACACCGATCAGGATACCCAGCAGATAGAGACAAATCATTACCAGCGCCTTGTATTTCGGGAAAAAGGCTGATGCAAAAAAGGCATAGATCGGCAGCTTTGCTGAGCAGCTCATAAAAGGAGTCAGCATGATTGTCATGCGCCTGTCCCTTGCAGATGGAAGCGTGCGGCTGGCCATAACACCGGGAACTGTGCATCCAAAGCCGATCAGCATGGGAACAATGCTGCGCCCGGACAGGCCGATCTTACGCAGCATCTTATCTGTGACAAAGGCGACACGCGCCATATATCCGCTGTCTTCCAGAATGGACAGAAAGAAGAACAGCACAACAATAATGGGTACAAAGCTGACCACACTGCCGACACCGGCAAAAATTCCTTTGACAAACAGAGACCGGATCGCCGTGCTTACATGTGCAGAGGCCATCGCATGATCACAGAGTTCTGCAAGGGCATTGATCCCCTGATCAAGAAGATCTTGCAGGAAAGGACCGATCAGACTGAAGGTCAGATAAAAGATCAGCAGCATAATACCGATAAATGACGGTATCGCAGTATATTTCCCCGTTAAAATACGATCCATTTTCATGCTGCGCTCACGCTCTATACTGGTCTTAGGTTTGGTGACAGTTTTTCGGCACAGCCTGCCGATATAAAGATAGCGCATGTCAGCGATGGCCGCCGCGTGATCCAAACCGCTTTCTTCCTCCAGCTGGCGGATGCTGTGATCGACCAGCTGCCGTTCGTTTTTGGCTAAAACAAGAGCGCCGGCAATTTGCTCATCTCCCTCTGCCAGTTTGGTGGCGGCAAATCGGACGGGAATGGAGGCGCGCTCTGCGTGATCCTCGATTAAATGCATCAGAGAGTGAATGCATCTGTGAACAGCCCCGCCCTTGTCTTCTTTGTCACAGAAGTCCTGCCGGAGCGGTTTTTCCTGATATTTTGCAATATGGATAGCATGGGAAATCAGTTCGTCGATACCTTCGTTTTTAGCGGCGGAAATAGGGACGACCGGGATCCCAAGAGACTGTTCCATCTCGTTGATACGGATAGAGCCTCCGTTTTGACGCACTTCATCCATCATGTTCAGCGCCAGAACCATTGGGACATTGAGTTCGAGCAGCTGCATGGTCAGATACAGATTGCGTTCGATATTAGTTGCGTCCACGATATTGATAATTGCGGACGGCTTTTCATTGATGATAAAATTCCGGGAGATAATCTCTTCACTTGAATAGGGAGAGAGGGAATAGATGCCCGGCAGATCTACAATCTTAGTGTTTGGGTATCCCTTGATTTGTCCGGATTTCTGGTCGACAGTGACGCCCGGGAAATTGCCAACATGCTGGTTTGCACCCGTTAACGCGTTGAAAAGCGTTGTCTTACCGCTGTTTTGGTTTCCTGCCAGCGCAAATGTCAGCGTCTCATTTTCCGGGAGCGGGTGCTCCTGCTTTTTGTCGTGGTATTTTCCTTCTTCGCCGAGACCCGGGTGCAGCGCTTCAATCACATGATCTGAATCCGGTGCATCCTTTTGGCCGGAGGTGCTTTCAGTGACGGGCTCAACTTTGATCTGGGCGGCGTCGGCCAGCCTGAGCGTCAGCTCATAGCCATGTATCTGAAGCTCAAGCGGATCGCCCATCGGCGCAAATTTGACTAAAGTGACGGTAGCCGTGGGGATTAATCCCATATCCAGAAAGTGCTGACGGAGCGCACCGGTTCCGCCAACCTCTGTCACAATAGCAGATTGACCTGGTTTTAGTTCTTTAAGTGTCATCATATGGAAATGATCAGATGTCAAGAAGATGCTTGTCGTGCAGGTGCTTCTTGATCGCGTTAAATGAGGTGTCGCTGATGTAATGCTCGATCCGGCATGCATCATCCGTGGCCGTTTTTTCATCGACACCGATGTCGACAAACATCTTTGTCAAAACAGTATGACGCTCATAGATCTTTGCGGCAATCGCACGCCCTGATTCGGTCAGAGCAAGATGTCCGTTTCCGTCCACTAACAGATAACCGGAACTTTTGAGAAGTCCAACAGCCCGGCTGACGCTGGGCTTGGAATAGTTCATATGTTCCGCGACATCCAGTGAGCGGACAAACTCTTTTTCCTGGGATAAAATATATATCGTCTCGAGATACATCTCGCCAGACTCCTGCATTTTCATAAGGACACCTCCTAGCCTCCTTTTTACTGTTAACAGGATACACTAAAAAAAGGATGAAATCAAGAATATACAAGCTGCCTTAACTTAAGATAATTCAAGCGTGATCGCACATATATGTTTTTGAAAATAAAAGTAGTATTTCGCGCGGAGAGATGCTATAATAAATTAAAGTTTCAGAAACCAGATCAGGAAAGGGAGTGTCCATATGAGTGATAAAGTTAAAGACGCTATCTTGGAGAGCCGCATCAGTTCGCTTCTTTCAAAAAAAGATGATGATGATTTTCTGAAAAAGGTATTGATCATCTGTTCGGTTATCGTGCTTTTGGCAACGGTGTGTATCGTTGTGGTTAAGCTGGTCAGCCGGGACGATGAGTTTGACGATGATTTTGATGATGATTTTGAAGATGAATTTTTCGATGATGACGATGATTTCTGATCGTCCTTCAAGCATCTGATCTGAATGGTATCAATCCCCGGGGCTTGCTCGGGGATTTTTTTCTGAAATGATGGGAATAGAGGAAGCACTATGATTGTGTATGACATTACGAGAGAGATGTTTTCAGCTGAGAGCTATCCGGGTGATCCGCTGCCGCGCGTGACAGCACTCAAGACAATCCGGGGCGGCGACGGCTATCATTTAAGCCGCATTTCGGTCGGATCTCATATCGGAACACATATCGACGCTCCGATGCATTTTGTCGAGGGCGGACGCGATGCGGCGTCGATAGACCTCAGCAAATGCATGGGGCCATGCATCGTGATGACATATCACGGAGAGCTGACGGCGGGAGTGCTTCAAAAGTATCTGCTGGAACACGAGCGCCCGGCGCGGATTCTGTTTCGCGGCAACACGCTGCTGACAGAGGCGGCGGCCAGGATTCTGACTGTGTTTGATGTCAAGCTGGTTGGATTTGACAATCTGGATATCGCAGCACCGGAAGTGACTGATCCGGTTCACCATGAGCTGCTGTCTAATGAGATCATCATACTGGAGAATCTGATATTGGACGACATCGAAGACGGTCGGTATTTTTTAAATGCCCTGCCGCTTAAGATGGAGGGACTGGACGCCTCACCTGTAAGGGCTGTGTTGATGACAGATGAGTGAGGAATAAAAAAGACCGTCTCCCTGAAGAAGACGGTCTGAAGAAAATAGCGGGAAAGAGACTCGAACTCTTGACGCCCCGGGTATGAACCGAGTGCTCTAGCCAACTGAGCTATCCCGCCAAATTGATGCGGCTCTTTCGCAAGCCGCTCGATTATTATACAATCCGTCTCATTGTTCTGTCAATATCAAATTTGGGATTTAAAAGCTAAAAATTGTGTCAGATGCAGTATCTATGGTAATATATAAAGATACAGATGCTGTATCTGAGATGACATTTAATCTAAAACAGAGATGGAAGGCTGCTATGCAAAAAGATGAAGTCAGACAAATTGTGATGGCGCTGCTCAGCGGATATCTGGCGTATATTGGGATCGGTTTGATCAGGGATCACGATCCTTCAGCCAGTGTTGTATATCTGATTGCCGCTGTCATCTTCATCCTGTTCGGAGGGGCATCGTGTATATGGTATGTACGCCTGCTGATTCAAGGCAGACGGAAAAAGACTGGTTCTGATCAGGATAAGCAGCAGAGAGGTCTGACTGAAACGGAGCAGGATCATGAAGAGTGATCAAGAGGGACTGGGCAGAATGAGAATCGGTTTCGGGTACGATGTACACCGGATGGTTTCCGGAAGAGATCTGATCCTGGGCGGCGTACACATTCCCTATGAACAGGGCCTTTTGGGCCATTCTGATGCGGATGTGCTTCTCCATGCACTGATGGACGCGCTTTTGGGCGCGGCTGCACTGGGGGATATCGGAGAGCATTTTCCGGATACAGATGCGCAGTATAAAGGAGCATCCAGCATGGAATTGCTCAGGGCTTGCAGCAGGATTCTGTATACGCATGGGTTTGATCCGGTGAACGTGGATGTCACATTAGTGGCTCAGGCACCGAAGATCAGTCCGTATAAGCAGGCCATGCGGGAAAATATTGCACAGGCACTAAACCTGTCAATAGCGGATGTGTCGGTGAAGGCAACGACGGAAGAGGGGCTTGGGTTGACCGGTGACGGTAGCGGGATGAAAGCTTATGCCGCCGCTATGGTGAAGGAAAGAAATGAGTCATGTTAATAGAAAAGCTCAAACAAAAGGACAATGAGAAGACGCGGCCTCTGTATGAGGAATGCTTTCCGAAAGACACAAAGCGGTTTGTTGATTACTATTATTCCTATAAAGCAACCGACAACGAGATCTATGTGATTCGTGACGGGCAGAGGATTGTCTCGATGATTCATCTGAATCCTTATCGGATGCAGGTGGGCAGCCATGTCGAGACCCTGCACTATATCGTGGCAGTCGGTACAGCGAAAGAATATCGCGGGCAGGGGCTGATGGATAAACTGATGACCCATGTGCTCGACGTCATGTACGATCGTGGAGAATCCTTCACCTATTTGATGCCGGTTTCTGAAGAACTCTATGAAAAGTATGATTTTGTCACGGTGTACAGACAGCCGTATTTCAAAATTGAGCATCCTGTTATCTGGCACAGGGAGCTGGAAGAGGCAGGGTATACCTTCAGAAAGGCGATTGAACCGGACTGTGCGGATATCGCCAAGAAGTCATCATCTCTGCTTGCGCGGCGCTATGATATTTATGCCATCCGCAACGCCTATTATTATGAAACACTTCTGGAGGAGCAAAAAGCACAGAAGGGCGGCGTGATGATGATTCTGCACGATGATAAACTGATCGGGTCTTTTCTGTATGATCGGGAGAACGGGTATTGTATCCGTGAGCCGTTGATTGAGAAAAAATACGAGAAAGCCGTGTTTGGTGATCTTGTGCTCAGTGAGCGGACAAATGTCATGGTCCGTGTCTTGTGCAAGGAGAATCTGTCGGTGCCCATGAAAAATCTGTATTTGAATGAGATTGTTTAGGTTGAGGAGAGGTTATGGGTTTAATCTCATATTTTAAAGAACAAGTAAGACTGACGCGCGAACGGGATCCGGCGATTCATTCACCGCTGGAAGTGTTGCTGTATCCCGGGGTGAGAGCGATCAATTATTACCGTATATCACACAAGCTGTATCAAAGCGGACATTATTTCCTGTCCCGCTGGCTCTCTCAGAGAGCGCTGCGCCGTACCGGGATAGAGATTCATCCCGGAGCTCAGATCGGAAAAGGCTTGTTCATTGACCACGGCACCGGTGTAGTGATCGGAGAGACGACTATCATCGGAGACAACTGTACGCTGTTTCAGGGGGTGACGCTGGGAGGCACCGGCAAGGAACACGGCAAACGCCATCCGACACTCGGCAACAATGTCATGGTGTGCACGGGTGCGAAGGTGCTGGGATCGATTACAATCGGAGACAATACGAAAATCGGAGCAGGAGCTGTCGTCCTGCGCGAGGCGCCTCCCAACAGTACTGTTGTCGGAGTGCCCGGCCGCGTGGTGCGTCTGAATAATGAACGGGTTACCTGGGAAGATATGGATATGGTTCATCTCCCGGACCCGGTACAGCAGGATATCTGCAGACTGCAGTTTGAATACAAAAGACTTTATAAGAGAGTAGAAGCAATGGAGGAAAAAGACCGTGCAGCTATACAACACGATGACAAAGAAAAAGGAGCCGTTTGAACCGCTTGAGCCGGGGCATGTACGCATGTATGTCTGCGGTCCGACTGTATATAATCTGATTCATATCGGCAATGCCCGCCCGATGATCGTCTTTGATACGGTGCGTCGTTATTTCATGTACAAAGGCATGGATGTAAGCTATGTCTCCAATTTTACAGATGTTGATGACAAAATAATCAACGAAGCCAATGCGCAGGGAATTGATCCCGGCGATCTGGCCGCGCATTTCATCGATGAATGTAAAAAAGATATGGAGGCACTGCATGTCATGCCGGCAACGATTCATCCGCTGGCGACGCAGGAGATTCCGGAGATGATTGAGCTGATCAGTTCATTGATCGAGAAGGGCTTTGCCTATGAAAAGAACGGAACCGTCTATTTCTCAACGCGTAAGTTCAAACCGTACGGAAAGCTGTCACATAAAAATCTGGACGATTTGCGGGCAGGAGAGCGCACGCTCAAAGTGACAGGCGAAGACGAGAAGGAGGACGCGCTGGATTTCGTTCTCTGGAAGCCGAAGAAAGAGGGAGAACCGTTTTGGAAATCTCCGTGGGGAGACGGCAGACCCGGGTGGCATACAGAATGCTCGGCAATGGCGAAAAAGTATCTCGGCGATTCTATCGACATTCATGCCGGAGGAGAAGACCTGGTCTTCCCACATCACGAAAATGAGATTGCGCAGAGTGAAGCGGCCAACGGAGTTGAATTTGCCCGCTATTGGCTTCACAATGGCTTTTTGAATATCGATAACAAAAAAATGAGCAAATCTCTCGGCAATTTCTTTACTGTGCGCGACATACTGGAACAGTATGATCCGCAGGTGGTGCGCTTTTTCATGCTCAATGCCCATTACCGCAGCCCGTTGAATTTCTCAAAGGAGCTGATGGAGTCGGCCAAAGCGTCATGGCAGAGGATCGTCACAGCCCGCGGTGCGCTCGAAGATGCCCTGAAAGCGGCCGGGCAGGAATCCATGACAGAAGATGAGACCAAGTTGTTTGCAGAGACAGATCAATACGTTGCTGCCTTTGAGGAGTCCATGGAGGATGATTTTAATACAGCAGATGCGATGGCAGCGATTTTCGAGCTGGTTAAATTCATCAATATCACAGTGAAAGATGAGCATAGCAGTGCTTTCTTTGAGGTGCTTGCAGAGCGCATGGACACTTTGCTGGATGTGATGGGTCTCAATGCGCTTGTCGACGAAGGGGATCTTTCCGATGAGATAGAGGCGATGATCGAGAAGCGGCAGCAGGCGCGTAAAGCGAAAGATTTTGCGACTGCTGATGCGATCCGCGATGAGCTGCTCGCCAGGGGCATCGTACTGGAAGATACACGAGAGGGAGTCAAATGGCACAAAGCATAAATGCAGATCAAAACGGTACACTGGCTCTGACGCGGATCGATGTGCCTTCGGTATTAATGGAAGTTGCCGGTACCGGCGCAAAGCCGGATGTACTCACCCCGCTTGATCTGGCTTTTGTAGGTGATGCGGTATGCGCACTGGTTTTTCGTACGATGGCTGCCGGCGGCGGGGCACGTCCCGTTGAGAAGATGCACCAGTTTACGGAACGATATGTCAATGCGGGTGCTCAGTCGGCTATGATGCGCTTTATTCAGCCGCATCTGACGGAGGAGGAGCATCACGTCTATAAGCGCGGGCGCAATTCCAAACCTGTGACGCATGCCAAGAATCAGACAGTGACTGATTACCGCAGAGCGACAGGTTATGAAGCGCTGCTCGGTTATTTGTATCTGGCAAACGATTGGAACCGCCTGATGGAACTGGTCAGGATCGGATATGAGGGATATGAGAGAGAAGAACACGGATCAACGAAGTGAAGCGATTTTAATCGGCCGCAATAGTGTGGCCGAAGCTTTTCGTGCTGGAAAAACAATCGATAAGCTCTTTGTGCAAAAAGGACTGGAGAGCGGGCCGATTCAGTCGATTATCAAGCAGGCAAAAAAGAGCGGCTGTATTTATTCCTTTGTGGAAAAAGAGCGGTTGATACAGATCTGCGGGTCAGATCAGCATCAGGGCGTTGTCGCCTTTACAGCCTCATATACATATGCCTCCGTGGAGGACATTTTAAGCAAAGCGAGAGAAGCAGGTGAGGAGCCCTTTGTCATTGTGGCGGACGGTATTCAGGATCCGCACAATCTCGGTGCAATTATCAGAAGTGCCCATCAGGCAGGTGCGCATGGGCTGATCATTCCAAAGCGCAGGGCTGTAGGACTGACGCAGGTGGTAGCTGCCGCCTCTGCCGGAGCGCTGCATTATCTTCCTGTTGCCAAAGTGACAAATCTGACACAGACGATTCATGATCTGCAGGCGGAAGGGCTTTGGTTTACGGCTGCCGACATGGATGGCGAAAGCATGTATGAGTGCGATCTTACAGGGCCCATCGGACTTGTGATCGGAGGAGAGGGAGCCGGAGTCAGCCGGCTTGTCAAAGAATCATGTGACAGAACTGTCCGTATTCCGATGAAAGGGCAGATTGATTCGCTTAACGCATCTGTGGCTGCCGGCATTCTTGCTTTTGAGGTGATGCACCAGCGAGATCGGAAGGGGACACTATGACAGACAGGACACGCTACTATAAAGGTGTTATTTTTTTGATTCTGTCGTCTGCTTCTTTTGCGGTAATGAATGTCTGTGTACGCCTGGCAGGGGATGTTCCTACCTACGAGAAGGTCTTTTTCCGCAATCTAATTGCTTTTATATTTGCCGTGATTGTACTGGTGAGGCAGCACGGTCAGATGCCGATGCGCTGGAATGTTAAGAGAGCGAGCTTTATGTTTCTGCGCTGCTTTGCGGGATTAGTCGGTGTATTTGCCAATTTTTGGGCGATTGACCATATGGTTGTGGCAGATGCAGCCATGCTCAACAAACTCAGTCCTTTCTTTATTCTGATTTTTTCGATTTTCATGTTAGGCGAGCGCGTAAAACCGTTTCAGCTGTTCTGCATCATGTTGGCCTTTATCGGTGTTTTGTTTATTGTCAAGCCGGGATTTATCGGAATGCAGGCAGGACCCGCTATGGTGGGCGTCCTGAGCGGCATGAGCGCGGGCTTTGCCTATACATGTATGCGTAAGCTCGGGCTGATGGGGGTTCCGGGGCCATGGATTGTTCTTTGCTTCTCCCTGTTTTCATGCCTGGCGATCATTCCGTTTATGGCAGTGAATTTTGTCCCGATTCCGGGACGTTCATTGGCTTTTCTGCTCCTTGCAGGGTTGGGCGCAGCGGGAGGCCAGTTTGGAATTACGGCTGCATACACCTACGCACCGGCGCGTGAGATTTCTATTTATGATTATTCACAGCTCTTGTTTATCACCCTCTTGACATGGCTGTTGCTCGGCGAGGTGCCGGATTGGATCAGCTGGATAGGATATGCGGTGATCATCACCGGATCACTTTTACTGTTTTTTTACAACAAGAGACAGTTAGCTGAAACAGAAAAGTAGAAAGAAAACAACCTGTTTTCATAAAAGAAGGACTGCATCATAATGATGCAGTCCTTGTCATGTCATCGGGAAAAACTCAGGCTTCCGCTTTCCACAATCCGTGGAGATTGCAGTATTCATAAGCGGCAACAACCTCATCGCCCTTGGCAAGAGCGAAACAGACGCAGGGATCGTCACCCGGAGAGAGCGGCTTTCTCTGCATTCCCTGTTTTGTTTCAAGAGCGATCCACTGGATCGAATGGGCTTCGAGCATCGGATGCGCAACCTCACCAACAGTTACTTTAACATGTGATCCGTCGATTTCGATGACCGGGACATGCTTTTCGCCGGCGCCGTCGGATGTGTTGGGGATCAGTTCTTCGAGATCTCCGCCGCAGAAGGGGGTGCCCTCCGTTGGTTCCTGAATAACGCCAACGATCACGCCGCAGGTTTTACATTTTAAAAACTTCATTCTAATCCTCCTCACATAACGCATGAATAACTACTCGGTTAGATATGTTTATCATACGTTGTTATCTCGAAAATCGCAAGCAAAAAAGATGAAAAAACCGTTGTATTCAGCGTAAATGATCAGGAGAATGCTATAGACGAAACACCTTATTTTGTGGTATTATAGTTAGGATAATGGCTATATATAGTTTAATAAGGGGAAAGAAAGTAAACGAGAGGAAGGAAACAGCAATCAATGACAGCTGACAATTACGGTGCAAAAGATATAAAGGTGCTCGAGGGCCTCGAAGCCGTCCGTATGCGTCCCGGCATGTATATCGGAAGTGTGGGTACCAAAGGTCTTAATCACCTTGTGGCAGAGATGGTTGACAACTCAGTGGATGAGCATATGGCCGGCTTCTGTGATCACATCTATGTGACTCTGGAGGCGGACGGGTCGGCGACCGTGGAAGATGACGGGCGGGGCGTGCCGGTTGACATGCATGAGACAGGCCTCCCGGCGGAGCGTGTCGTCTATACGACTCTGCATGCAGGCGGTAAATTTGATAATACGACTTACAAGACAAGCGGCGGCCTGCATGGCGTCGGTTCATCTGTTGTCAATGCTCTGTCAGCCTATATGGATGTGCAGATTTTTAAAGATGGCAAGATTCATCATGACCGTTACGAGAGAGGTGTCCCGACGCAGGAGCTGACAAAGCAGGGGCTTCTTCCGGTGATCGGAAAAACTAAAAAGCGCGGCACGCATGTCAATTTTATGCCGGATGATCAGATTTTTGATCAGATCGAGTTCCGCGCAGCAGATATCAAGAGCCGTCTGCATGAGACGGCGTATCTCAATCCGGGGTTGACGATTACATTTACTGATCTGCGCGGTGATGTCAAGGAATCCGAGACTTATCATGAGCCGGAAGGGATTGTGGGATTTATCAAAGAACTCAACAAGAATAAAGAAACGATCTGCGAGCCGATCTACTACAAGGGCGAAGCAGAAGGTATTGAAGTTGAGTGCGCAATCCAGTATGTCAATGAGTTTCATGAAACCGTACTCGGTTTCTGCAATACGATATACAACAGCGAGGGCGGATCTCACCTGACCGGATTTAAGACAATGTTTACGACTGTCATCAATCAGTATGCCCGCGATCTGGGGATTCTGAAAGAAAAAGATCAGAATTTTACCGGTGCTGATGTGCGCAACGGAATGACAGCAGTGGTCTCAGTCAAACATCCTGACCCGCGCTTTGAGGGGCAGACCAAGACGAAGCTTGACAATCCGGATGCAGCCCGTGCGACCAGCAAAGTGACGGGTGAAGAGATTGTGCTGTATTTTGATCGCAATGTTGAAGCGCTCAAAGATGTGATCGGATGCGCACAGAAAGCTGCAAAGATCCGTAAAAGCGAGGAGAAGGCCAAAACAAATCTGCTGACAAAACAGAAGTATTCTTTTGACAGCAACGGAAAGCTGGCCAATTGCGGAAGCCGGGATGCCTCAAAATGCGAGATTTTTATCGTTGAGGGTGATTCTGCGGGCGGCTCTGCGAAAACGGCCCGCGACCGTCAGTATCAGGCAATTCTTCCCATCCGCGGAAAGATCTTAAATGTTGAAAAAGCGAGCATAGACAAGATTCTGGCCAATGCAGAGATCAAGACCATGATCAATGCATTCGGATGCGGTTTTTCGGAAGGGTACGGAAACGACTTTGACATTTCCAAACTGCGCTATGACAAGATTATTATTATGGCTGACGCAGATGTTGACGGAGCTCATATTTCAACACTGCTGCTGACATTGTTTTACCGTTTTATGCCGGATCTGATTTTTGAAGGACATGTCTATATTGCCATGCCGCCGCTTTACAAGGCAATGCCGAAAGACGGAGAAGAAGAGTATCTCTATGATGATGCGGCACTGGCCAAGTACCGGAAGGAGCACAAGGGACCATTTACACTGCAGCGATACAAGGGGCTTGGCGAGATGGATGCCCAGCAGTTGTGGGAGACAACACTTGATCCCAAAACACGCATTCTTCAAAAAGTTGAAATTGAAGATGCCAGGATGGCCTCTCAAGTCACTGAAATGCTGATGGGGACACAGGTTCCTCCCAGAAAGCAGTTTATTTATGATAATGCAGTCAATGCTGTGATTGATGCATAAAGGAGCGACGATTTCATGAAAGAAAAACTTTTGCATACAGAATATTCTGATGTCATGCAAAAATCCTATATAGACTATGCAATGAGCGTGATCATCGCCCGGGCTCTTCCCGATGTGCGTGACGGGTTAAAACCTGTTCAGCGCCGCACGCTGTACGATATGAGCGAGCTGGGCATACGCTATGACAAACCTTACCGCAAATGTGCCCGTATTGTCGGCGATACGATGGGTAAATACCATCCGCACGGTGATTCATCGATTTATGACTCACTGGTCGTGATGGCGCAGGACTTTAAAAAAGGCCAGATTCTGGTGGATGGCCATGGAAACTTCGGATCCATAGAAGGGGACGGTGCAGCGGCGATGCGTTACACTGAGGCCCGGCTGACAAAGTTTACCCAGGAAGCTGCACTGGCAGATATGGATAAAGATATCATCGATTTCATGCCGAATTTTGATGAGACTGAAAAAGAGCCGGTCGTTCTCCCGTTCAGAGTGCCCAATCTTCTGGTCAATGGCGCAGAAGGGATTGCGGTTGGTATGGCGACCAGTATACCCACACATAATCTGCGGGAAGTGGTTGAGGGCGTCAAGGCCTACATGAATGATAATGCCATCACAACCCAGGATTTGATGCAGTATATCAAAGGACCGGATTTTCCGACCGGCGGGATTGTTGCAAACAGTGCTGAGCTGGAAGAGATTTACGCAACCGGTATGGGCAAGATCCGTCTGCGGGGAAAAGTTGAAATCGAAAATGCAGGGAGCGGTAAAAAAAGGCTGGTGATTACTGAGATTCCCTATACCATGATTGGAGCGGGTATCGGAAAGTTTTTAAACGATGTAGCGGCGCTCGCAGAGACGCCTGCCGGCAGTTCAATTGTCGATATTTCCAATCAATCATCCAAAGAGGGGATCAGGATTGTCATCGAGTTAAAACGCGGTGGTGATGTTCAGTATCTGCAGGATCTGCTCTACAAGAAGACGCGTCTGGAAGATACGTTCGGTGTCAATATGCTTGCTGTTGCGGAGGGAAGACCCAAGACGCTGTCGCTGAAGCAGATTATTGAGCATCATGTCGATTTTCAGTTTGAGACGACAACCCGCAAATACCAGTATATGCTGGGCAAAGAACAGGATAACAGAGAGATCCAGGAAGGCCTCATTAAAGCCTGTGATGTCATCGATCTGATTATCGAGATTCTGCGCGGATCAAAAACACTGGCACAGGCAAAGCGCTGTCTTACCGATGGAGACACCTCCGAGATCAAATTCAAGTCATCTGTCTCCAAAAAGATGGCTGCCATGCTGCGCTTTACGGAAAAGCAGGCAGATGCCGTATTGGCCATGCGTCTGTCAAAGCTGGTGGGATTAGAGGTCGAAGCTTTGCTGGCTAAGCAGGAAGAGACAATCAAGAAGATTACGGAGTATGAACATATTCTCAATGATTACGATGCCATGGCGCAGGTGATCATGGATGATCTTGACAAACTGGGGCAGGAGTACGGACATGACCGCCGCACTGCTTTGGATGATGTGCAGGAAGTGGTGATCAAGGAAAAACCGGTAGCTCGTCAGAAGCTGAAATTCCTGATGGATCGCTTTGGTTATGTCAAGACACTTGATCCCGGTACATACAGCCGTAACGAGGAGGCGGCCATTGCGGAGAGCCGGTTTATCTGCTCCTGCGTCAATGTCGGAAAAGTCTGCCTGTTTACGGATGATGGGATGATGCATCAGGCCAAAGTATCGGACATTCCCCGAAAAAAATTCCGCGATAAAGGAATCCCGATCGACAATGTGAGCGGATTTGATTCGACAAAGCAGAGAATCCTGTTTGTGTGCAGTGAAGAGAAGCTGAAAGAGATGAAACTCTATTTCCTGACGCAGGACGGTATGATCAAGAAAGTTGACGGCAATGAGTTTGAGGCAAGCCGTTACAATATAGCGGCAACCAAACTGGGAGCCGGTGATGCGGTGGTCTCTATCTGCGCGGCTCACGAGTTGGATGATGTTGTTATCCGGACGGAGAGAGGATACTTCCTTCGCTTTGACAGCAACGAGGTTCCGGAGAACAAGAAAAACTCAATCGGCGTGCATGGTATTAAGCTCAAAAAAGGAGATCATGCCTCAGCCCTGTATGCCTTTGCGCAAGGGGATTCAAATGTTCAGATTGATTACGGTGAAGGCAAGCTTACGCTGACGAGACTTAAAAAGGGAAAACGCGCCGGAACAGGCACATTGCGTGATAAAGGACAAATTTCACTCCCGGTATAGTTCTGTGATAAAAAAATCAAAAAAAAGATTTTTCCCATTGTGCACTTCGGCATAGCACGTGTATAATAAAGGACTGGGAGTGGATAATTAAAAGAAGGGGTATTTTTGTACCCTTTTGCAGGTGATATCAATGGCAGATGAGAGAATTAAAAAGAACAACCTCCCTGTAGAAGATACAGAAAAAGAGGTTCAGGGGACAGTGGATCAGACACAGCAGACCGGTGCCGCAGAGGATGCATCGGATTTAGGTGTGCTTTCCTGGGATGATATTCAGTCTGACGAGACAGATGAGGCTGAAGTGGCTGAAGAGACCGGGAAGAACGATCATGATGTTCATGACAATGATAACAACACGGATAAACAGGTGTCAGATAAGGAGAAGCAGAAAGAACAGGATCCTGACGATACAGAAGAATCTGATGCTTCTGAAGATGATATAGATGAAAAAGATATAGATCAGAATGATGATATAGAAGAAGATCAATTTGAAGAAGAAAGCTCTGACAAAGAAGAAGAGTTTGAGGAAGATGATCTGGGAGAAGAAGGCTTTGAGGAGGAGGCGCCCGGAGCAGGCTTCTATATGGAAAGCGAGGATCTGGAGGAATACGTGAAGGGAAAGAAGAGAAAAAAGAAAAAGAAACATAACGCTGCCAAGGCAATCGGCAAATTTTTCTTAGGCCTCCTGATCTTTTTGATTGTGGCTTATCTGGGCGTGTCAGCATTTTTTGTCAAGCATTTTTATCTTGACACGAAGATCAACGGCACTGATTTTTCGCTGCGTTCGGCCGAGGACGTAGAAAAGTACATGACTAAACAGGTGGATAACTACATTCTGACATTGCAGGAAGTAGGAGATGCCGAAGAGACGATTGCAGGATCAGATATCGATATTCAGTACAGGCAGAGCACACAGATTGCCAAGGAACTGAAAAAGCAAAATCCGTTCCTGTGGCCGGTGGCATTCTGGGATCCGGATGAGATCAACGTTGATATTGGCGTAGGATATGACGAGGCGAAGCTGGCTGATGTCATTGCCAAGCTCAATTGCATGAAGCAGGATGAATGGACTCAGCCGACAAGCGCGCAGCCCGAGTATGACGGGGAGCAGTTTGTGGTTAAGCCGGAAGTGTTCGGTACGACGCTGATTCCTGAGACATTTAACAAAGCAGTACGTGATACCATTGCAGGGTTCGGTCCGACGCTCAATCTGGAGGAAGCTGAGTGTTATCAAAAGCCCAAATACGTGAGCACATCGCCGGAAGTGCAGGCAGCCTGCGATCAGATGAACAATTACAGCAAGGCCAGCATTACTTATAAGTTTGGCGATTATACCGAAGTTGTCGACAGAGCTGTCATCAAAGACTGGCTGACAGTCAATATAGACGACATGTCTGTGCAATACAATGAAGATCAGGTCAATGCCTACGTGGCTTCGCTGGCTGAAAAATATGACACCATCGATAAGACGCGTACTTTTAATGCACAGAACGGTCAGACCTATCAGGTAAGACCCGGGACATACGGATGGTCAATTGACCAGGAGACAGAGATTGCCGCCCTCAAGGACAGTATCAACAAGGGTGAGACAATCGAGAAAGAGCCGGCATACAAGACGACAGCCCGCACACATACAGATCAGGACTGGGGCGATACCTACGCTGAAGTCTCGATTTCTCAGCAGCATATGTGGTATATACAGGGCGGAGCGGTTGTCTTTGAGGCGGATGTCGTAACCGGCTTACCTACAGCAAAGAAAGCGACACCGACAGGAATGCATCAGTGCCTTGAAAAGGCGCAGAACAAAGTGCTGCGCGGCGAGATACAGTCTAATGGTAAACCCGAATATGAGACGCCGGTGGCCTATTGGATGCGTGTCACATGGAGCGGTGTCGGTTTCCATACGGCGACATGGCAGCCGTGGTTTGGCGGCAACCGTTATACATATGCCGGTTCACACGGATGCATCAATATGTCATATTCCGATTCACAGACACTCTATGGCATCATACAGGTAGGAGACGCGGTTATTATCCATGAATAATCATTATGAACTTGTGACGACGGACGGTCTGGCTAAGCGGGCTCATTTTACGACTGTTCACGGGACAATTGAAACACCGGTTTTTATGAATGTTGGAACGGCAGGGGCCATCAAAGGCGCCCTGTCGTCTTACGATCTGGAGCAGATCGGGACGCAGGTGGAGCTTTCAAATACGTACCATCTCCACGTGCGCCCGGGGGATGAGGTTGTGCGGGATATGGGAGGTATCCGCAAGTTTATGGCCTGGGACGGTCCGGTGCTGACAGATTCAGGCGGCTTTCAGGTCTTTTCTCTGGCACAGCTGCGTTCTATCAAAGAGGAAGGTGTGCATTTTTGCTCACATATTGATGGACACCGGATCTTTATGGGACCGGAGGAGAGCATTCAGATTCAATCTAATCTGGCTTCGACCATCGCAATGGCTTTTGACGAGTGCCCCTCTTCTGTGGCGGAGAAATCATATATTGATCAGTCGGTTGAGCGCACAACGCGTTGGCTTGAGCGATGCCGCAAAAAGATGGATGAGCTCAACAGTCGGGAAGGGACTCTGAATCCGCATCAAATGCTTTTTGGTATCAATCAGGGAGGGATCTATCCCGACATTCGCAAAAAGCACGCAAAACAGATCGCCCAGATAGATTTGGACGGCTATGCGATTGGCGGCCTTGCTGTGGGAGAAACACATGAACAGATGTACGAGATACTCGAAGAAACTGTACCGCTTTTGCCGCAGGATAAGCCGGTCTATCTGATGGGCGTCGGGACGCCGCAAAACATACTCGAGGGCGTTGAACGCGGAGTGGATTTCTTTGATTGTGTTTATCCCAGCAGAAATGGACGGCATGGCCATGTGTACACAAATCACGGAAAGATGAATCTGCTCAATGCACGGTTTGAGAGGGATGACAGGCCGCTTGACGAGACCTGTGACTGCCCAGTATGCCGCCGTTTTTCGCGCAGCTATATTCATCATTTGTTTAAGGCGAAGGAAATGCTTGCCATGCGCCTTTGTGTCATGCATAATCTGTATTTCTACAATCACATGATGACAGAGATTCGCACAGCCATTGAAGCCGGGCGGTATGCAGAGTATAAAAAAGCTAAACTGGAAAATATGGAAGCAGGAGAAGATCAATGAAAGATGTAATCGGGTTTATCGGTGCAGGAAATATGGGGACAGCTTTACTGACTGGTGCACGCGGTGCATACGGACCTGAGCAGTTCACTTTTTATGATCATCATGAAGATAAGAGAGCATTCATTGAGGAAACTCTTGGTGTTAAAGCGGCTGCAAATGCAGCTGATGTGGCAAAGAAAGCCAAGTTTTTATTCCTGACGGTAAAACCGCAAAACTACGAAGAGTTGCTTGGGCAGATTAGAGATGAGCTGACCCGGGAACATATTATGATCAGCGTTGCACCCGGCGTGACAGGACAGTGGATTTGCCGTACGGCTGGAACAGACTGCCGTGTTGTACGAGTCATGCCCAACACGCCGGCTCTGATCGGCTCTGGCATGACAGGCTTTTCCTATGAAGAGGGAGCACTGACTGATGAGGAGAGTGAAGTAATCATGAATATTCTCTCATCATGCGGCATTGCCCGGCGTGTCGATGAATCTTTGATGGATACTGTCATCTGTGCGAGCGGATCATCGCCGGCCTTTTACTATCTTTTTATCGATGCTATCGCCAAACGCTGTGAAGCATGGGGCATGAGCAGGGAAGATGCCGTGCTCTTTGCGGCGCAGACAGCCATTGGTTCTGCCCGGATGATTCTTGAAACAGGTGAAGATCCCGCCATTCTCGCAGAACGTGTCTGCTCCAAGGGAGGGACGACTATTGAAGGAGTTCAGTCCCTGCAGCGTGATAACCTTGATTCTGTTGTAGCCCGTGCCATTGACGCGACATACACCAAGGCCAAGGCCATGCGAAAAGACTAATCTTATTTTCTGACCTGTCCGTTTCCCCGCAGCTGATATTTGTAGGATGTCAGCTCCTTAAGCCCCATCGGTCCGCGCGCATGAAGTTTTTGCGTGCTGATGCCGATCTCAGCTCCGAATCCAAACATGAAGCCGTCCGTAAACCGAGTTGATGCATTGGCGTAAACGCAGGCGGAATCGATCTCATTGAGAAATCTGTCGGCATTCTCATTTGTCGAAGTGATAATAGCATCCGAATGGCCGGTGTGATACCGGTTGGTATGCTTAATCGCCTCATCGACAGAATCAACAATTTTGACAGAGAGGATATAATCGAGATATTCGGTTCCCCAGTCTTCCTCTGTGGCACGCTTCATGACGGGCGCGATACCGCAGGCAATCTCATCACCGCGCAGTTCCACCTGCTCGCCCAGCCGTTCTGCCAGAGCAGGAAGAAAGGCGTCGGCAATATTTCTGTGAACAAGCAGGCTTTCAGCTGCGTTACAGACGCCTACACGCTGCGTTTTAGCATTCGTGATGATGTCAAGAGCCATTTGAATATCGGCTGACTCATCAACAAATATATGGCAGTTTCCGGTTCCTGTCTCAATAACAGGGATCGTGCTGGTTTCGACAACACTTTTAATCAGTCCGGCGCCTCCGCGCGGAATCAATACATCGATATACGCATTGGCGCGCATCATTTCTTTGACAGTCTCTCTGCTTGTATCTTCGAGCAGAATCAGGACGTCAGGATTGATATCCATCTGCTGAAGCGTCTGACGCATCACTTGCACCATGGCGATATTGGAGTGAATGCAATCGCTCCCACCGCGTAAGAAACTGACATTTCCTGACTTAAAACAGAGAGAAAAGGCGTCAGGAGTAACGTTGGGGCGGCTTTCATAAATAATACCGATCACGCCCATCGGTACGCGGACTCTGCGGATATCAATACCGCTGTCCAATGTCCATGAATCCATGACCTCACCGATGGGATCAGGCAAGGCAGCGACCTGGCGCATCCCTTCGGCAATATCTTCCAGGCGCGCCTGAGTCAGACGCAGGCGGTCCTGCAGGCCTGGAGCCATGCCGGCCTTGACGGCATCTTCAAGATCTATGGCATTGGCGGCAAGGATCTCATCGCTGTGTGCCAACAATGCATCTGCTATACAGCATAATGCCTGATTCTTTTTGTCCGTTGGCATGGAGCGCATGATCACTTCTGCCTGCTTTGCCTTTTCTCCGAGAGTCATAATCGTGTTCATATGCTGCCTCCTTTTACACTGGAAGAAAGAGGGTTCCGATCGGCCTTCCGTTCATGATACGGTGGATGTTGTTTAAATCTTCTCCGTTTGCGATGATCATCGGGATGCCGGCTTCGGTCGCGGTCTTTGCGGCAGAAATCTTAGTCGCCATTCCGCCTGTACCGACATCTCCGGCGGTGTCTTTTGCCATCGAGAACATGCGCGCATCAAGGTGCTCGACTGTCTCAATCAGTTTTGCATCAGGATTCAAATTGGGATCATCTGTGTAGAATCCGTCAATATCCGAGAGAAGAATCAGCAAATCGGCTTTGACTAACGTGGCCACGATAGAAGAGAGGGTATCATTGTCGCCGTACAGAATTTCATAGGGCGAGACCGTATCATTTTCATTGACAATCGGAATGGATCCCAGCTCTAATAAAGTGGTCAGTGTACCAATAACATTCTTTTTTGTTTCAGTGCTTTCCAACCCTTTCATCGTCAAAAGCACCTGTGCGGCTGTCTGGCCGTATTCGGCAAAGAGCTTCTGATAAATCATCATAAGCCGTCCCTGTCCGATCGCAGCATAACCCTGTTTGGTGAGCAGATCGTCGGTAGGTGTATGACGGCCGATTGAGTGACGGCCGACAGCAATGGCACCAGAAGAGACAAGGATGACCTCACGGCCTTCTCCTTTTTGGGTGCATATTTCGCGCACAAGTTTTTCAAGGCGCAGTAAATTGGGGGATCCGTTTTCAGCGCGTGTAATTGTTGAGGATCCGACCTTGACGACGAGGCGTTTTATGGTTTTGATGTTTTCTCTTGTAAATGCCATAATCAGTTGTTAAAGTGTTTGTCAAGATATGTAATCATATCCGTGACGCGCTGCAGAGTGTTCTTTTCTGTAACCTTTTGAGGATCGATGTTCTTAAAGTTTTCCAGTGCCCAGTTCTCGATTGTTCCGGTATCACAGGCATGTGCCAGATCCGGCAGGAACGGAATGCGTGCCATTGTGGGGATGCTGTGCAGTTTAACTAATTCTTCCACATGGCTGGCACCGTAGATTTCATGACGCTCATGGCAGTTCGGGCATTCAAAGAAGCTCATATTCTCAATGATGCCGAGAATAGGAACAGTCAGCATATCAGCCATTTTTACAGCCTTAGTGACGATCATAGAAACCAGCTCCTGCGGTGATGTGACGACAATGAGTCCCTCTACAGGAAGCTGCTGGAAGACAGTAAGAGGAACATCGCCTGTTCCGGGAGGCATGTCGATGACCATATAATCGACATCATTCCATATCACTTCACTGTAATAATTAGTTACCATTCCAGCAATCATGGGCCCGCGCCATACGACAGGTTCAGTCTCATCTGGAAGCAGAAGGTTGGTGGAGATGACCTGAATGCCCCCCTGGGTCAGAGCCGGCTCAATATTGCCTTCTGCATCGCCTTTCATTTTTTCGTGAAGGCCGAAAGCAGTAGGAATGGAAGGACCGGTCATATCGGCATCCAGTATAGCTACCTGACTCCCGTTTCGGCGCAGGAGCGTTGCAATCAGAGATGTTGTCATGGATTTTCCGACACCGCCCTTACCGCTGATGACACCGATGACATGGCGCACAGAGGCACGCGGATTGAGCTGTGCTTTCTGGATGCCGCCATTTTCACGGCTGTCGCAGTCAAGACTGCAGGTTTCGCAGTTATGTGTACATTCTTCTGGCATAATGATTCACCCTTTCGTATTTGTTTCCTAATGTCTATGCAGATCTTGATACATGCCGCATAAAATCACTTTCCATTGTACTGCGCGCACTGCGTTGATGCAAATCCTTTTTGCCGCACCAGCACCCTGACTGGCTGTCGCAGAAGATTTATAGTATACTGTTGATAAAGAAATTGAAGTGTAAAGTGGGGGAGTATGAGTAAACATAAGAGATATAAAATCATTACAGGCATATTGATTACACTGATTGTCATTCTGGGTCTTGTTCTGGCGTGGATCATTGCCGGTCAGCTGCGCCGTTCCAATGAAATCCATGGTGCTTCCGGGCGCGAAGGTTCCGGATGGAAAGTCTTGTCCGGACGTCTTAATCAGGAAATCAAGCCGGTTGTTTCTCAGGCAGCGGATCATGCACAGGAAATGCTGTTGGCATCCAATGAGGAAAAAGAGAAGGAGAAGGCTGAGCAGGGCAAGCTGAAAGAGCCAGAAGAGAAGGCGGAGGCTGCACCAGCTGTCAGCGAAGGTCCCGTCGCATGGAATGACGGGTGGCAGTATGCCGGCTTTTCGAAGATTCACACGGGAGAGGCAGTGCTTTACCGTGCCGGGGCAAACAGAAGAGATATTACGGTGGCAGTTAATGCAGGACATGGAACTGCCGGCGGTCAATCAGTATATACACAGTGTCACCCTGACGGGTCGGCTAAGGTGACAGGCGGCAGTACAGGGGCCGGCGCCACGCAGGCTGCAGCTGTATCATCCGGTACAACCATGCAGGATGGCACAACTGAAGCGGCGGCTGTGCTGGCACTGGCCAAACAGGTTAAAGCAGATCTTCTGGCAGCCGGATTTGATGTCCTGATGATCAGAGAGGGCGATGATGTACAGCTGGATAATATAGCCCGGACAGTCATAGCGAACAACAATGCAGACTGCCACATCTCGCTTCATTATGATTCAACGCAGAGCAATAAAGGGTTCTTTTATATCAGTGTACCGGACATTGCTTCATATCGCAGCATGGAGCCGGTTGCCACACACTGGCAGCAGCACAATGCGCTGGGAGATAGTATTATAGGAGGTATGCAGCAGGCAGGTGTAGCGCTGTACGGTCAAGGGTCCATGGCAATTGATCTGACACAGACGTCATATTCGACAATTCCTTCTGTGGATCTGGAGGTAGGAGACAGGGCCTCTGATCATTCGGACAGCAGACATGCGGTGATTTCCAAAGGGATCGTAGCCGGAATTTCTGGTTATTTTTAGACATTGTCACAAACGGAGATGGCAGGATGAAAAAGACAGATGTATTAAGCAGATTGATCGCTCAGGCTTATGAGGGAAGAAAGGGCCAGTACCGTCAGACGGCCGAACAGCTTCTCAATCATGCCGACAAAAACGGAAGGATACATGCGCAGGATATCCTGAAAGTGTGGGAGGAGTACATCGCCTCCGATCAGGCAGAAGAGCCGCAGGATGGCTGGCTGATATATGTTTATCTATACCTGCGCAATCAGCTTTTTCCGCATTTGCCGTTGACAACCCGGGAAGCAGGTACACAGACGGAGCAGGGTGGATCCGGATTACAGGATATGACGGAGAATCGGGACAGCCTGATTCGTTTGCTGCATGCGGTCTATCAATACGAAAGAGCCGTGTGCCGCTTTGATCCGACAAAGGATATCCGGCTTTTATCGGACAAGGAGGTCAAGGAGAACGGTTTTACCGGTGAATACTTCAGAATGAAGAAACTGATTAGCATGCTCAATATATATGAGTTTATGCGAATCGGAGCTGATATAACTCCATTTAACACGCTGGGACATATCAGCGGCGTACATTACATTGCCATGTATGTAGCCAGGCAGCTTTTTGCCGCTGGCGTGCCGGTTGATCTGGGAATGGTGTCTGCAGCAGCAGCAAGCCATGACATCGGTAAATACGGGTGCCGCAAACAGGAAGAAAGCCGGGTTCCGTACCTCCATTATTATTATACTGACTATTGCCTGAGCCGATACCGCCTTCCCGAGATTGCACATATAGCAGCCAATCATTCAACGTGGGATCTGGAGCTTGAGAATCTGCCTGTGGAGTCCCTCCTTCTGATTTATGCTGATTTCAGGACGAAGAGCACACGCGAACAAGGCAGGGAAATCATTCATTTTTACAGTTTGAAGGATGCTTTTGATGTCATACTCAACAAACTGGATAATGTTGATGAGGCCAAAGCGCACCGCTATACAAAGGTCTACAATAAACTGAAAGACTTTGAGGATTATATGGTGGAGCGCGGCGTGCAGACAGAGGTCTCTGACTGTGCACTGAGATATCCGGTGGATCCGCCCGAGGTTAAGAAACCCGCCTTAAAGGAGACAGCGTTTCTGTTTGGCCAGCAGATAGTTGATCAGATGAAGAACAGGGCCATTGATCATAATGTCCGCCTGATGAGACGATTTGGCAATGCTGAGGAGTTCGGGAGCCTCTTAGAAGCAGCCAGAAGCGAAACGCGCTGGAAGAATGCGCGCACTTATCTGAATATTCTCAACGAGTATTCCACGTACATGACAGATGAACAGAAGACGATGACACTCGATTTTCTCTATGAGATGCTCCCGCATCATGAGAGTGATATCAGAGAGCAAACAGCCACAGTCATGGGCAAGATCGTCGGACGATACCGCATGGAATACAAAAAGGAGCTTCCGGCGGATATTCCGGCGCCAGATGAGAATCAGACGAATCTCAGCATGTTCTCCAAATATATTGAGCTGCTGCTTATTCCCAATTATAAATATACAGATCAGCACAAAAAATGGATTACAGCGAGTGCTGACTTCTTTGTCAGATCTGTTGCGGAAAACTGCAGGCCCTCCTGCAGGCATAAGTATTATGAGATCCTGGAACAGTATTATCACAGGGACGAGACGGATGAGCTGTGGGTGATTGAGCTTTTGTCGACAGCGCTCAATGCGCGCCCGTCTTACTGCCCTGAAAGCTTTATCGAAACAGTGACAGGATATGCCCGCAAAATGCTTGGACATCAGGGAATGCGTGTGGATTTAATCGCCATCGATGTGCTGAGACACTTTGGGAAGATGACAGAAGATGAGGCGGTCAGGCGCCGGCGGAAAATCATGCGTCTGCATGATCATGGTCTGACAGATGAACAGCTGGCCGCGATGTTCCTGGATGATTTAAAGACACAGACGCATTGGGTTGTCAAACTGACCAATATTGAAGAAATGATGCACTGCGTGCTGGAGGAGACAGGACGCAGCCGTCTTCTGCATGTGGCCACTCATTTTGCCAATCTGATCAAAGTCAGTGAGACCGTGACTGTACGCAAGACGGCAGGAGATGCGCTCCTTCAGATCATTCAAAAGATGACAATGGATCAGCGCAATGAGCTGATGGTTGAGCTGCAGAGCGGACTGGAGATTGAGGACTATCAGTTCTCACGATTCATTCCGGATTACCTGGGTGTAGTCCTGCTGTATCTTTCACCGAGAGAGATTGATGAAACGATCGACTCCCTTCAAAAATACATCGATGCCGGGAACGAGAGGACCGCGTCAGCGGCATTGGGAACAATTGCCATTGCTCTGGAGAACTATGGTTTGTATCAGGGGAATGAAAGTGATACAAAGAGGGAGGAGAGAAAACGGCGCCTGCTCGGCATGCTGATGAAAGGGTTTGCTTATTATAAGCACTCAATCTCCAGAGAAGCTTTCCGTACGATCGGTGAGCATCTGTTCGCATCACCGATCCTGTCGATGAAAGAGAAGCACGATATTGCCGGATGCATATTTAAGCGAATCCTGTCAATTCTTCCCGAAAAAGAGGAAGACCGGGAGCTTGATTTCTACAATAATGCCGCTGTTTTGAACCACATTTACCGGTTTATCTCCGAATATCAAAGCGAAGTCGGGTCATTTTGTATTCCGCATCAGGGACGCGTGGCCTTTTTCCCGGGGACCTTTGATCCGTTCAGTCTGGGGCACAAAGCCATTGCCACAACGATCCGGGATATGGGATTTGAAGTGTACCTGGCCATCGATGAGTTTTCCTGGTCTAAAAAAACACTTCCGCATATGCTGCGTAAAGAGATCCTTAGCATGACCATTGCTGATGAGGATGATTTATATGTCTTTCCGGATGACATTTCTGTTAATATCGCCAATCCGGAAGATTTACGGCAGCTGAAGCTGCTCTTTGAAGGGCGCGAATTGTATATCGCTGTCGGCTCTGATGTCGTGTTGAATGCATCCAGTTACAAGAAAAAACCGGAGCCGTATTCGATTCATTCCTTTAATCATCTGATCTTTGCCAGAGAGGCAGAACAACTGGATGAGGACGGAGAGCAGTATCCGATCACAGGGAAAGTGATCGAACTGACACTGCAAAAATACTATGAGGATATCAGCTCTACCAGGATCAGAGAGAATATTGACCTGGGACGGGATATATCAAACCTGCTCGATCCGGTTGTTCAGAATTATATTTATGACCGCAACTTCTATGCCCGTGAGCCGGCTTACAAACACGTGCTTCAGGCGCAGGAGATGAACATTCTGTGTTACGGACACGATGAAATACCGGACGTGGAACGTATGAGGTCAGAGCTGCGTGAGAGCAGATATGACTTCGATGAGCTGTATGATTATTTTTCTCTGCCCAGAGTGCGTAAGATCGTGATTGAGACAGGAGAAGAAGAGAGAAAGATCTCCGCTTTTGCAGCTGCTTCACGCATCCGCACGCATGATCTGCTGGAAGAGTTCAAAGATGCCGGAATTGCTGCCCATATCAGACAGGAGTCCGGCGGGGGGATTGCTGTGATCGGAGCATTTTATGCGGCCAAAACAGAGATTTCCAATCTCAGGGAGATTCTGCTCACCGAGTTGTTGACGATGCTGCTCGCCGGGGATTATGCATACGCAGTCTATCATCCCATCTGCGATGCGGGGATGGATCCGCGTACAATCAGAGCTTTTAAGAAACAGGGATTTGTCAATATATCAGAGGATCCGAACCGCCCGGTCTACGCAGTGGATATGCGTGATCCGATTGTCATCTTCAGGGATGTAGAGACGATGGTCAAAGCGCCGCTCAACAAGAATCCGCGTGTGCAGAAAGCGATTGATGACGCACATGACAGGCTTCTTAAGACATTCAGAGATATTTATCCTGAAAAGCTCCTGATCTCATTTAACACGAGTGCCGTGCACAACAAGATCGCATCACTTGTCGCGCGCGATAATGGTGTCTCCACCGTGCCTGATCCCAGGCGCCGCAGGGGACCCTATCTGTCGGTTCCGTTCGGGAAAGCGTTGTCAGATGTTGTTGTTCCTAATACGGTCACCAAGGCGCTGCGGACTGAGAAGTATTTTCATAACGATCTTTCAGGATTTACAATCAGAGAGTCACAGGATTATCAGACACTGCAGGATCAGGCAAAAACACTCAAATCCTTTAACCGCCCGGTCATCCTGATCGATGATTTGCTGCATTCAGGGCAGAGGATTAACAAAATTGATCCCATCCTCAGAGAACAGGATGTACAGGTGCACAAAGTGATTGTCGGCCTTCTGACCGGTAATGCACAGGACAATATGAAAGCGCGCGGACGCAAGGTGGAGGGAGCGTATTTTATTCCGTCTATCAACATATGGCTTAATGAGCGGGATTGTTATCCTTTTATAGGCGGCGATTCCATTGACGGGCCAGAGGGAGACGATGATGTTTCTATCAATCTGACAATGCCTTACACCAGCTTTTCATTTGTCGGAGATAATGATATGGACGCCATCTACCGTTATTCACTGACATGTCTGGAAAATGCATTGTCAATATTAAAGGCCCTGGAGCAGGAGTATCAGAAAATGTTTGAAAAGAAACTGACACTTCACAGATTGGGGGCTGTTCTGCTGCACCCGCGCAGGCCGCTTCTGGGCGGAGGCCTCGGATATGACGAACAGATGGCGCCATCTGTTTATGTGGCCAATGATATCCGTTGGCTTAAACGTCTGTATTTAAAGCGCGGCAAAGGCGGCATGCCGCAGGATCAGTAAGGGATACAATTGATATGAGATATATACATGAACTGGTCAATGAGATAGGGGCCCGGGCAATGGTGCTGGACGGGTGCCCGGTACATCTGAAGCGGAAGAACAGCGTTAACATTCTGGCTCTCGGCGATGTCGGGACAACCATGCTGATCGGATTGAGGCTGCTGGGAGCGGATGTGATATCCTGCATCGGCATCTGCGATATCAAACCGGGTAATACAGAGCGCCTTGAGATGGAGATCAATCAAATCGGGTATCCGTTTGAAAACGATCTGCCGCCGGTTAAGATTGTACAAGAAGAGAATCTGTTTGACTGTGATGTCATGATTTTCTGCGCCAGCAAAGGAGTTCCTCCGGTTGGCGAAAAAACAGAGGGGATGGATGTGCGGATGGCTCAGCTTGAGGCTAACAGAGATCTTATCCGGCACTATGCAACCCTGGCTGGTAAAGGTGCTTATACCGGCCTGGTCTGTATTGTGAGTGATCCGGTTGATCCTCTGGCGGCGGCATTTCTCGATGCATCCGGATTAATGCCCTGGCAGATACAGGGATATGGCCTGGGAGTGATGAACACGCGGGCCCGCTACTATGCTGAAAAGGCAGATGATGCAGCGCTTCAAAAGTATAAGCAGGAAGGGCGGGCGTTCGGACCCCATGGTCAGGATCTGGTGATTGCCAACAGTATCGGCAATTATGATGAAACCGCTTCAAAAAAGCTGACAGACATGACTGTAAATGCCAATCTGAAGGTGCGGGAGCTTGGATACAAACCGTATATCGCACCGGCACTGTCGTCTGCTGCGTTGTCGATTCTGCTGACGCTCAGGGGACAGTGGCACTATGGTTCTGTTTATTTGGGTTCAAAAGATCGAGGAGCCTATCTGGGAGTGAGAAACCGCCTTAAGCCATCCGGTTGGGAATATGAAGATGCACCGCTTCCGGATGAGCTCTATCAGCGTATCAGAAAAGCCTTTCTAAATCTGTGTGAGATTCGGTGAGAAAAAGTGACAAATCAAGTAGACAGCAAACAACAGAAACTGGTCATCGTCCGCCCGATTTGTGAGCTGCACGGCAGGACGAAGCGCATGGAGGATGTGCTGAGCAGTATGGTCAGTGATCTTGTAGCACAGGATGTGGAGATCACGTGGGTAGAAATGGCTTCTGAGTTAAGGCGGATCAGCCTTCAGGGAGAGAGAGTTCTCTTTGCCATATGCCTTTCTGAAGCAGGCGTTAACATGGAATACTACCGGCTGCTCGAATACTTCAGAGAACATCCGGATTGCCTTTCAGGCGCCGTCGGGGGAATCATTGTGGACGGCAGCAGTGAACTTTTCACCAAAGCGCTGGCCAGAAGAATTGCTTTTTCTGCGAATATGGCAGGCTGTACATTCCCGGGCAAACCGCTTGTCGAAGCGACCGGTTCACTTAGCAATTTTAATGTGCTTGCAAATGTGAGAGGGGTCGCGCCCTATGAGGTATACCGGCAGCAGGTTAAAGAGCTTGCACACAAGGTGCTCCGTTTTTCAAGGGAGAAGAGTGGCCGGGGAGGTCATGTTCTGGCACTCCACGCCAGTTCCCGCAGCACATCCAATTCA
>CADBOU010000110.1 GCA_902796355.1 uncultured Lachnospiraceae bacterium
AAATATAAGCGCCCGCGCAAGTACATTTTTGCGCCGGTTCCGCGCAACGCAACCGGAAAGATTGAAAAGCCTTATCTGCGCGAGCTGTATGGCGGCGCTAATATCGTTGCGGAAGAAAACGAAGGGTAAGTATGGCCGAACCTCTACTGACAGTTGAATCAATCCGGTATCAATACGGCAGGGAAACGGTTCTTGACGGTGTCAGCCTGTATGCCTGTGCGGGAGAGTGCGTGGGAATAGCCGGGATCAACGGATCCGGGAAAAGCACGTTGCTCAGCATTCTCGCAGGTGTCAGAAGGCCGGCTTACGGCACGATTTCCTGTGATGGACATATGCTTCTGAAAGAGAAAGGGCAGTTCGCCAAACTGATAGGATATGTCCCTCAGGGAAACCCTCTGCTGGAGGATTTGTCAGTTGCAGACAATCTGAAGCTGTGGAGCGGGACAGTTCCGGACGAATCACTTGAGGTGATCCGCACACTGGAGCTGACACCTCTCTTTAAGCGCCGTGCGGGGAAGCTTTCCGGTGGACAGAAGAGGAGGCTGACAATTGCATGTGCACTTTT
This sequence comes from uncultured Lachnospiraceae bacterium, assembly GCA_902796355.1. GTDB lineage: Bacteria > Bacillota > Clostridia > Lachnospirales > Lachnospiraceae > RUG842. Next base: position 566 of record CADBOU010000110.1, read on the forward strand.
GGGCGGGCAGAAGGTCCTCATCATGGATGAACCTACTTCGGCTCTGGACATCGGCCAGAAGGAGATCATTCATCGGTACATAAAAGATTTTACAGCTCAAAATGGAGTTGTGATCATGGCGACACATGATATAATGGAAATGGATTTTTGTGATCGTTTATATCACCTGGATGAGCATGTGCTGGTTGAAGCACGGACAGATCAGGTGGTCAGGAAACTGAGAAAGGAGAACGACTAAGATGAGTGAGATAAAGTTTGATCCCCAGACCGGCGAACCGATCGCCCAGGCTAGTGAACCGGTCCAGCCGGCACAGCAGGTTCCTGCGGCCGAACAGATCCCGCAGACTGCGCCGGCTCCTGCACCAAAGAAAAGCAAAACAGGAAAGATTATCGCCGGTATTGTTGCGGCGGCAGTTGTGATAGGCGGCGGTGCCTTTGCGGTTAAGAATCTCGGAGGCAATGGCCTCAGCAACGGGACTCCCTATGAGCAGATTAAAGCGGCCAGCGAAGCGACATTTGTATCAGATGAACTGACAGACCAGTTTAAAGCGGCCAGCGATATCATGAAGGACGGCACATATGCCATCAATGCAACACTGAGTGCATCCGGACAGAACATCGATCTTGATTATAATGCCGATAAAGGGAAAATGTCTGCTAAGATTGCTGCAGCAGGTCTGGAAGGCACGCTCTATCTGGACGATACGAAGCTGACACTTGATGCCAGCTCGCTCGGCATTGATCCGCTCAGTTATGACTATACGTCCGATAAGACAAATGCAGCAGACTCTTATATCGGATCAATGATCGGAAGCGAATCGCTTGGTCAGCTTGATGCCCTCCTTAAGATGGCTTATTCTGCTGCCAATATGGATAAGGCTAATCAGGAAGAGATGGAAGCGACTGTCGATGAGAAGTTTGAATCTCTTGAGTATGTTGAGATAGAAAAAGAGGAGATCAAAGTCGGGGAAGATACGATCGAATGCGCCGGTTATTCAACGACAGTCTCTGGTGAATTCTTGGCAGATCTGTTTGATACGGTAACAGAGAAGTCCTACGGCAAGAGCCTGACAGATCTCGTCGCAGAGCTCAACTCACTGGGTGTGAGCACCACTTCCGAGGATCCTTTGGAGCAGATCCGCGCGATGAAAGACATTGATCTGAAATTCTACATCAACGAAGGTAAACTCGCCCGGGTCGGCATTAAAACTGAAACAGAAGACCAGAGTGTTGACGCGGCAATTTCCTTTGCCGGCAAAGACATTCCATGGCATGAGACCATCATTACAAATCATGAAGATGATTCCAGCGTGACACTGTCTGTCAAAGAAGATGGCGGTCTGACAACCTACGAGGTCAGAGATGTCAATGACGAAGTGCAGGGGACGCTTGAGTATCACGCCGAGAGCGGTTCTGTCACGGTTTACTCGGGAGATGAAACCGTAATGACTGGTGTGATTGCAAAAGGTACGGACGGCGTGACATTCAGGATTGGTGAAATGTCAGGACAGACGGTGGATGTCAATGCCAAGATTTCTGATGATGTCAATGTAGCCGAGGCGCCCCAGGGACAGGATATTCTTACTATGAGCGAATCTGATTTCAGCAAGATTGCTGCATCGCTGACGCAGGTGCTCTACGGCCTGTGAACCGGATAAGCGCAAAAACTTACTTTGAAATGGAATGGAAAAAGGGGTTGAAATTAATACCCCTTTTCTTTCTTATGCTCTTTTTAACGGCAGCGCTGCTGGGGGCTGCCGTTTTAGGCCTCGGAGTAACCGGAAAAGGGAAATCCCTGCTGCGGATCGATGTGGCGGTTGCAGGCGGCAATGAAGATGAGATGACAGAAAAAGCGCTGCAGCTGGTGCAGCAGATGGATGTCATTAAAAGCATTTGCATCTTTCACCGTGTATCAGCTGCCGAGGCCGATCAAAAGGTGCAGGACGGCACCTTTGACGCCGCGCTTTACCTGACGGAGGATATGTATGAGGATATCAACGAAGGGTATAACACGCCTGTCAACATCAGGATTTCCGATGAACCGACACTGGCGGGAAACCTCTTTACAGAACTCGTTGAGACCGGTGTGCATGATCTTCAGATTGCAGAGTCGGCTGTCTATGCCGTCTACGATGTGAGCGCAGAGTATCCCACCAGACGATCAACGCGCAAAATAGCCAATCGGATGGCTGACCGTTTTATCAGTCTGTTTCTGGCAAGGGGAACTTTTTTTAAGACAACGGTGCTTTCACCTTACGGAGATATGACAGTGCTTCAGTTTGCAGTCATCTCTCTGCTGCTCATCTTTCCTCTTTTGCTTGGGATTGGTTTTGCTCCGTTTTATCGAACGGACGAGACCGTGACAGGGCGCGCACTTGTGCGCATCGGTGTTCCCCGCCTGTATCAGAGCGGAGTCAAGATTCTGGTGATGACCGGGATCATCTGGCTGTTTATGATGCTCCTGGCCGGCATATGCACTGTCCCCGAGTTGCTTCGTGAATACCATTTTCTAAAGCCTGCCGCCATGATCCTTCCGGCGCTGGGAATGGCGGCCTATATCCATCTGGTTTACAATCTGCTTCCCGGTGAGGGAGGGAGTTATCTCTATCTGATTACATCTGCGCTGATGGTTGTCTTTGCGGGAGGACTCTTTCCGCTCTCTATGATGCCGCAGGCGATGATCCGGATTTCCAGGTGCCTGCCATTTTACGAGTGGCAGCTGTTTTTGAGCAAGGCTGTCAATTCACATGCTGACCTTAGAACGGGAGGGGCAGTGCTTATAGCGGCAGTTGTCATGTTTCTGCTTGCGGAAGGTACCGCGAAAATTAAAGAGGGGGTGAGCAGATGATAAGACGCTGGCTCCCTGTACAACTTAAGCGTGCTTTTCAAAATCCTGCGATCTGGATTGTGACAGCGCTGGCCGTGTTGGCTTTTGGCATTGTCAGTTCTGTCATGCTGCATGAGCCGAGCGGGACAACCTTTGGGCTTTACACAGATCAGGGCGTCTGTGCTGCATCAGTAAAGGAGTACTTTGAGAACGAAAAAGATACCATGCTTCGGTGCCGCATTTACAGTGACCGTGATAAAATGCAGCTTGATGTGATGCGCGGAAAGATAGACTGTGCTTTTGCGGTAAAGGAAGATCTGGATGAGATCGTCTTCGAGGAGAGAGAAGGAGAGCAGGGAATCATCTACTACCAGACGGCGCTTACAAGCAATGGGCTGGTTCTCAAAGAAAAAGTGTTCTCATGTGTGATGCAGGCTAAATCAGAACACATCCTCTCCGAGATGGCAGGAGACCGGAAGATCTTTCCGACCGGCGATGAAAAACTCGCAGATAAGCTCCTTAAGAAGCAGAGAGAGTACAGCAGGGGGGATAATCTTTTTAAGGTGGTTTTTCTTTCGGCGCAGGGGGAGGAGCTCGAGTCCGGAAATATACACACAAGTGCAGGACCGATTCTGCCTCATAAGCGTGTCCTTTTGGCCGGCCTGTTGATTTTCGTGGCTGCGTTGACGTTTGCACGCGAAAAACTGACGTCCGGCTACGGAAACATTGCCGCGGTTCTCATAGGCAAAGAGAAGGCCGTCTATCTTCTCACGCGCGTATTTGCGCAGGTCTTGCCGATCGCTGCAGCCCTTCTGGCGGAAGTTGTGATCATATCTGTCATAGCGGAAGATACAGGAGGGATCGCGGGGGTGGTCAACATGGCGGTGTCAGTGATGATAGGGACGGTCTTATCAGTTTTGTGGAGTGCCTGTTTTTCTGTTCTCTTTAAAAGTGAGACAGCGTATCTGTTTGGAATGGTCAGCGTGCTGGCGGTCAGTTTTCTTCTGACAGTATCAGGTGCAGGAGAGACTGTTCCGGTACTGGGCATGTTGGGACATCTTTTCCCTCTGGGGTGGATGTGATGACAAGCGTCAAACTGCGGTTTTTATTATCTATATTTCTCTTTGGAACGATCGGATTCTTTCTTCGGTTTGTGACCGTTCCGACAGAGATTGTCGTCTTTTTCCGTGCCTTTATCGGCCTGATCACTCTGCTTGTGATTATGCGTATACGGGGTGTAAAGATTGATCGCGCCAAGATCAAAAGACATTTCATTCCGCTTGTGTTGTCGGGCGTATTTCTGGGACTTAACTGGGTGTTTTTGTTTGCTTCATATATGCATACCACGGTGGCTATTGCGAGCCTGTGTAATTATATGGCGCCCATCATTCTTGTGGTGGTTGCACCGGTTCTCCTTTCCGAGAAGATTAGTGTACAGAAGCTGGCCTGCGTGATAGCAGCACTGATCGGAATGCTGTTGCTCTCGGGGGTCTTTTCCGGCAGCGGCGGGCGCGCTGATCCTGTTGGCATTACGCTGGGGCTGGCGGGGGCAGCCTGTTTTGTCGGTCTTGCCGTCTTAAACCGCAAAGTCCCGGAGGTTGGTTTTTATGACCGATCTGCAGTTCAGCTGGGAGCCTCATCGGTTGTCGTCCTGATCTATGCATTCATTGTTAATGTCGGAAAAGAGATACATGTTGATGCAAAGAGTGTTTTAATCATTTTCATGCTGGGCATACTGCACACGGGTATCGCCTACTGTTTCTATTTCGATGGACTCGCAAGACTTCCGCTGACAACGTATGCGATTTTAGGGTATTTCGAACCGGTTATAGCGGTCCTGTGCTCTGTGTTTTTGCTTCATGAGAGAATGTCGGTAACTGGTGTGATTGGGACGGTTATGATTATCGGTGCAGCATTGATCAGTGAGCTTCTTCCGTCAGAGACAAAGAAAAGAAAGGTGGTCAGATGAGGAGCCGGAGAAGGAGAAAACATGGCGGCTGCCTTCTTGTGCTGATTCTCATAACGGCTGTAGTCGTTGGAACCGGCTTGTTTGGATATCTGTACATGACCGGCGCAGAGCCTTCGTTTAACCATGTCATCGGACATCATATCAGGGAGGATATGGAAGAGACAGCCGAGGAGCTGCCGGTCATCGAGCAGGGGTGGTATTACGAACAGCTTGATTCAAAAGAACGTGCAATGTACCGTGTCCTTTATAATGGATTGACAGCCGGGGAAGAAGAGATCGAAGTGGCAGAGTCGGATATCGGTCTGATCCGGACGATCTTTACTAGCATGATGGCTGATCATCCGGAGCTTTTCTGGCTGACCGGCGGGTCGCAGATTACAACATATGAGCCTGCACTCGGTGATCCGTATGCTGTTGTAACAGCTGAGCGCAACTGTACGCCGGAGGAACAGAAGGGGCGTTCAGCTCAGATAGAAGAAGTTGTCGGGGAGTATTTAAGCCAGGTTGATACAGGAGCGGATGATTACGAGAAGATCAAACAGGCGTATGACTTTATTATTGACCTGACGCAGTACAATACGGAAGCAGACAACAATCAAAACATCTATAGCGTCTTTGCCGGACATCAGTCTGTCTGCGCCGGGTATGCCAAGGCTTTTCAGTATCTGTTAAAAAGACAGGGCATTCGCTGTATCTATGTGACGGGGAAAATTACAGAGAATGCCGAGAAGCATGGCTGGACAATCGTGCGCTGTCATGATGCGTATTATCATGTCGATGTCACATGGGGAGATGCTGTGTACAACGAGGTCTCAGAAGAAATCCCCTCATCATTCAGAGCTAAGAACTATGATTATCTGTGTTGCCCGGATGAGGTCATTCTGAGAACACATGAGATTGATGAGACACTGAATGTTCCGGTATGCAAAGCGGATGATCTCAATTATTATCGCCTTCATAATATGTACTACACATCTTATGATAAAGATACGTTCAGACAGATCATCTTTGATGACGTCGATGCACAGAAGCCGTATTCCGTGTTTTGCTTTGCAGATCAAAGTTTGTATGATGCAGCCCATGATGATCTGACAGAATCGCTGCTTCATGATGGCGCCAACAGAATCTTAGGCAACACAGGGATGCCTCATGTGCGTACTCTTTACGAGGACGAACCCTATATGTTTAAAATTGTGATTTACTGGCAATATGGGTAAGTGTTAATATTTGCAAAAAAATGTAAAAAAAATATTTTGTGATTATCAAAAAAAGTTTGCGCACCATCTTTCTGCATGATACAATTTGAATGTAGGAGATGGTATTTTTTCAGGTGGAAAGGAGAGGTTGTATGTTCAAGTACAAGGAGTACGGGAGCGACGCCAGGACTGAGATTGTGGCTGGCCTGACCACATTCATGACTATGTCGTATATCGTCGCCCTCAATCCGAATATTCTGACTAATTTCGGAGCTGACGGAGGCCAGCCGCTGTGGAATGCTGTCTTTATGGCAACGTGTATCGCGTCAGCGATCGGTACAATAGTCATGGCGTTCTATGCTGATAAACCGTTTGTCATGGCTCCCGGCATGGGGTTGAACAGCTTTTTTGCAGTCGTTGTTGCCAACATTGCCATTCTTACAGGCCTTAGTTACACAGACAGTTTTCAGAGTGCACTGTGTATCATCTTGATTGAAGGTATCTTATTTATAATTCTGTCTCTTATTCGTGTCCGCGAAAAAATAGTCGAAGCGATTCCGCTGGGCATCCGCATGGGAATCGGACCTGCAATCGGTCTGATGCTGTTGAATATTGGCTTCGGTTCAAATGCGGGAATCTATACCAAAGACGGTGGTCCGTTCTATGTCATGCGGGATTTCTTCGGAGCAATGACACCAAAGATCATCAAGGATGCAATGGGCGATAGTTATTCACAGATGGTGATGTATGTCGTGACAATGTTTGTCGGTCTGTTTATCATCATTCTGCTCGACCTGAAAGGGAAAAAGAGTGCCGTGCTCGTCGGTATGATTTCAGCGTCAATCATCTATTGGATTGGTGAGTATTTTGTACTGCACAACAATCCTTTCGCTTCCCTGAAGGGCGCTCATTGGGCACCGCCGTTTAAAGATATGGTGGAGCTGACACTGTTTAAATTTGACTTTAAAGACTTTTTCTCAATCGGACTGTTTACAGCCGTCACATTGATCATCACATTCTGTATGATCGATATGTTTGATACGATCGGAACGCTGGTGGGTGCTGCGTCACGAGCCAACATGCTGGATTCTGAAGGGCGTATGCCAAAGATGAAGGAAGCTCTGACATCGGATGCGGTCGGTACGATTGCCGGATCTCTTTCTGGTACATCAACTGTTACGACCTTTGTTGAATCGGCAACCGGTGTGGAAGCAGGCGGCCGTTCGGGTCTGACAGCACTGATAGCCGGCATCATGTTCCTTCTGTGTATGTTTATTTCCCCGATTGTAGCATTGATCCCGGCACCGGCTACATCATCAGCCCTGATCTATGTCGGTATCATTATGCTGATGGGATTAAAGAATATCGACTTAGAGGATAAATTTGATGTCGTTCCGTGTATGATCATGCTGATCACCATGCCGATTTCAGGTTCCATCGGACATGGTATCGGCCTCGGCCTGATTACTTATACGGTCATGAAGGTCTTTACAGGAAAGGCAAAGGATGTTTCAATTCTCTGCTATGTCATTTCAATTCTTTTCCTGATCAAGTTCTTTGTTGTTGTATAAAGGGTCAGAACACACAACAGATACACTGATATACAATGAAACACAAAAGACGCAGTCAGAGTTGGCTGCGTCTTTTTTTGCGTAAAAGGGTTGAATTCCTACTAAAACGGTGATATACTCACAGTGACATTAGCACTCAATGCAATAAAGTGCTAACAAAACAAGAGGCAGACCACCGGCATATATGATTGAATATGCTGTTTCATACATTCTATCAAGGAGGAATTAACCATGACTATTTTACCGGTTTTTAACAGAGTACTGGTCCCTAATACAACGATCTATCTTCAGAAAGAGCTTTACCGCATGCTGGCAGGCAAGGATCCCGTCGAGGGAGAACGTGTGTTGATGCTTGTCGAAAAAAAGAAACAGAGCTGGGAGGAGCTTAATGATAACAGCTTTTATCCGATCGGTATGACGGGAACCATCACAGATATCAGCAATGTAGAGTTTATCGTGATCTCGTCAGGGGAACGCGTTAACATCGAGAGCGTGCAGGTGATCAGCAAATATAATATTGAGTTGAATGTATCACGCCGCCTGGAGATTGATGATGTCAATGAGGATGAAGAGATGCTGCGGCTGTCCAAGATGAAAGAGCATCTGACTTCTTTCCTGGCTCATTTTCAGTGGGGCGCCATGCTGCAGAATTATATGTCTCAGTGGAATTCGATCGGAGAGATCGGGTCGATGATCTCCACGTGGCTTCCCAACTCAAATGAGGAAAAGTATAAGGTCCTTGAAGAGGATTCCTGCAAAAAGCGCACAGAAATGCTGGAGAAAATGATTTATGAATACCTCGAGATAGCACAGCTCTCCGGCGAGGCGCAGAACAAACAGGAGGAAGACTATAAAAAGATTTACCGCAAATCGGCCATCCAGAAGCAGATGCAGTACCTCCAGGAGGAGCTGGATAAAATCGATCCGGAAAATGTTTCCGATATCAGAAAGTTTGAGATTGCGATCGAAAAATCCGGGATGAACGAGGAGGCCAAGGCAGAGGCGACAAAGGTTGTCAACCGCCTGAAGGGAGAAGCACAGCAGTCGGCTGAAAGCGGGATGCTCTATGATTATCTTGATTTTCTGACAAGCCTTCCGTGGAAGAAAGAGCCGGTAGCACAGATTGATCTGAATGAGGCAGCTGAGATTCTCGAGGAGGATCATTTTGGCCTCAAGAAGGTGAAAGAAAGGATCATCCAGCAGATCGCAGTGATGAATCTCCAAAAGAGACAGTCAGGATCCATCCTTCTGTTTGTCGGAGCACCCGGTACCGGAAAGACCAGTATCTGTCAGAGTATCGCCAAGGCTCTCGGGCGCAAATATGTGCGCGTCTCACTGGGCGGTGCGCGCGATGAGGCAGATATCCGCGGTCACAGAAGGACTTATATCGGCGCTATGGCCGGCCGCATCATGGACAGCATCCACAAGGTCGGCACCACCAACCCGGTGATGGTTCTGGATGAGGTTGATAAGCTGTATACATCCTATAACGGAGATCCTGCCAGTGCGCTGCTGGAAGTACTCGATCCGGAGCAGAACAACACCTTTACGGACCACTATATGAATGTTCCCTACGATCTGTCTGATGTTCTGTTTATTTGCACCGCTAACACAACGGATACCATTCCGGAGCCTCTCCTGAACCGTATGGAAGTAATCCGTTTTAACGGATATTCAGAAGTGGAGAAATTTCAGATTGCAAAACGGCACCTGCTTCCCAAAGTGATGGAAGATACAGGGATCACAGACAAGGACCTGACTGTGCCGGATGAAACCATCAAAAAGATCATTACTGATTTTACGATGGAAGGCGGCGTGCGCGGCCTGAAAAAGAGACTGGAGACCTTGTGCCGCAAGAGCGCGGTAGAGATCGCTAATGGCCGTGATGATGTGCTGACAGTGCCGCCTGAAGAGCTGCGCGACTATCTGGATGACAAGCCTGTGACGCACGAACATATTTTACAGAAGAAGAGACCGGGTATTGTGACAGGTTTAGCCTGGACACAGGTCGGCGGTGAGATTCTTTTTATCGAAACACTTATGACAAAGGGCA
>CADBOU010000111.1 GCA_902796355.1 uncultured Lachnospiraceae bacterium
CCCTCGCTCATTCCGTCATTCTGCGGAAAAGGCTTTTACGGCCTTAAAGTTCATGAGGCAGCACTTGAGCGCGGCGTTAAAGTGACTGGCGCGACCGTGCATTTTGTCAATGAGATACCTGATGGCGGCGAGATTATCATGCAAAAAGCAGTAGAAATACAGCCGGATGACACCCCGGAAGTCTTACAGCGCCGCGTGATGGAACAGGCAGAATGGGTCATTCTGCCTTTATCAACCGAGAAAGTGGCAGCAGATTTAATGAAAGGAACAGGAGCTTGAGATATGAATGTGTATGAGATCAAGACGATGGCTGAACGTATTACCGGTAATCCTTATGTCGGGCGTGGCATCGTGATCGGAAAGAGTCAGGATGGCACAAAAGCATGTGCAGCTTATTTTATTATGGGGCGCAGTGAGAACAGCCGGAATCGTATTTTTGCAAAGGAAGACGGCGTTTTATACACAAAACCCTTCGACGAATCCAAAGTAGAGGACCCGTCATTAATTATCTATGCAGCGGTGCGTGAATATGAGAACCATCTGATCGTTACAAATGGAGATCAAACGGATACGATTTATGAAGGGCTGCAAAAGGGCAGAAGCTTCACGGATTCACTTGAGACCAGAGAATTTGAGCCGGACGCCCCGAATTTTACACCCCGCATCAGCGGAATGCTTACCCTCACAGAGGATGATTTCAAGTACAAGATGAGCATTCTCAAATCAGCTGACGAGCAGGGAACGGCTTGCAGCCGCTACACGTTTTTTTATGAAGCACTTCCGGGAACAGGACATTTTATTCACACATATGTGACGGACGGCAACCCGCTGCCGACATTCCAGGGAGAACCGGAACGCGTTGTCATTCCGGATGAGATTGATGCGATGGCAGATGAAATCTGGAATGCATTGGATGAAGATAATAAAATCTCTCTGTATGTGCGGTATACAGATCTGCATACTGGACAGAAAGAAGAGCGGCTCATTAATAAGAACTAAGAGGAGACACAGAATGAAAGAATTTGAATTAAAGTATGGCTGTAACCCCAATCAAAAACCGGCTCGTATTTTTATGGAGGACGGATCAAATCTTCCGATCGAAGTTGTGAACGGACGTCCCGGTTATATTAATTTCCTCGATGCTTTTAATTCCTGGCAGCTGGTCAGAGAACTGAAAGAGGCGCTTCATCTGCCGGCGGCAGCTTCTTTTAAACACGTCTCCCCGACATGCGGAGCAGTCGGAACAATGTTGAATGACAGGCAGAAGAAGGCATACTTTGTCGATGATGTCGAAGGCCTCGATGATTCGCCGCTCGCATGTGCCTATGCCCGTGCACGCGGCACTGACCGCATGTGTTCCTTTGGAGACTGGGTAGCGCTTTCTGATATCTGCGATGAAGTGACAGCTAAGATGATTAAACGGGAAGTCTCAGATGGAATCATTGCCCCGGGCTATACACCTGAGGCGTTGGAGATCTTAAAGAGCAAGAAAAAAGGCGGGTACAATATCGTAGCCATTGATCCTGATTACGAACCGCAGGCGATCGAGCGCAAACAGGTGTTCGGGATTACTTTTGAGCAGGGCCACAACAATTTCAAAATTAACCGTGAACTTTTGTCAAACATCGTGACAGAAAACAAGAATCTGCCTGATTCTGCGATGCGTGATCTGATTGTGTCGCTGATCACACTGAAATATACACAGTCAAATTCTGTCTGCTATGCTGTAGACGGACAGGCCATTGGCGTTGGCGCCGGTCAACAGTCACGGATCCACTGCACGCGCCTGGCAGGGACAAAAGCGGACACTTGGTTTTTGCGTCAATGCGACAAGGTGCTCGCCTTGCCTTTTAAGGAAGGAATCAGCCGTGTCGGCCGCGATAACGTGATTGACGGATACATTAATCAAAACGAAGAGGATGTATGTGCGGACGGTATCTGGGAGCAGTATTTCACAGAAAAGCCTGAGCCGCTGACAGAAGATGACAAGAAAGAATATCTGGCATCTGTGAGCGATGTGGCGCTCGGCTCAGATGCGTTTTTCCCGTTCTCTGATAATATCGAGCGCGCTTACCGGAGTGGTGTGCGCTATGTGGCACAGCCGGGAGGATCTGTGCGTGATGATGCTGTTATTGATTGCTGCAATAAATATGACATGGTCATGTCATTTACCGGCATGCGCCTGTTCCATCATTGAGAAGAAAGGATGACAGTATGAATATCATGGTAGTCGGCGGCGGCGGCCGCGAGCATGTCATAATTAAAAAGATTAAGGAAAACCCTTCCGTTGAAAACATCTACGCGCTTCCTGGAAATGGAGGCATTGCCGCAGATGCGACATGCATACCGGTTGCAGCGACGGATATAGACGGGATCTGCACATTTGCCAAGGATCACCCGATCGATTATGCCGTGGTTGCACAGGATGATCCCCTGGCGCTTGGCTGTGTCGACAGATTGGCAGAATTGGGGATACCGAGCTTCGGGCCTTGTGCTGATGCAGCATTGATTGAGAGCAGTAAGGTCTTCGCGAAAGATTTGATGAAAAAGTACAATATCCCGACAGCTCAGTATGAAGTGTTCACAGATATAAACGAGGCGCTGAAATATTTGGACAACGCGCCCATTCCGACTGTCGTCAAGGCAGATGGCCTGGCACTGGGCAAAGGTGTTGTCATTGCTGCTACAAGGGAGGAAGCCAAAGAGGCAGTGCGCCAGATGATGAGTGAGCACAAATTCGGCGCAAGCGGAGACCGGATCGTCATTGAGGAGTTCTTGACGGGACCAGAGGTATCAGTATTGTCTTTCACAGATGGAAAAACGCTCATTCCGATGGTCTCTTCAATGGATCACAAGAGAGCCGGAGATGGAGATACGGGGCTCAATACAGGCGGCATGGGTACGGTGGCACCCAATCCGTATTATACAGATGAGATTGCAGCCCGTTGTATGAAAGAAATATTCCTTCCTACGATGGAGGCTATGAACAAAGAAGGCCGGACATTTAAGGGATGTCTGTATTTTGGATTGATGATCACGCAGGACGGTCCGAAAGTCATTGAGTACAACTGCCGGTTTGGAGATCCTGAAGCGCAGGTCGTGCTCCCGCTTCTTCAGTCGGATCTGTTAACAATTATGCAGGCCGTGACAGAAGAAAGGCTTGATGAAGTGCCGGTGGTTTTTGAGAACGGATATGCCTGCTGTGTCGTGATGGCCTCGGAAGGCTATCCGGTCAGCTATGGAAAAGGGTACGAGATCCACATTGCACCAGAGGTTTCCGATACGACATATGTAGCCGGAGCTGCTCTGGATAATGGAAAACTGGTGACAAGCGGCGGCCGCGTGCTGGGTGTGACGGCGACAGCTGATTCGCTGGCAGATGCGATTGATGCTGCATACCGGAAAGTGGATCAGATTCATTTTGATCATGCCTATTTCAGACATGATATCGGTCAGCGGGCGCTGAAAGCATAAGGAGAGAGATACATGGTATACAGAGTCTTTGTTGAGAAAAAGAGTGAATTAGCGCATAACGCGCATGCACTTGAGGGAGAACTGCGGGGACTGCTTGGAATCACATCGCTTGAGACAGTCAGAATCATCAACCGGTATGATGTCGAAAATATTGCACCGGAGACATTTGACAGGGCGAAGGAAACCATTTTTTCAGAACCACAAACCGATATTGTCAAGGACAGTATCGATTTGAAAGGGACATTCTCTTTTGCTGTTGAGTATCTGCCCGGACAATTTGACCAGCGTGCTGATTCTGCGATGCAGTGCGTCAGAATTATGGCGCCGGGAGAAAATCCCCTGATCCGCTCAGCAATAATTTACAGCATCACAGGAAAACTCACCGGGGAAGAACAGGAAAAAATCAAGCACTATCTGATTAATCCCGTAGAGGCACGTGAGGCATCGTTTGATCTGCCGGATACGCTCCAGATGAAATACGAGATCCCTTCAGAGGTTGCTGTGCTGGACGGGTTCAGAAAGATGGATCAAAAGCAGATTGAAGCATTTATCGCCCAATACGGACTGGCGATGGATGCAGGAGATATCGCTTTTTGCCAGGACTATTTTCGTAAAGAGCAGCGCGATCCGACAATGACAGAGCTGCGCGTGATTGACACTTACTGGTCCGATCACTGCCGGCACACGACATTTTTGACAGAGATCGACGATGTGACATTTGAAGATGAACTTCTCCAGAATGCATACGAAGAATATCTGACAGTGCGGAGAGAATTAGGACGTAAAAAACCAGTCTGCCTGATGGATCTGGGGACACTGGCTGCGAAGTATCTGAGGGAGAAAGGTCTTTTGACAAAGCTTGATGAGTCAGAAGAGGTGAATGCCTGTACTGTCAAGATCGAGATGACGGTCGATGGCAAAAAAGAGCCGTGGCTGCTTTTTTTTAAAAACGAGACGCATAATCATCCGACAGAGATCGAGCCTTTCGGCGGCGCTGCAACTTGTATCGGCGGTGCCATCCGTGATCCGCTCTCGGGCAGAGGGTATGTCTATGGCGCCATGCGCGTAACCGGTGCGGGCGATCCGCTTAAGCCGATTGACCAGACGATTCCGGGGAAATTGCCTCAGCGCAGTATTGTGACAAAAGCGGCAGCCGGGTATTCATCTTATGGTAATCAGATCGGACTGGCGACAGGCATTGTCGATGAGATCTATCATCCCGGTTATGTGGCTAAGCGTATGGAGATTGGAGCGGTTATCGCTGCAGCGCCTGAAGAAAATGTCAGACGCGAGCGACCGTCAGCCGGCGATGTCGTCATCCTCCTCGGCGGCGCTACAGGACGTGACGGCTGCGGCGGTGCCACAGGTTCGTCTAAGTCTCATACGGTTGAATCACTCGAGACATGCGGTGCAGAAGTGCAAAAAGGAAATGCACCGGAAGAGAGAAAACTGCAGCGTCTGTTCAGAAGAAGTGATGCGAGCCGGATGATCAAGCGTTGCAATGACTTTGGCGCAGGCGGCGTGTCTGTGGCGATTGGAGAGCTGGCAGAGGGGCTCAGGATTGACCTGAATGCGGTACCTAAAAAATATGACGGTCTGGATGGGACCGAGCTGGCAATCAGCGAAAGTCAGGAACGCATGGCTGTTGTAGTTGAAAAGGGCGATGTGGAGAAGTTTTTAACAATCGCCAGAGAAGAAAACGCCGCAGCCACACCGGTAGCTGTCGTGACTGACGAGGGGCGGCTCGTGATGCACTGGAACGGGAAAGATATCGTGGATATCAGCCGTGACTTCCTTGATACGAACGGAGCACCGAAACATACGGTCATTGAGACGTCAAAAGCTCAATCCTATAAACGGGAGAATCCGGCATCATTTGCAGTCGGTTACATGCATCTTGCAGACGATCTGAATGCCTGTTCCAAACGAGGATTATCCGAACGTTTTGATTCGACTATCGGGGCGGGCAGCGTGCTGATGCCTTTCGGAGGTGTCTATCAGTTAACCCCGGCACAGGCGATGGTTCAGAAGGTCTCTGTACAGGAGAAAGAGACTGATACAGTATCGTTTATGGCATATGGCTTTAATCCCTATGTCTCTGAAAAAAGCCCTTATCACGGATCCTATCTGGCCGTGATCGAATCAGTCGCCAAGCTGGTTGCATCCGGTGCTTCTTTTAATGATGTATACCTGTCGTTCCAGGAGTTCTTCGGAAGCCCCCGCCACGATCCGAAGAGATGGGGATTACCGTTTGCTGCGCTCCTGGGAGCGTTCAAGGCGCAGCTTGATCTTGGCATCGGAGCGATAGGCGGGAAGGATTCGATGAGCGGTTCCTTTGAGCAGATGGATGTACCTCCGACATTGGTTTCATTTGCGGTGACAACGGATCAGATTGATCATGTTATCTCTCCGGAATTTAAGGCAGAAGGACATGACGTGATCCTTCTGAAGCCTCATTATGATGAAAATGACCTTCCGGAGACTGATTCGCTTAAAGCTTTATTTAAAACAGTTACTGAGCTGATACACAGCGGGGCAGCGGCAGCCTGCTATACGCCCGGTTACGGCGGCGTGGCAGAGGCAGTCATGAAAATGAGTTTTGGAAACGGCCTTGGGTTTGAATATCAGCCCGAGTTATCCCTGGACGATATCTTCAGTTATCAGTATGGTGCATTTATCCTTGAAATGAATAAATCTTATCCTGCACCAATGGCAGATACAGCATTTTCATGGATGAATCTGGGAAGGACCATCAAGGAGCGTGAGATCAGGTATCATCAAGATGTCTATGAGCTGTCCGCTATGCTCCGCACTTATGAAGATAAGCTCGAAAGTGTATATCGGACCAGAACAGAGTGCGAAGACAGCGTGCCGACCATATCCAGTCCGGAAACAGACGCTGATAGAAAATCGCTGGACAAGAAGGTTAATATTTGTGCCGGCGCAAAACCGCGCATACTGATCCCTGTGTTCCCGGGAACCAACTGTGAATATGACAGTGCGGCTGCCGTCAGAAGAGGTGGCGGAGAACCGGAGATTATCGTCATCAATAATCTTCCGGGTTCTAAGGAATATCCTGACCCGATTTCTGACAGCACAAGGCGCTTTGCAGAGGCAGTCAGACAGTCCCAGATGATTTTCATTCCCGGCGGTTTTTCTGCTGGCGATGAACCAGATGGGAGCGGAAAGTTTATCACATCGTTTTTCCGCAATGATGCAGTGCGTGACGCAGTTGGCGAATTGCTTGATGAGCGAGACGGATTGATGCTCGGAATATGCAACGGCTTCCAGGCGTTGATCAAGTTGGGGCTGGTTCCGTTTGGGCGCATTACCGATACCGATGCGGATATGCCTACGCTGACACACAATGTGATTGGCCGTCATCAGTCTCGCATAGTGCGCACACGTATCGCGTCAAATAAATCTCCCTGGCTTGCGTTGACAAACGTAGGAGATGTCTATAATGTTCCGATTTCTCACGGAGAAGGCAGGTTTTACGCCACGGGTGAGTGGGTTGAAAGACTAATACAAAACGGACAGGTTGCAACACAATATGTCGATCTTACGGGGCAGGCTTCTATGGATGTCATGCATAATCCGAACGGGTCTGTCTTTGCGATAGAAGGAATCACATCACCGGACGGAAGAGTGCTTGGAAAGATGGGACATAGCGAGCGGTATTCAAACGGTCTGTATAAGAACGTACCGGGGTCTTATGAGAGCCGGATCTTTGAGGCTGCTGTCAGGTATTATAGTTAATGTATCATTGGAAAATACATGAAAAAGGAATTGGAACATTTTAAAGTGGGAGAGGATTACGGCGGTAATCAGGACCGAATGTCGGACTGGTGGATGCGTATCGGCGGATGCGCTGCTCTGACAGCCTGCGACAGCATGCTTTATTATACCCTGGTACAAGGCTTCGGGAATCTTCTTCCAGACAAAATTGCACAGCATGTCATTGGCAGAGACAGACCCATTTTGCCCCGTGTTTATGAAACATACGCGATGCTGATGAAGCCGTATCTGCGTCCGCGCTTTACCGGTGTTGACAGG
>CADBOU010000112.1 GCA_902796355.1 uncultured Lachnospiraceae bacterium
GCTTGCCGGCGGCGGCGCTGCAGAGCAGCTCTCCATGCTGGCGGCTGTCTGCATTATCATTGTCTGTCTGCTGATTGTAGCATCGACAGTGCTGACCAAACAGCACGTGATCGTGGATGTGGTGACCGGGCTTATCATGGCCGTGGTCTGCTGGATTCTGGCTCCGGTGGTTGCCGCCATGATATGCTGAATTAACAGCTTGATATAGTTGATGGTGATTTACCGAAAATAGCCGAGCTGATTTTTCCATGATGGACGCTTCGGCGGATGAAATCAGAAAAATTACAGGCTCAAAACCATCACACTCATTGCTCATGAATTAACAATCCTATATAATTAAGTAAATAAGGTAATTAATCACCAGCTTAATTCTGATAGGAGAGAACAGCCGTGAAAACTGTCACCATGAAGGATATAGCCGGGAAGCTGAACATCAGTACGGTCAGCGTCTCGAAGGCCCTGAACAACAAAGAGGGGATCGGCGATGAGCTGCGCAAAAGGATTATTGATACCGCAGAGGAGATGGGGTACAAAACCAAGAAGGCGACGCAGTCTGCAGAGAATCCGCGGCTGATCGGCATAGTCATTTCCAAAAACTTCCTCTCCCCGGCGCCCTCTTTTTACTGGAGTCTGTACGAGCGGGTCATCAGCGCACTCCAAAAGCGCAACTATCAGAGCCTTCTTGAGATCATCGCTTTTGACAGCGAGGAGAACGCGCCAAGTTTTCTGATCCGGGATGATCTGGACGGGGTCATCGTGGTCGGTTTTGTCAGAAATTCCAACATGAAAATAATCGAAGCCTGCGGAAAACCCGTGATCATGCTTGATTTTTTCAATGAAAAAATACATGGGATGAGCATCACGCCGGACAACATCAACTCTGCATATCAGATGACAAATTATCTGATCGAAGCCGGTCACAAGAAGGTCGGATATGTCGGTAACATCATGTCCATGCCCAATATCATGGACCGGTATTTGGGATATTACAGGGCGCTGTTGTTAAATCATATCGAGCCAAAAAAAGAGTGGGTGATTGATGACCGGAGCGAGGAAATGGCCCTGTATGATGAGTTTGATCTGCCGGAGGATCTGCCGACGGCCTTTATCTGCAACAGCGATCAGACGGCCTATCGGTTTGTCGATTATCTCGTACAAAAAGGGTATCAGGTGCCGGAGGACATCTCGGTTGCAGGCTTTTATGATTATGCCTATGCGCGGCTTTGCCGCCCGCCGCTGACGACGGTCCGCATTGACATGGGAGAGATGGCAGAGATTGCGGCTGATGTTCTGTATAAAAGGATCGAGTACCACGCGAACCCCTCAAACAAGATTCAGGTGTACGGGAAGATCATCGAGCGCGAATCAGTGAAGAAGCTGTAAGAGTCTTTTAAATCATAATTCCCCGGATGCAGATACATGCACCCGGGGATTTATGATTTAGTAGAGGTCTATAAAAGTAGTTTATCTTTCAAGGTATGGTTTCCAGAACTTCTCATCCATAGGCTTGGTCAAATGTGATACCAGCCACATCAGGATGATACCGACCAGGACAGCCATGCCAAGAGGCGGCAGTGATGCGGCAAAGGAACCTGCCGCGAAGGTGCCGTTCTTGATGAGCAGCTGCCAGATGATAAATGTGGCACTGCCGCCGAGGATACAGGCCCATGTCGCAGCGGCATTGGCACGCTTTGAATACAGACCAAACAGCAGCGGGACAAAGAATGTCAGGCCGAGGATGCCGAAGCTGTAGCCTGCAACGTCCATGATAAAGGCGCCGTTGTTGCTTGCCATAAAGAACTCGATGATACCGACAGCGATGATGACGCAGCGGGAGAAAAGCGTGAGCTTCTTCTGGTCATATTCTTTATCAGCACCGCGCACAACCTTCAGGATATCAGTTGCAGAGGCGGTGATCATGACCATCGAGGAGTCCATCGTACTCATAGCCGCGGCCAGCAGTCCTGCGAAGAACAGACCGGCGACAATCGGCGGCGTATATGTCGTAAAGATGACAGGCATAATCCAGTCAGAGCTCATCCCTTCAGCCATTGTCGGGATCAGGACACGTCCGCCGACACCGACAATATTCAGTCCGATGTAGACGAAGATCAGGATAACCCAGGCATATTTGTAGGTGCTCAGTGTCGTGCGCATATTCTTGGCTGCCTGCATTCTCTGCAGATACTCCGGTCTTGATCCGGTGCCGGGGCCCTGGATCAGGAACTGGAAGAACAGACCGATCGCAGTGTAGGAGCCGAGGAGCTTGAGCATCGAGCCCTGGGTATTGGCTACAGCGCCAACCTCGGGTGCGGTGTCAATCAGAGCTGCCTGTGAGTAGATCTCGCCGATACCGCCAACCTTTGAGATGACGACAAAGACGGCGATCGCGGTCATGATCAGGAAGACTGCACACTGGACAACGTCAGTCCAGACAACAGCATAGAAACCTCCGAAGAATGTATACAGGATCGTGACGACCACGCCGACGATCAGACCTTCTGTCATCGAACGGCCGGTCGCCAGGTTCCATACCAGACCCATGGCGGTAATCTGCACAACCATGTTGAACAGGAGCGCGATGATCGTGGCCAGCGCACCAATCACCTGCAGTGCGCGGCTGTTAAATCTTTTATAGAAGAACTCGGACGGGCTCAGAACACGCACGCGGCGGAAACGGACAGCGATAATCGGACCAAAAGCAGAGCCGAGCGCCCAGGCCATCGGCATCCAGCTGCCGCCGATACCGGTACGGTAGATCAAACCGACGCCGCCGAGGAACGACAGCGCACTGAAAAACGTTGCCAGATAGGTTCCTGTCATCGGGAGCTTTCCGAACTTAAAGCCACCCATCAGATAATCTTCATCACTCGTAATCTTACGGGAGCACCACAATCCGATGCCGAGCATGCAAAGCATGTAGACGATAATAACAGCTAAAATCATGATGCGTCACCTCCTAACTGATCAGGATCCCCTTCTTTTTCTTCGTGCTTTAGCAGCGCCTGTGCCACGACAGGTGGGATAAGGCAAAAAATTGCTAACAACAACCAAATAACAAATTGCATAACAGCCTCCTTCCTGCAGTGTGTGATTACATACTAATGATTAGTAATAACCTGTATTAAGATAATAGATACCTTAAAACACAAGCAGAATATATCATTGTGCGCTTATGTTGTCAATAGATTTATTTATAAAATATTTATATTTTCGTAATTATATAGCGGAACAAAGGGAAATATTGACATTCTATGACATGAGTTTTACAATAGTTTTCGTAAAGTAAATTACTTTATCAAGCGGAGATGCGTGATGAAATACCATCTGATCGGAAAAAATGTTCCTGTCTGCGATGCAAAGGAAAAGGCGGCCGGCCGTGCCCGGTATGTCAGTGACATGTCTTTTCCGGGAATATTGTATATCGAGATGGTGTTCAGCACAAAACCGCATGCGCTGATCAAGAGTATTGACACTAAGGCGGCTGAGGCAGTTCCCGGTGTAATCAGGGTGTTTCATTGTTTTAATACACCGAAGAGGACATTTAACCGCTTCAGGACAGTGTACGGGCAGCCGGTCTATGAGCAGGAGCGCATTTTTGCTGACCATATCCGGTTTGCCGGCGATCGCGTGGCGGCGGTTGCCGCAACCTCCCGCGAGGCTGCCAGAAAGGCAGCGGGACGGATTTCAGTCACCTATCAGGATCTTCCCTTCTCTCTAAATATCCAGGAAACATCAGACGGAAGAATTGACGATATCTTTCCGGACGGCGCTGTCTATGAAACGCCGGCTGTAGATATCGGAGATGTTGATGAGCTTAAGAGTGCGGATGCCGTGCAGGTGACAACACATACTGAACTTGCCCGGATCTGTCATGTCACGATGGAGACGCATGGCTGTATTGCCAACTATGAAATGGACAGCGGGCAGCTGACCATCTATACCCCGTGCCAGTCCGTATTTTCAGTCCGGACCGTTGTCGCAGATCTCCTGGAGCTGCCGTATCACCGCGTCCGGGTCGTCAAGACCACTATGGGCGGATCATTTGGCTGTAAACAGGAGTGGATCACCGAGCCGGTCGCAGCTTATATCGCTAAAGAACTCGGGCGGCCGGTGCAGCTCATTTACAGCAGGCCTGCGGAGCAGGTCTCAGCGGTCAGCCGCTGCCCGTTAACCGGAGATGTGACCGGCTATTATACTGCGGACGGGGTCCTGAAAGGGATCGATGCAGATGCCAGTCTTGATGCCGGCGCCTATGTCGGTAATACCTACGACTATGCCATGGCGATGGGGTATAAATTCACCCGCAGTTACCGGGTTCCGAATCTGCGCTTTACATCCCGGGCTGTGATTACCAACACGCCGGTGTCGGGGGCATTTCGTGGATGGACATCTCCCGAGGCGGCCACCATGCTGGAACACAACGTCAACATGGCAGCCCGAAGGCTTGGGATCGACCCGGTCAACATCAGGCTTAAGAACGCCTATGTCGAGGGTGATGTCGACAATCGGATCAACGTTCCCCTGGAAAATACGCAGATTACCAGAGCCTTAAAAGAGGGCAGAGAGCTGTTTGCGTGGGATCAGAAAAAGGCGGAAAACGCCGCTTATACCGGCCGCTTTTTGCGCGGCGTGGGCGTCGCCTGCGGCAGCCATGTCAATGGATATTTTCCACGCAAGCAGGATTTTGGAACTGTCGATATCGCAGTCAATGAGGACGGGACCGTTCAGATCAATATGACGCTGCACGATCACGGGTGCGGCAGCGTCACAGCTTTTAAAATGATGGCCGCCGAAGCACTCGGCATCGACATGGCACAGATCCTTCTCAGGGAGGCCGATACGGCCGTGACGCCGTTTGATATGGGATGCTTTTCGAGCAGAACGGTTTACGTGCTGGGACGAACCCTGATCGAGGCGTGCGGAAAACTGAAGCAGGCAGCCTTACAAAATGTATCTGAAATCCACCACATTCCCCTTGATAAGCTGACCTGTTGCGGCGGCGCTGTAGTGTGCGGCACAGAGGAGATTGCCTCTTTCAAAGAGATAGGCCGCGATTCAATTTTCAAGCTGCAGCGCCAGCTGCGGGCCAGCGCACACTATGTCAACACGACCAACCCCGGTGTGCACGGCGTGCATTTTGCCCAGGTGGAGGTCGACACCTGTACAGGCTTTGTCAAAGTCCTTGATTATCTGGCTGTACACGACATCGGACAGGCGATCAATAGGGGAATGTGTGTCGGACAGATTCAGGGCGCTGTCATGATGGGCATCGGTGCGGCGCTGCAGGAAAAACTGTGTCTGGATCGGAACGGGCAGCCAAAGAGCAGCCTCAAAGATTATCATCTCATGACAAGCTGCGATCTGCCCCCGATACGCGTGCATCTGATCGAAGAACCCAGCAAAGAAGGACCTTACGGCGCTAAATCAATCGGCGAGGTCGCATACGTGGCAGTGGCCGCGGCCATAGTCGGCGCAGTCAATGACGCGCTGGGAAGCGATCTGTGTGCCATTCCTTTAGATCCGGAATCGATTGTCAGATATCTAAGCACAAAGGAGGAGCAGTAAATGCAGATCTCCTTTATCTTAAACGGAAAAGAAATACATCTTGATGTGCCGCCTGAGCGCCGGCTGATTGATATCCTGCGCAATGACTTGCATTTAACAGGGACCAAAGAGGGATGCGCTGAAGGGGAGTGTGGTGCCTGTACGGTGATCATGGACCGGCAGGCCGTTCACGCCTGTCTCGTTTTAGCCTGTCAGCTGAATGGACACCGGATCCTTACCATTGAAGGGCTGGAGCAGGACGGCAGACTCGATCCGCTGCAAGAGGCGTTTGTCAATGAGATGGCCATTCAGTGCGGGTATTGTACGAGCGGGATGATCATGTCGGCCAAAGCGCTGCTCATGAACAACCCGGGAGCCAGCGAGCAGGAAATACGGGAGGCCATTGCCGGAAATATCTGCCGTTGCTCGGGATATGAACAGATCGTGAAAGCCATTCAAAGTGTACAGGATGGCGAAAGGAGCAAGGAGGCCGGGAATGATTAGTTTGGTTCC
>CADBOU010000113.1 GCA_902796355.1 uncultured Lachnospiraceae bacterium
ACCCTGCATGCTGCTTATGCAGGGTCTTCCAAGACAAATAAAGGACAGGTAGTCGTTTACAACTGGGGTGAGTATCTCGATCCTGAAGTGATTGACATGTTCGAGGAAGAAACCGGTATTGAAGTCGTATATGAGGAATATGAGACCAACGAAGTCATGTATCCAAAAGTCGCTTCCGGCGCCATCTCATACGATGTCCTGTGTCCTTCCGAGTACATGGTACAACGCATGATCGAAGAAGATTTTCTGCAGCCTATAGATATGGATGCATTGGAAAATAAAGACAATATTGGAAAGAAATACTGGGAAATCTGTGAGAGTGTCGACCCCGGCAATCAGTATTTTGTTCCCTACTGCTGGGGTACGATCGGTATTCTGTACAACACGAAAATGGTTGACGAACCTGTCACAAGCTGGTCGATTCTCTGGGATGACAAATACAAAGACAGTATCCTGATGCAAAACAGTGTCCGTGATGCGTTCGGTATAACGCTAAAGTATCTGGGGTATTCCATGAACTCCACCGACCGTGACGAACTGACAGAAGCGCGCGATATGCTGATCAGGCAAAAGCCTCTTGTCCAGGCTTATGTTGTCGATCAGGTGCGCGACAAGATGATCGGAAATGAAGCCGCAATCGGCGTCATCTATTCCGGAGAAGCACATGTATCGCAGGATGCCAATCCCGATTTGGCCTATGCTGTTCCAAAAGAGGGAACCAATGTCTGGGTTGACGGATGGGTCATTCCAAAAAATGCAAAAAACAAGGAAAACGCACAGAAGTGGATCGACTATATGTGCCGTCCGGAAATTGCACTGATGAATTTTGAGTTTATGACATACTCCACACCCAACACAAAAGTACAGGCGATGGAAGAAGATCCGGTTTTAAAGAACTCAACGATTCTATTCCCCTCAGATGAGTCGCTTGAAAACTGCGAGACATTTCATTATCTCGGAAAAGAAGCCACTGATCTCTACAACGAACTCTGGCGTGATGTTAAAAGTAAATAACAATAGAATAAGCAGGCATACACTTTCGTCCGATACGCTCTCGCTGCGGAAAAAACGCAGCGGTGCGTAAGAGCGCAAAAGACGCGCTCTAAACACCGGCGTTTTTTACGCATCTGAGCGAAAGTATATGCCTGCTTATTTTATATGATTATCGCTTTAACACGTATATGCCTGCTGTCCATATGTGTTCTGTACGGGGCTTAGAAGACGCCGGTCCTTGGCGTGCGTTCCTGGCACGCCTAGTACCGCTGCGTCTGACCAGAGCGAAAGCGTCCCCGTAAGAATACATATGGACAGCAGGCACTGATTATGTGTTTAATGGATAAGGTCGATGTCAAAGAGCGAGAGCTGCGTATCTTCCGGCAAATCTCCGAAAAGCCCCTCCTGCTCCATAATATCCATAATCGTCCCGTTGACTTTACTGCGCTTCTGGAAATCCTGACGGGACAGATACGGGCCATTTTTTGCGGCAGATTCAGCCTGCGCAGCTGCCTTCTCTCCCATCCCGTCAATCGAATTGAAGGGAGGAAGCAGCTTTCCGTCCTGAATCCTGAAATCCATTGCCCCGGAACGGTATATATCAATGGGCAGGAACTCAAGACCCCGCGCATACATTTCCTGCACAATCTTCAGATCGCGGAGTGTATCCTCTTCTTTTGCAGAAAGTCTCTCGCTGTAATCACCTCTCTTGCGGCGGGTATACTCGTCAATCATATAATTGACTTTTTCAGGGCCGTGACACATCAAGACATATGAAAATGCCTTAGCCCTGATAGTAAAGAACGCTGCGTAATATGCGAGCGGGTAATTGACCTTGCAGTATGCGATACGGTATGCCATCATCACATAAGCTGACGCATGCGCTTTGGGGAACATATATTGAATCTTTTTACAGGAATCCAGATACCATTCCGGGACTCCGTTCTCACGCATCACCTTTTCCTGATCTGCAGTCAGTCCACGTCCTTTTCGAACTGCTTCCATTATTTTAAATGACAGTTCTTTATCGACTCCCTGCCCTATGAGATAGAGCATAATATCATCGCGCGTACAGATACAGGAGCCGAGTGTCGCTGTTCCGGCTTTAATTAAATCCTGCGCATTGTGCGTCCACACATCTGTACCATGGGAAAGCCCGGATATTTTGATGAGATCCGACAACGTCTTTGGTTTTGCCTCGCTGACCATTTGAATAACGAAATCCGTACCGAACTCCGGCACTCCCATACAGCCAAGCGGACATCCGCCGATGTCTTCCGGCTTAATGCCAAGCGCCTCTGTTCCGGCAAAAAGGCTCATGACATCCGCGTCATCAAGGGGAACTTCCGTTGCCTTAAACTCTTTGCCCGTCAACTGAGGAACCAGCTCCTCCAGCATACGGATCATCCGCGGATCATCATGACCGAGGATATCGAGCTTTAACAGGTTCTCATCGATGGAGTGATAATCAAAATGCGTGGTCACAATGTCTGTCTTCATATCATTGGCCGGGTGCTGCACAGGAGTAAAAGAATTAATATTCTCTCCATATGGCAGGACCACGATTCCGCCGGGGTGTTGTCCCGTTCCCCTGCGGATCCCGGTACATCCGTCTTTCAGGCGTTCGATTTCACACTTGCGCGGGGAGACTCCCTTTTCATCGAAATAGCTTTTGACATATCCGAATGCGGTCTTGTCGGCGATTGTACCGATGGTCCCGGCTTTGAATGTCTGTCCCTCGCCAAACAAAACTTCTGTATATTTATGTGCATTGGACTGATAATCGCTCGAAAAATTCAAGTCGATATCAGGCTCTTTATTCCCCTTAAAACCGAGGAAGGTTTCAAACGGAATATCGTACCCGTCTTTTTTTAGCGGCTTACCGCATACAGGACAGACAGCATCCGGCAAGTCCCACCCGCAGTCAACACCCGCAGCACGGATCCGTTCCGAATCAAACTCACTGTAATGACAATGAGGACAATAGTAATGTGCTGAGAGCGGATTGACCTCAGTAATGCCCGCCATTGTTGCAACAAAGGATGATCCGACAGATCCCCGCGATCCGACCAGGTATCCGTCTTCATTGGACTTGGCAACCAGCTTTTGCGCAATGATATACATAACCGCATAACCGTTGGAAATAATCGAATGGAGCTCGCGCTCCAGACGTTCCTGTACAATATCCGGAAGCGGATCACCGTACATTTCATGTGCACGTGCATAACAAATATCTGTCAGAGTCTTATCTGACTCTTCGATCACCGGCGGACATTTGTCCGGTCTGACCGGCGCGATCGGTTCGATGCAATCTGCTATCATCTGCGGCATATCAACCACAACTTCCCGTGCCTTTTCCTCTCCCAGATAGGCAAATTCATCCAGCATCTCCTGCGTTGTGCGCAGGAAGAGAGGTGGCTGATGATCTGCATCTTCCATCCCGTTTCCTGTCTGAATGATCCTCCTGTAAATCTCATCCTCCGGATCAAGAAAATGGACATCGCCTGTCGCACAAACCGGTTTGTGCAGTTTCTCGCCCAGCTCGACAATCCGCCGATTGATATCTCTCAGATCCTCTTCGCTTTGTATATCAGCACTGCGCTCGTCATGGAGAAGATATTCATTATTGCCAATCGGCTGGATCTCAAGATAATCATACCAGGAAGCGATCCGCCTAACCTCTTCCTCGTCCTCGCCCTCAGTGATAGCCCGGTACAGTTCTCCCGCAGAGCAGGCACTGCCGATGATCAGTCCATCGCGGTAGCGGTTTAAAACGCTCTTAGGTATGCGCGGTCTTCCGGGTCGTCCTCCGAAATAATCCAGATGTGCCTTGGATGTCAGTGTATAGAGGTTCACACGGCCGAGGTCATTCTTTGCCAGCAAAACGACATGAAAAACAGGCAGTGTCTTGGGATTAACACCTGTCTTACTGGCAATCATCTCCAGATCACCGACGGTACGGATTCCCTCCTTTTTCATCTTTTCTAAAAGAGCTCCGAAAATCTCCCCGCAGACACGTGCATCATCTGACGCCCGGTGATGTGAAAACGGCGGCAGGCCCAGTGCCTTGGCAACCGTATCCAATCTGAATCTGGTCAGATCCGGAAGAAACAGTCTTGCAAGTTCAACTGTGTCCAGATAATCAAACACTCTCTCCTGTCCACAGCGCCGGCAGGCCTGCTCCAAAAAGCCGACATCAAAACCGGCATTGTGTGCAATGATCATAGAATCCCCGATAAACTCCAGAAATGAGGGCAGAATTTCATCCATTGTCGGGGCTCCCTTTAAATCTTCAGATGTAATTCCTGTCAGCTCGGTAATCTTGTAAGGAAGAGGCCGCTGTGGATCTACAAATGCAGAAAACTCTTCACGGCACCTTCCGTCAACGATTCTGACGGCACCAATTTCAATGATGCGGTCACCGATTTTTGAAAAACCTGTTGTCTCAAAATCAAGAGCCACAAATGTCCCGCTCAGAAGTCTGTCAGCCCCTCCGCGCGTCACTGATCGCAGGTCGTCAACCAGATACCCTTCCACTCCATATATCGGTTTGAAAGGATCCTCTTTAGAGAGACTCTTTTTAAATTTGTATACATCTGGAAATGCCTGCAACACGCCATGATCAGTCACCGCCATAGCCGTGTGCCCCCAGTCATGTGCCCTTGATAACAGTGCTTTTGCAGAGGATATCCCATCCATATCACTCATCTGGGTGTGGCAGTGAAGCTCCACTCTCTTAACCACTGCATCATCATGTCTTTTGTCGGTAAAATCCTCTGTCTCCCTGATGCCGAAAACTGACGTCACTGCTGTATCCCGGTCAAAAGAGTCATAGCGCACCATCCCGCACACAGTCAGGAATGATCCTTTTGAGATCTTTGCCAGCATGTCCGGTAATTTCTTGTTGGATACAAAAAGCTTGGTTTTAATAGAATCTGTATAATCTGTTCCGACAAAAGTCAGAATTGTCTTCTCGTTCTTTATTTCCCGCACATCAACAGAGATGACCTGGCAGTCAAATGCCTGCAGCTCTTCAGCTTCCTGGAGTGCTCTGATGGGAACCGGCTCCTGCTTGAATGAGCGGCCATAGACCATGGCAGATTTTTGTTTTTTCGCCTTTTTTTCTGTAACTGGGGTTTCTTCTGTCGGTTTGCTGTCTGCTTCTTCCCATGGAGCCGTCTCTTGATCAGACTGCAAAGAGACTTCCTCGGGTTCCAGCGGAACCATCGTTATTTCCGGCTCTTCACGCTGATCCTCTTCATGGTGAACAGCAGTAATATGCGCAGAAATCTGCAGTCCGAAATGCTCTTTAAAAATCTGTTTCAGTTCTGCGCAGATTATATCCATGCGATCCTGTAGAAGCTTTGATCCGGGGATCTTCAGTTCCAGCCCTTCTTCAGCGCTGTATGCCCAAACAGCCTGCCGCAGCAGCTCCATATCAAGCCGGCCGCTGATCCGTCCTGCTTCTTCAGCCAATTGATTCCAGTTACTGCTGATCACATCCTGAATAGATTGCGACGCTTCAAGCAGAACAACGTCGACGATGTGCACTGTTCTTTTTTCATCAAACAGCTGAGTGCAGATCGCCTTCTCCATCTCATCAATACAGCTTCGTGCAACAAACTGATCACTTTTCAGATACACGCTAAGGGCATGCCCGTCAGCGCTCAATGCGACTTCGCTGACCGACATGCCCTTAAAAAGTTCTTTTAGTTTGGAATTGACCTCTAAAGTCGGGAAAACTTCAAAGAAGAGACGATCCATTTTTCAGCCTTTCCAGTGATCTAACTCGTTCTTTAATGCCGAAAGAAGCTCTGACTCCGGCAGCTTTTTGATAATCTCCCCTTTTTTAATTAACAATCCTTCCCCTTTTCCTCCGGCTATACCCAGATCTGCCTCTTTGGCCTCCCCGGGACCATTGACGACGCAGCCCATCACGGCCACTTTTATGTCTAAATCATATCCGGCTGTGAGAGTCTCAACCTGCTCCGCCAATCCGATCAGATCAATCTGTGTCCTCCCGCATGTCGGGCACGATACGACCTCAATACCGCTTTTACCCAGGCCCAGGGATGACAGCAGAAGTTTTGCCGCCTGCACTTCCCTGACCGGGTCTCCTGTCAGAGAAATTCTGAGTGTATCTCCCAGCCCTTTCCACAGCAGAACACCCAGTCCCGCAGATGATTTG
This sequence comes from uncultured Lachnospiraceae bacterium, assembly GCA_902796355.1. Lineage (GTDB taxonomy): Bacteria > Bacillota > Clostridia > Lachnospirales > Lachnospiraceae > RUG842. The sequence goes on from CADBOU010000113.1 coordinate 6,182, forward strand.
ATTGCACCGCGGAACACAGTCCCCGCTTCTGTAATGCCGATATGCAGCGGATACGGACAAGTCTGCGCGATAATTTCATGGGCCTTGATGCACATGGGTACATCTGTTGATTTGACACTGACAACAATCTGGTTATAACCCATCTGTTCTATACGGGCTGCTTTCTCTAATGCGCTGTCAGCCAGCCCCTCTGCACTAACGCCGCCATCACGCGAGAGGTATCTCTGTTCAAGGGATCCGCTGTTGACTCCGACGCGGATTGGCACTTTGTATGCTTTTGCCTTTTCAACAACTCTGCCTAACCGGCTGTCATCTCCGATATTGCCAGGATTGATCCGGATGGCATCAGCACCTGCCTCAATTGCCGCAACCGCCAGTTTCCAGTCAAAATGTATGTCTGCGACCAGAGGAACATCTGCTTTGTTTTTTATCAGTCCGAAAGCTTTTGCAGCCTCCTGATCCGGAACTGCCAGACGGACGATATCGCATCCCGCCTCCTGAAGACGGTTAATCTGTTCCACACTCGATTGTACATCCTGTGTCCGCGTATTCGTCATGGATTGAATTGAAATAGGGCTTCCCCCGCCTACCGGAACAGATCCGACCATGACTTTTCGTGTTTGTTTACGCGTAATCATCAGTGATCCTTTTCAAATATAATCTGATCCCCCGAATCAGGATCCCGTAAAGTCAATGTATCCTCGGAGGCCTCATAATAAAATGTCCCGTTTAACATGCTGATATCTGCCCGCAGCGTATCCGGATCATGCGCCTGCCGGGCGGCTTTGTCAACAGCCTTCTGATCAGCCTCAAAACTGATGAGCTGATGGCCGCGGTTGATTTCGCTGTTCATTTTGACCGTCACATTGGAGAGTGTATCTGATTCCGGCCAGGAAGCTGTGACTGACCCAAATGAAGGAATAGAGAGTGTAAGATCACTGTCAACATTGGACCATGTGCCGCGCGTAGGGTTATCTGCCATAATCCTGATCACAAAAAAGACCGCCACAATGACCACAATGATCAGCGACGCTGTTGCTGTCACACGCCAGATTTTAGTTCTTTTTTCTTCTTCCATCATACGCCTCCAAACAAAACACCAAGAAGTCCATACGATACAACTGCCATAATCACAGTTGCCATGCATATTCCTATCAACACAGCCGTAAAGGCCTTCTTGAACGGAATATCCAAAAGTGATGCAATCAGCGACCCTGTCCATGCTCCTGTTCCCGGAAGAGGGATACCGACAAACAACACCAGTCCCCAGAACTCATAGCGCTGAATGCGATCACTTTTATCCATCGCTTTTTTTTCAAGCCGTTCTACAATCGGCCTGATCTTTTTTGTTTTTTTGAGCCGGTTAAAAATCGGCGTAATCAGTTTCAGTATAAATGGAACGGGTATCAAATTGCCGATCACACAAATCGGTATCGCCTGCAAGATCGAAACATCAAGCAACGCCGGTGAAGCAGCCAGCAAACCGCCCCTCAATTCCAGAATCGGAATCATAGAAATAATAAAGATTGTCAGTTTTTTGCCGGCTGTTCCTCCCAGATGTGTAACAAACCAGCTTACAAGACTTTGCATGTCGCAACACCTTTTTCTTCCAGTATAATCGGTTTGTAAGACAGCTTGGCGCGCCTAAGCCCCGGTTCACCTGCGTCATCTTCCCGATTAACAAACCGCACTCCCTGACATTCATGGCGTACAAACTCACGATTGATCAGGGGATAGGCTCCCTGCACATCTGCCAGTGCCTTTTCAATATGCACAACAAAAGTATCGTCTGAAAGCCTCTCTCCAAGTGAAAAAGCAACCGGCCTTTCATCAGCATATAAGATTCCGCCTGATAACCCAAGTTCCCTGAACAACTCTAATTCGCGCAGACACACACACATCTCTGCACCTTTTTCTGTATCCTGCATCTCTTTGGCAGTGATATCACACATGTTTTCGCGGCGCCAGATTAATGCCACGGCACGGGCATCTTCCAGATTATCCTCTGTCAGCACATCATAATGCCAGCTGGGATAGGCTTGCTCAAAACGGTGAATATGATTACGCTTCCCATGAAGCTTCTTGCCAGATAAAGTCTCAAGCTTTTCCCGGTCATAAATATAATCAGCAAAATCTCGGTTATAGGTAATCTCCCATCGATCCGGCTGTATTTGCTGAAGCAATTCAAACTGTGACGGCGTCATTGAGGAGAGGCGCAGCTTCTCGCCGAGATGATGGTCAGCATATTGTTCAAGCGCTGCAAGAGCCTTTGCAATATGCTCACGGTCTCCTGCCGGCCATGCAAAAAAAGACTGGCCATGAAAAACTCTCTTGACAACCAGTGTTTCCTCAACCTCAGCAAATTCAATATTCTCATACAAAGACCAAAGGTATGTGTTGACAAAACACCTCTCACAGCTTCTGCTTGGAAAACGTCTGAAATAATCATTAATTAATCTCTGATCTTCCAGCTTTGGCGGTTGAAAATGAATATCCATGTGTCACACTCCCTCTGACATTCCTGCCAGTTTTGCTGTCTGATCAGCTGTAATCAAAGCGTCTATAATCTCATCTAAATCTCCGCCCAGAATCTCATTGAGTCTGTGAGTAGTCAGTTTGATCCTGTGATCTGTCACACGACCCTGTGGAAAATTGTATGTACGGATCTTTTCGGATCTGTCTCCTGTTCCCACTTGACTGCGCCGTTCCTGTGCTTGTGCATCATGCTGCTTTTGCTGCTCTAAATCGTAGAGCCGGGCACGGAGAACTTTGAGCGCTTTCTCTTTATTCTTCAGCTGAGATTTTTCATCCTGACAGGATATCACAATCCCTGTAGGATGATGTGTCAGGCGCACGGCAGAATCGGTTGTATTGACACACTGACCGCCATGCCCGGTAGCCCTGAAAACATCAAAGTGATAATCGTTCGGATCAATCTGAACATCCACTTCCTCGGCTTCCGGCATAATAGCCACTGTCACTGTTGATGTGTGAATACGTCCTCCGCTTTCGGTTTCCGGAATGCGCTGTACTCTGTGCACACCGCTCTCATACTTGAGTCTGGAATAAGCTCCGGAACCGATCACCATAAAGACGACTTCCTTGAAGCCTCCAAGACCGTTTTCATTGACAGAAATCATATCAATCTTCCAGCGGCGCCCCTCTGCATACCGTGTGTACATACGGTACAAATCAGATGCAAAAAGAGCTGCTTCATCGCCGCCTGCTCCGCCACGGATTTCCACGATAACATTCTTATCATCATTTGGATCTTTCGGCAGCAAAAGGATCTTCATCTCTTCCTCGAGCTGTTCCTGCTTTTTCTTTGCCGCTGCCAGCTCTTCTTTTGCCAGTGCTTTTATCTCTTCGTCAGATTCTTCCTCAAGAAGAGCCAGTGACTCTTCTTTATCATTCAGGCATTGCTCATAAGCTCGATATGTCTCCACAATAGGAAGAAGCTCACTCTGCTCCTTCATCAGTTTCTGAAAGCGCTGCGTATCAGACGCCGCATCCGGTTCCTGAAGCGTGCGCATGAGTTCGTCATATCGGTCACATAATTCTTTAATTCTGGTAAACAAAAAGCCTCTCCTTAAGCTCCAAATTATTTCATTTTATAGTATACTACAAATCCTTACTTCTGTCCTGCTACCACACGGTCACATCCGGCAAAATCTTTTTTCACGTTAACATTGCGATAACCGCACGATTCAAAAATCCGAGTGACTGCTTGTGCCTGGTCATATCCGATCTCAACCAGAAGCCATCCGTTCTGCTTCAGATATGTACGACTATCCGGAATCAGTCTGTGGTAAAAACTCAGTCCGTCCGCCCCGCCGTCAAGCGCTGTAATCGGGTCATGGTTTTTGACTTCAGGTTGAAGAGTCTGTATCACTTCCGTCGGAATATACGGTGGGTTCGATAAGATCAAATCGAAAATCTGATCCTCCAGTTCGTTGAATAAATCCGAGCAGATCCACTGCAGTTCTGAAGATGTATGGAGTCTCCTGGCATTTTCAGATGCTGTTTGTAATGCTTTTGGCGACACATCGATGCCGACTCCATGCCATCTGCAGGAAACGCTTCGACCTTTATTAATCTCATGTAAAAAACTGATCAGGATACATCCGCTGCCGCAGCCGATATCTAAAACATGCCCGGAATCCGGACAGGCTTGGCCTTCTGGTTGCGCCGTGGCCAGGCGCAACGCCGACTCCACTAAAACCTCTGTATCCTGTCGGGGAATCAGGACATGCTTATTGACACGGAAGGAAAGCCCCATAAACTCCTGTTCTCCGATCAAGTGCTGCAACGGAATCCTCTGCGCCCGTTGCGAAGCCAGCTGCAAGGCCTGATCTGCAAGTCTTTGACTGACCTCCTGTTCTTTATCGGCAAGAAACAGCGCATGATTAATCCCTGTCACAAATTCAAGAAGCCGGAACGCGTCCACATCCGCATCCGGCACCTCCGCTTGAATCAGTTGAGTGAATATAACCTGATATAGATCATTCAGTGTCATGACCGAACTGCTCCTTTTGCCACTTCTCCCAGTCAAACACAGCATTGACCGAAGCGATTGCACACTCAATCATACTGTCATCAGGTTCTTTTACGGTCAGTTTTTGACAGAGCATTCCCGGCGCTGATAACACACGGACAATTTTTGAATCACTCCTTCCTGCTGCACGTAATATCTCATATGAAATACCGCTGACAACAGGCAGCAATAATAGTCTGATCAGAATGCGAAGCCAAAGTGTATCGACACGGATAAACAATCCGACAATAATGCTGACAATCACAACAAAAAACAGGAAGCTGGTCCCGCAGCGTTTATGCGCTGTAGGACAAGTCCGTACATGTTCCACATCAAGCGGCAAATCTGCCTCAACACAATTGATGCTTTTATGCTCCGCACCATGATATCTGAACACTCTCTGGATATCCTTCATGCGCGATATCAACAACAAGTAGGCAATAAAAACAATCAGTCTGCCAGCTCCTTCAATCACAGCCCGCAGGGTATAGTGATGGTTAATGCCGGGAAACAAACTGGCCAAAACAGAAGGCAGAACCGTAAAGAGCGCAAAAGCCAGAATCAGTCCCAGTGCAAAAGAGATGACTGTTACAATCGTGCTCAATGGTCCGCTGTTCTGCCCGGCCCCGCTCTCTTCACTCTGCAGATAAATGTCAGATGACTCGTTCAGGACTTTAATTCCCATGACGAGAGAGTCTATGAACGCAAAAAAACCACGCAATAACGGAATCGATTGAAATGGTTTTGAAAGCTGTCTGCCAACCGTGTGCGTGCGCGTCACAATCAAGCCGTCAGATGTCCGGCAGGAAACAGCATAGCTGTCCTGATTACGCATCATGACCCCTTCTAGTACAGCTTGTCCGCCTATTCCTGAATACTTCATCTTGACTCTCCACAAAGAACTGCCTCAGTTGTATGCCGGCAGATTTGAAAAAAGGGTTAAAGCCAACCGGCTTTAACCCCACCATCATCTAAACTTAAGAAAACAACATTATGAAGTAAAACCATACTTCTTGTTGAACTTGTCAACGCGGCCTCTGGCCTGGCTTGCTTTCTGCTGCCCGGTATAGAAAGGATGACATTTGGAGCAGATCTCAACGTGAATACTGTCAGCCGTAGATCTGGTCGTAAATGTATTACCGCAGTTGCATGTTACAGTTGCTTCATGATATTCCGGATGAATTCCTTCTCTCATCTTTATCACCTCATTAAAACAGTGTCTTGTTTTTTCACAGCTCTGCTATTGTACCACAGAGAATCTGCGAATGCAACAGTAAAAATCAGAAATCAAAACAAAAGGTTTTGCGCTTCAAAAAAGAAACAATATTATTTCTAATCAGACTCATTCGTTTATACAATCAAACCCTTTCTTGTTTGAAAACACACTATGCAACGAATAAATATTCCAACATACAAACGAATTTATCGCGTTTTACAATTAAATTATCTGACATTTTAAATAATTTTTCGAAGATGTTGATTCATCATTATTTCTAATAAATGTGGATAAGTCGAATACATCGTGAAATATTAGGACTTATCAACAGTTTTATCAACGAATCCACAGGATTTATGTGCTTAATTGTCAAAATATTCTGACACTTGGATGCTTTTTTATTTCTTTTCGCTTCTGTTTTCGTAAATTCTCTTTTACATTAAGGAGTTAGCCTCTCTTATACGGTTTCAGGTTCAAATTGACTGTTATACAAATCCGCATAAAACCCGCCGGCAGCAAGAAGATCTTCATGACTTCCCTGCTCTACGATATCTCCATGATTCATAACTAATATCAGATCCGCATCCCGTATCGTAGAAAGACGATGCGCGATCACAAAACTGGTCCGTCCTTCCATCAGACGATCCATTGCCTTTTGAATCTGTACTTCTGTCCATGTGTCAACGGATGATGTCGCCTCATCCAATATCAGAATCTTATTGTCAGCCAGAATCGCTCTGGCAATCGTTAACAACTGTTTTTGTCCCTGCGAGATGTTTGTCATCTCTTCATTAATCACAGCGTTGTATCCGTCAGGCTGCTGCATAATGAAATGATCCACATGTGCGGCCTTAGCAGCTGCCCTGACTTCCCCGTCATCGGCATCCAGTTTACCATATCTGATATTCTCCATGATTGAACCTGAAAACAGCCACGTATCCTGCAGCACCATTCCCAGCATTGAGCGCAATTCCTGTCTGTTAAACTGCCGGACGTCTATGCCATCAATCGTAATGCTCCCGTCCTGCACATCGTAAAAGCGCATCAACAGCTTAACCATCGTTGTCTTTCCGGCTCCGGTCGGCCCCACGATCGCAACCTTCTGACCGTTTCTGATATCAGCGGAGAAGTCATGGATGATTGGTTTGTCTGCATCATATCCAAAACGAACATGGTTAAAACAGACATTTCCTGACAGACTGTCCGGATCAGCCGGAGATTTTTCTATTTGATCTTCCTCCGGCAGATCAAGGAACTCAAACACCCTCTCTGATGCCGCAGTCGCAAGCTGCATCATAGACAGAACCTGCCCGATTTGCTGTATTGGCTGTGAAAAGCTGCGCACATATTGGAGCAGAGCTTGAATGTCACCGACCTGAATGGCCCCTGACACCACAAAGAAACTACCCAGAACCGCAACAATGACATACCCCAGATGTCCGATGACCATCATCAGAGGCATCATAATGCCGGAGATCGACTGGGATTTCCACGCGCTTTCATACAGTTTATCATTAGACACTTCAAATGCCGCAATGCTTTCCTCTTCCCTGTTAAATGCCTTGATGACATTTTCTCCTGCAAAGACTTCTTCAATCTGTCCGTTGACATCGCCCAGATAATGCTGCTGTGCCATAAA